>NZ_JBLJAK010000005.1:0-254660 GCF_047530105.1 Serratia sp. T13T92 | reverse complement strand
ATTTCTGGCAAACTGTTTGTAAAGGCACGATGAGGTCTCTTCTGTTTTGTTAGCGCAACCAGTAGATCACACTTCATCGTGCCTTTCATTTTTTTCTGGGGATTCCTCAGCCCTGTGGGAGAGGGTTAGGGTGAGGGGAAACATGTCTCCCCCCAGCCCCGTATTTTCCCACCAGCGATTACTTCCGCCGGTAGTTTTTCTGCGCGTTGTTAACCTTCACCAGATAACGGCGCGATTCACCCGCCGGATGCTTGGTGGTCAAAGTCTGATAAATATCACCAGGCTGCATGCTGTTGATGATGGTTACCGCCTTGGCCTTGTCACTATTGAACACCCGCAGCACGCTGCCAGCCCCACCGTTGTATGCGGTGATCACCGCATAACGGCGTGAGGTCGGGTTCTGAATGCCGCCCAGGTAGTTGTTCTGCAAGATGGCCAGATAGGCGGTACCGGTATCGATGTTGTTCTCCGGATCAAACAGGTAACTACGGCTTGGCGTACCCCATTTACCTTTGCTCTGGAACACGTCTTTACCAGCGGTATGCTGCACGACCTGCATCAGGCCCAGCGCGTCGGAACCACTTACCGCATACGGGTTAAAGCTGGATTCGGTCTGCATAATTGCCAGGATCAGCGACTCTTCGACGCCGTATTTCTCAGACGCCTGGCGAACCATCGGCAGATATTTATGTGCACGTTTATCCAGGTGGTTAGGCACCAGTTGCATAGTCACCGAGTAGATCACGTGCAGGCCTGAGGTGCGCCTCTTTAGCTTGTTTTGCAGCAGGTAGTCGGCGAAGTGCGCCGCTCGCCATTCCCAGCGGATGGGTTGGCCCTTGTTATCCAGCACCTGGCCGTACAGGAACGGCTCTTTGCTGATCTGGATATCATTGGCGTCGGAATAGAGGTCGATCGAGCCTGGATCGTCGCCCATCAACAGGGTGCTGATCACCGCCTGGCGCAGATGAGCAGCAGGATCGGTGGTGGCGATGGTTTCGATAGTGATGGTGCCCGAATCAAAGTTGATGTGGCTACGGGTCTGATATTGGTCGGTATATTTGACGTAGTCCTTTGGCCCGGCGATCAGAACTTCGCTCAGCCCCCAGATGTTCTCGATATTGTGGGCAAATTGGCCCATCAAAATATCAAAGGCGTTGGTGTCTTTGACATAGGCTTCCGTGACCACGTCGTTTTTTTTGCCGGAACAGGAGATCAGCAAAGGCGCTATCACTAGCAAAGCTAATATTTTCTTCATCTTGTTAAAGCCGTATACGCGAAGAATTAAACAGGGGGAAAGGGCCAGCGCTGGCCCGGAAAATCTTATTCGCTCGGTGGCGTATAGCCTTCGATGTGGACCTCATGCCCTTCGAACAGGAAGCGGACCATCTCTTGTTCCAGCAGTTTGCGGTCATCCACGTTCATCATGTTGAGCTTTTTCTCGTTGATCAGCATGGTTTGCTTCTTCATCCATTCTCCCCAGGCTTCCTTGGAGATTTCGTTGTAGATGCGCTTGCCGACTTCCCCTGGATAGAGCTGGAAGTCTTGCCCATCGGCGTCACGCTGCAGGAAGGTACAAAAAATGGTTCTGCTCATGCTAATTCCTCGTCAATGGCGCTGTTGCCAAATAAACCGGGTTGGGTCGGGGACTGTTTGGCCAACTGCTGTAGCAGGCGCTCAACCGGCGCGGCCAGCCCGACCGAAGGGGGCTGCGTTAAGTTATACCAGAGACCGGAACCCGCATCCATGGCGCTACCCGCTTTGTCGATGTTCAGCCACATAGGCACAATATCCAGATGGAAATGGCTGAAGGTGTGGCGGAAGGCGGTCATTTGCTCTAAACGGTGACCTTGCAGGCCGCGTTGTTGCAGCCAGAGTTCAAGATCGATCCGCGCGCTAAACTGCGGGAAGCAGAATAACCCGCCCCATAGGCCAGCTCCTGGGCGCTGTTCCAGCCAGACGCCATCGCCCTGTTGCAGCATCAGGAAGTAGGCGGTTTTTTCCGGTAGGGTTTGCTTGGGTTTTTTGCCCGGGTAGTTGGCCCAGCTGCTGTTGCCGTTGGCGATGCAGCCGACATTGAGCGGGCATAGCTCACATTTGGGTTTGCTACGGGTGCAGACCATCGCTCCCAGATCCATCATCGCCTGATTGAACTGGCCAACCCCTTTTGCTGGAGTGACCTCTTCGCTGATCTCCCACAGGCGATTTTCCACCTCTTTTTTGCCCGGCCAGCCAGCTATGGCATAGCAACGGGCCAGTACGCGCTTGACGTTACCGTCGAGGATCGGATAGTGCTGCCCCTGGGACAGAGAGAGAATGGCACCGGCGGTTGAACGGCCTACGCCAGGCAGCGCGACAATTTCTTCAAAGGTTGTCGGGAACTCACCGCCGTGCTGTGCGACAATGGTCTGCGCCGCTTTATGCAGGTTTCTGGCGCGGGCATAATAGCCAAGCCCGGTCCACAGATGCAGGACTTCATCCTGCGGCGCTTCGGCCAAGGCTCTCACGTTCGGAAAGTGTGCCATAAAGCGCTGAAAATAAGGAATAACGGTGGCAACCTGAGTTTGTTGCAGCATCACCTCAGAGAGCCATACTTGATAAGGCGTTTTATCGAGTTGCCACGGCAGCGTTTTGCGGCCATAGCGTTGGTACCAGTCAAGCACTACGTGCGAGAACTGTTGTGCTTGCATCATGAGCGAGTTCGCTATCCGGCAGATAAATAATGATGCGCGATTGCAGCATAGAGTGATGGTGCTGTAAACCGGAACTTTCCGCAGTAGCACATCCGGTATGATGATGAACGCTTGCTAAAGCAAGGTATCTTTGCATAATGCGCGTTCCCCTAATTGGCAGCCAAATAGACAGAAAGCACTATGATTAATGACGTCATCTCCCCAGAATTTGATGAGAACGGCCGCGCGATGCGCCGTATCCGCAGTTTTGTTCGCCGCCAGGGGCGGTTGACCAAAGGCCAGCAGCAGGCGCTGGACAACTATTGGCCGGTGATGGGCGTGGAATATCAGGCTGAACCTGTCGATATCGCCGCGCTGTTTGGTCGTGAAGCGCCAACCGTGCTGGAGATTGGTTTTGGCATGGGGGCATCGCTGGTCACCATGGCGGGCAATAATCCGCAGCAGAACTTCCTGGGGATCGAGGTTCACTCGCCGGGCGTGGGTGCCTGTCTGGCCGATGCCCATGAGGCGGAGTTGGCCAACCTGCGGGTGATGTGCCACGATGCGGTAGAAGTTTTGCAGAATATGATCCCGGACGCTTCACTGGATATGGTGCAGCTGTTCTTCCCGGATCCTTGGCACAAGGCGCGCCACAACAAACGCCGCATCGTACAGACGCCGTTTGTTGAACTGGTGCTGCGCAAATTAAAAGTCGGTGGCGTATTCCATATGGCCACCGACTGGCAACCCTATGCGGAACACATGCTGGAAGTCATGAGCAGCAGCGCAGGCTACCGTAATCTCTCCGAGAGTAATGATTACGTACCGCGTCCGGACTCGCGTCCGCTGACAAAATTTGAATTACGTGGCCAGCGTCTGGGACATGGCGTTTGGGATTTGATGTTTGAGAGGATGGAATAATGGCTAAGAACCGTAGTCGTCGTTTACGTAAAAAGTTGCATATCGAAGAGTTTCAGGAACTGGGCTTCTCTGTAGCCTGGCGTTTTGCTGAAGGGACTGCCGTTGAAGATATCGACAGCACCCTGGACGCGTTTATCGAGGAAGTGATCGAGCCGAACGGCCTGGCGTTTGACGGCAGTGGCTATCTGCAGTGGGAAGGTTTGATCTGCCTGCAGACGATTGGTCATTGCACCGACGAACACCGTGAGCTGATCAAAAACTGGCTGGAAGCACGTAAGCTGAACGATGTGAAAACCAGCGATCTGTTCGACATCTGGTGGGATTGATCCCGTCCGATTAGCATTGCCGAAGGTGCCTTAATGGCACCTTTGTTTTATCTGGTGTCCTTTCTGGAGTAGTGAGCGCGGTGGTAACAACATTAGATAACGCGTTGCTGGAGGAGATCCTGCAACAGGTACGCCCGTTGATTGGGCAAGGTAAGGTTGCAGACTATATTCCCGCTTTGGCAGAAGTCGCTGCCGATCGGCTGGCGATCGCCGTCTGTACCGTTGACGGTGAGCTGTTTCAGGCCGGGGACGCGACGGAGCGCTTTTCGATCCAGTCGATCTCCAAGGTATTGAGCCTGACGCTGGCGCTAACGCGTTATCAGGAAGGTGAAATCTGGCAGCGGGTGGGGAAAGAGCCCTCTGGCCTGCCGTTTAATTCGTTGCTGCAGTTGGAGATGGAGCAGGGCAAACCGCGCAATCCGTTTATCAACCCCGGAGCGCTGGTGGTATGCGATATGCTGCAAACCCGGCTTAGTGCTCCCAAGCAGCGGATGCTGGAAGTGGTGCGCCAACTGGCAGGCGTTGATGATCTATCCTATGACACCCGCGTGGCGCGCTCTGAATTTGAGCATTCCGACCGCAATGCCGCCATTGCCTATCTGATGAAGTCGTTCGGTAACTTCGACAATGACGTGCTGACCGTGCTGCAAACCTATTTTCACTACTGCGCGTTACGTATGAGCTGCATTGAGCTGGCACGCAGCTTTGTCTACCTGGCTAACCAGGGCCGGACGCTTGATGGCGAAGAGGTGATCAGCCCCTTGCAAGCCCGGCAGATTAACGCCTTGATGATGACCAGCGGTATGTATGATGGCGCAGGCGAGTTTGCCTATCGGGTTGGCATGCCGGGCAAGTCTGGAGTGGGCGGCGGTATCATCGCCATCGTCCCTGATGAACTGTCGATTGTCGTCTGGTCGCCGGAGCTGGATGCATCCGGTAACTCATTGGCGGGAACTGCTGCACTAGAACTGTTGTCTCAACGCATTAGCCGTTCGATTTTTTAACTCCATCGCACATGCGGTTGGAAGGGAGTCAGGAGAAACTATGTTAAAGAGAACCGGATTGGCCTTGCTGTTGTTAACGGCTTCACAGGCGCATGCCGAGTACCAGTGCAGCGTCAGGCCACAGGACGACGTGATTATCAGCCCACAGACCGTACAGGTGGTAGGTGCCAGCGGTAACCTGCAAATCACCGCCGACGGCGATGTCACTCGTGATGGCAAAGCATTGAGCCTGAACGATAGCCAGCGCCAGAAGGCGTTCAGCTACCAGAACGCATTGCGTAAAGACTTACCCTGGATCGATCAGGGTGCGCAGCAGCATCTGGAAAAGGCGCGGGTAGCGCTGGATAAAGTCATCGTTCAGGAGTTGGGCACAGACAGTAACGTACGCAACCGCCTGACCACGCTCAACGATCAGTTGAAGCAGCAGATGAACCGTATTATTGAACACCGCAGCGATGGCCTCACGTTCCACCACAAGGCGATCGCTCAGGTGGAGCAGGATGGCCGCAATATCGTGCAGCAGAGCATGGGCGGCGTATTGCAGGACAGCCTGAACGAAATGGGCGTCAAGCAGGTCGCCAACAGCAATGGCAACCCGTTGCAGGCGATTATGGGCAACCTGGGTGGGCTACAGCAGGCCATCAAGAACGAATGGAATAATCAGGAGCAGGACTTCCAGAACTTTGGTCGCGACGTGTGTAAGCGCGTAACGGCTCTGGAAACCCAGCGTAAGGATCTGGTTAAGGCGCTGAACTAAGGTTTGACGTTAACAGGTTCCGTTGTTTTAAGAGTTGCACTCTTAACTCGACGGAACCTTTTTTTCTGCCAGGGAAGCGCGACGACCTCTGCGAGGCGATTTAATCATGGATACTTTCAAGTCCGTACTCAAGCTGCTCAGCCCTCTCATCTTCCTTTATTATCTCGTATGCATTTTCTACATAATGATATTTTCAGTAATAGAGTACGAATGGGCGATTGGAGAAGAGGGGATAGAAAATATCTGCGATGTTATTCTGCACTTTAATATTGATGATGTCAGTGATGTTGGAATTCCCTTTACTGCAGCGATTATCTTTCCGTTAATCATATATTCTATTTATAGGGTTAGGCAACGAAGATTCATACCAGTAATAGTAACCAGCTTGTTAGTGATTTACTGGTGGTGGGCATTCTTTGGTCGGTTTTTATATTGTTGATTATCCACTTGGCTCGTAAATTCCACGTATTACAACCAGAGACTCCTGTGATATGGTGAGTTCACGGTTTATTAATAAAAATTCATTGTGGAGCAATTTACGGAGATTGATCAGTGATTGGGTGATGTTTTTTAAAGTATGGAAGTTCTTTCGAGGCTGTATATGGAAATACAAGAAGAAAAGTATCTTGAAGATCCCGGATTTAGACGAAAGAAGTTCGTTTATGACAATCGTATTCATCACAGCTATGTTTTTGTGGCTGGAGGAAGAGTGTACACAGCGGTTTTTGGCAGTTTAACCACTGAGCAGAAATTCTTGGATATTGGCTACAATATGCCACCAGATACACCTTTTCCCTGCAATGGCATGTCTGAGGTTTACTTCGACATTTATATTGATGTTGAATCTTTTGGGGATTTCCGACACGTTGAGTTCCACGGGCTTGCCGGAGGCGTCGTATTGGAACAAGTCGCTTTAGCCATGCTTGCGCATTACCAGGCTTTTGATGTCGGCGGTTTTGTCTTCCAGGCGGCCAGTGGCGAAATTGCCGATAAAGGACGCAGCGTGACTCTCGAAGAGACATATGATTATATACTTGGGTTAAAAAGTGAACCACGCTACAATAAAAGTACTGGTCTTCCTAAGGGAACGCCGAGAAAGCTCTTGCCTGATTCCCTAAAGGCTTACAAAGACACATCAAATGGGAGGGCTTGTTATGCCATTATGCCATAAAACCATACGCTCTCAGGCTGGGGCAGATGAGAAAGAGTTATTGCAAGCACTTGCCACTGTTGAGCTTGCAACGACTTCCCACGCTGATGCGGAACAAGGTCTTCGTCATGAACTTCAGGAAAGGCAGAAAAGATCTTCTGCTACGTTGTTACGTAACAAGCTCAGCCAGCTAACGCTAAAACGCGAATATCAGAAAATCTGACCAAAGGGTTTCTTGCGCAGCCTTTCAGATTGAGGGCTGCATGCAGCTAAACGGGCGCAGCATGCGGCGCCCCTACAGGTTAGTTATTCTTCCGGCAAGAACAGTTCCAACAGCGAATTAAGGAACAGTTTGCCATGCTCGGTGATCTGCCAATACTCTGGCGTCTCTAGCAGATAGCCTTTAGCCAGTGCTTCGTCCAATGGCGCGCGGATCACACTCTCATCCAGCCCGGTATATTGGGCGAACTCGGCGCGTGGCGCAGCTTCCAGCAGGCGGAAACGGTTCATAAAGAACTCGAATGGCCGATCGTGCGCCTCGACTTCATGCAGCTTGTCCCGATAGTCACCCCGCATAAAGCCGCGTGGATGCTTGGTTTTGGCGGTGCGCAGAATGCGGCCATCGGCAAAGGTCAGCTTGCCGTGTGCGCCACAACCAATCCCCAGATAGTCGCCAAAGCGCCAGTAGTTGAGGTTGTGCTGACACTGATAACCCGGTTTGGCGTAGGCCGAGGTCTCGTACTGCTGATAACCGGCGGCACTCAACAGCTCATGCCCTTGCTCAAAGATATTCCACAGCGCGTCATCATCCGGTAATACCGGCGGGCGTGAGCTGAACAGGGTATTTGGCTCGATGGTGAGTTGGTACCAGGACAGATGCGGCGGATTAAGGGCGATAGCCTGGCGCAGGTCGTCCAGCGCTTCTTCCAGTGACTGATCCGGCAAGCCATGCATCAGGTCCAGATTGAAACTGCGTAGGCCCAGGCCGGTTGCCAGATGCGCCGCGCGTTTGGCCTCATCGGGGCCATGAATGCGCCCCAGACGGGTTAACTTCTCGGCGCTAAAGCTTTGTACGCCAATCGAGATGCGGTTCACCCCTGCGCGCTGGTAGCCACTGAAGCGATCGGCCTCCACGGTGCCTGGGTTGGCTTCCATGGTGATCTCGGCGTCATCCGCGACGTGAATGCGTGCCCGCACGCCATCCAGCAGTGCCTGCATGGCTTCGGCACTCAACAGGCTCGGCGTACCCCCACCGATAAAGATGGTGCTGATTGCACGACTGCTGGCGAGCGGCAAATCGGCATCCAGATCCGCCAGCAGATGATCGACATATTCCAGGTGCGGTACTTCGCCCTTCAAGGCATGCGAGTTGAAATCGCAGTACGGGCACTTTTGTACGCACCAGGGAATATGGATGTACAGGCTGAGCGGTGGCAGTTGTACGCTGTTAGCTGGCATTACGCATCGCTTCCAACATCAACTTCAACGCCTTGCCACGGTGAGAAATGGCAATTTTCTCTTCCCGCGTCAGCTCTGCTGCGGTGCAGCCCAACTCTGGCACATAGAAGATCGGATCGTAACCGAAGCCGCCAACGCCGGCCGCTTCAAAAGTGATCTCACCGTTCCAGCAACCGTGGAATACCAGCGGAGTTGGATCTTCTGCATGACGCATATAGACCAGCACGCAATGGAATTGAGCACCGCGCTTGCCCTCAGGCACGTCTTTCAGCGTCACCAGCAGCTTGTCCAGATTCTGCTGGTCGCTGGCCTCTAAACCGGCATAGCGGGCAGAGTAGATACCCGGAGCACCGCCCAAGACATCGACTGCCAGGCCAGAGTCGTCGGCAATCGCTGGCAGGCCGGTGATCTGCGCGGCATGGCGGGCTTTGAGAATGGCGTTTTCAATAAACGTCAGGCCGGTTTCTTCGGCGGAGTCTACGCCAAGCTCGGTTTGCGCTACCACGTCAAAGCCGAAATCGGCCAGCAGTTCGGCGAGTTCACGCACTTTGCCGGGGTTGCCGGTGGCAAGAACGATTTTTTGCATAATAGATACCTTGAAATTATTCGATGAGCGCCGCGATGGCCTCAGGGATCTGTTGCGGGTTGAGGATGCGCAATTGCTTGTGCCGCCCCAGTTCGCCTTTCTCGATGATCACGTTGCTTTTCGCCACCTTGAACTGCTTGGCGATAAACTTGATGAGATGGGCATTGGCCTGGCCATCAACCGGCGGTGCAGTGATGGCGACTTTTATCTCGTCGCCATGCAGGCCAATAATCTGATCGCGGCTGGCTTTGGGCTGAATATATAGCCTGACCACCAGCCCGTCCAGCTGCGGGGTAACTGCACTCACAGCAGGAACCAGAGCTCGCCAAACAGATCCATCCCCAGGTAGTTGATCAGATACAGGATCAGGATCACCACCATCGCGGAGAAATCAATACCGCCCATCGCCGGGATCACGCGGCGGATAGGGGCCATCAATGGCTCGGTAAGCTGGAACATCACATAATCAATCGGGCTGCGGCCCTGGCTGATCCAACTCATCAAGGCGCGAATGATCATCACCCAGAAGATCAGGTAGCCGACGGATTTGATCAGAGAAATCAGGCCAAACAGCAAGTTGTACAGGCTGAGTGACAGGGTACCGCTCTGGATCAGCAGCAGTAGCGGATATTTGATGGTCATCAGCAGGAACGCCAACAGCAATGAGGCGCTATCTACCGGACCCATCGAAGGAACGATGCGGCGCAGAGGGCCGACGATCGGCTGGGTGATTTTCACCACAAACTGCGAAAACGGGTTATAAAAGTCAGTGCGCGTCAGTTGCATCCAGATGCGCAACAGCAGCACCATGACGTAAATATCAACGACGGTTTTGACCAGGAAAGTCAGCGTTAGCATGTAAGTTACCCTTCTCCTTAACTTCTGGGTTATCCCCTTGGTTATCAGACCACCGTGGTGGCCTGAAACTCATCGGGCATAGTTAAAATGATTTTTCCATTTCCTGCGCACGGGAAACGGCGGCCTGCATGGCTTTGGCAACGGTCTCTGGCAACCGCTGTTCGTTGAATACCCGCAACGCCTCGGCGGTAGTGCCCCCTTTGGAGGTCACCTGCTCGCGTAGCGTGGTTAGCGAGATCTCCGGGTTGGCGGCGGCTAATGCCGCAGCACCGATAGCGGCTTGCTGCACCAGATCGCGAGCGGCCTGGCTGCTGAATCCCATACGTTCGGCTTCCTGTTGCATGGCATCCATAAACAGGAAGAAATAGGCCGGTGCACTGCCTGCGGCGGCGATCACGCCATTGATGCCGTTTTCGTCATCAACCCAGCAGACTTTACCCACCGAGCTCATGAGGTCGCTGGTGTAATCACGATCCTGTTGGCTAACCTGCTCGGGAGCATACAGCCCGCTCATCCCTTTACCGACCAATGAAGGGGTATTGGGCATGATGCGCACGATATTCAAGCCTTCGCCGAGCATTTGATAGAAACGGCTCACCAGGATACCGGCGGCGATCGACAGCACCAGTTTACCGGAGAAATCGACCTGTTCCTGTAAAGGTAAGCAAACCTGCGCCATCATTTGCGGTTTCACTGCCAGGACCACGACGTCGGCCTGTTGTGCACAGCTTATGTTGTCTGCGCTGCTGTTGATGCCATATTCGGCGGCCAGGGCGTCACGGTTTTTTGCCGATGGCGCACAAACGCTGATGGCAGTGGCCGGATAGCCACCGGCGACCAGGCCAGCAATGATAGCGCGAGCCATATTACCGGCACCAATAAAGGTAATTTTGCGATGTTGCATCCAATCCTCGTTATACGGTGGTGTGCGAGTAGTCACGGGCGCCAAAAATTGCGGTGCCGATACGAACCATCGTGCTGCCAGCGGCGATCGCCGCCTGCATATCATCTGTCATGCCCATCGACAGCGTATCCACCTGCGGATAGCGCAGCTTGAGCTCCTGGAAAGCGTCATTCATCTGGCCGAATGTTGCCAACTGGCGCTGATAGTCGTGTTCCGGGGCCGGGATGGCCATCAGCCCACGCAAGCACAGGTTAGGCAATGCGGCGACCGCCTCGGCCAGCGCAGGCAGCTCACTCAATACAATGCCAGATTTACTCTGCTCGTCACTGATATTTATCTGGATCAGCACGTTTAATGGCGGCATTTCTGCGGGGCGCTGATCGCTCAGGCGCAGGGCAATACGCATGCGGTCAACGGTGTGGCACCAGGCAAAGTGCTCTGCCACCAGCCTGCTTTTATTGGATTGCAGCGGGCCGATAAAGTGCCATTCCAATCCAGCCCCTTCCGGCCGCTGAGCAAAATACTGGATCTTGTCTACCCCTTCCTGCACGTAATTCTCGCCGAACGCGTGCTGGCCTGCGGCGATGGCTTGTGCGATCGCCTCCGCAGGTTTGGTTTTGCTGACTGCAAGCAATGTCACTTCTTCTGGAATGCGTGCGCAGTCTTGAGCGGCCGCTGCAATACGGCTCCTGACATCCTGCAGATTCTGTTGGATAGTGCTCATGATTAACCCGGGAGATTGATATGGATATCGATGAATTTGTGGCCCTTAGTGTAAAGCATAATGCCTCCGATCTGCACCTATGTACCGGCCATCTGCCAATGTTACGTATCGATGGGGAACTCCAGGCCGTGGAAAGTGGGGAAATCCTCACTCAACAACAGATGGCGGCATGGTGCCAAACGCAGTTGTCGCAGACAATGTGGCAGCAACTCCAGCAGGTGGGGCAGCTCGATCTGGCGCTAGCCCTGGCTGATGGCACCCGGCTGCGTGCCAATTTCTTTTTGCAGAACGCCGGGGTCTCTGTGGCGCTACGCAGGATAGCCAGCCAGTGCCCAACGTTGGCCGAACTGACTACCCCGGAAATTATTCCGGCGCTGCTGCAGCGTGAAGATGGCTTGATACTCGTCACTGGCGCTACCGGCAGCGGCAAGTCGACCACCTTGGCGGCGATGATCGACTTTATTAATCGGCATCAGCGCCGCCATATCCTCACGCTGGAAGATCCGATCGAGTTTATCCACCGTAGCCAGCGTTCCCTAATCCAGCAGCGGGAGTTAGGGCGGGATACCCACAGTTTTGACGATGCGCTGCGGGCCGCACTGCGTGAAGATCCAGACGTGATCCTGCTGGGGGAGCTACGTGATACCACCACCGTTCGGCTGGCGTTGACTGCGGCAGAAACCGGCCATTTAGTTCTGGCTACTTTGCATACCCGCAGCGCGCCACAGGCGGTGGAACGGCTGGTGGATGTATTCCCTGCGGAAGAGAAAGCCTATGTTCGGGCTCAGTTGGCCAGTAGCCTGCAGGCGGTGATCGCGCAAAAGCTGCTGAGCAAGCCCGGGGGAGGGCGTGTGGCCATTTACGAGATCCTCACGGCCACGGCGGCGGTGAGCAGCATGATCCGCGAAGGTAAAACCCATCAGTTGGTCAGCGTATTGCAAACCGGTGCGCAGTCAGGCATGCAAACTTTTGAACAAGGGTTGCAACAGCGTGTTGCGCAGGGAATATTATAATGCCACAATCGATTAGCTATTTTCCCCTTATACCTTATATTTAATTGCAATCAATAGCGCAGAGGTTGCGTGCGAGAGCGAAATATATTGGTAATTCAAGAGCGAATTGTGTTGCAGTATAAGCAACTATCTATGGGCTGTTATTTTTAGGACTAGTATTAGGATAAGGATATTCTTATGGGTTCTTGGCTGATTGTTGACGATCACCCCGCAATTTGTTTCGCTGTGAAAGCAATTTTATCTTCATTAGGTAATGACTCGATCCAGACCGCAACTAACGGTCTGGATGCCATGGCGCGAATAAGGGAAAATACGCCGCAGCTGGTGATCCTTGATATCATGCTGAACAAAATGGATGGGCTGCAGATCCTGCAGCATATTCGCCAGGTGGACAGCGCTATTAAAGTGGTGGTCTATACCAGCCTGCCCACGGGGAGCTATGCAGAAAGAGCGTTGCGTGCCGGAGCTAGCGGGTTTTTCAACAAGGATCAGGATATCAGTCAATTGGCACCATTGTGCCAACTGGTGCTGCAAGGCTATGCCTGTTTTCCACAGATTACTCTGATGCCTTTGCTAAACTCACCGCAAAAGAGTGAGAATAATCTTACGAATCTTTCCAATCGTGAATTGACCGTGTTACGGTATTTGTCAGAGGGTCTTAGCAATAAGGAAATAGCCGATCGTCTGATTTTGAGCAATAAAACTATCAGCACTTATAAGACACGTCTGATGGAAAAACTAAAAGTTAGTAGTACAGAAGATTTGGTGGCTTTTTTTCACCATCAGAGTGAACGACCTGACGATGAATAAATTTCTTTTGATACTTTTGTTTTTTTGCTGCGGTGTTTCCGCTGGGGAAGTTCCAGCATTTCGTGAAACTAATTTGCTTAGCCGTAGCCAGGTTCAATTATCCGAGCCCGAGTTAACCAGTGATGATTGGCAATGGTTGCGCCGTAAACGTGTGCTGGTTTTCGGCATTGCGGCACCCAATTATTCTCCTTTTGATATCATCAGTGGCACCCGGGATTATGGCGGTATCAATGCTGATTACCTCGGGATCGTCGGCTATAACCTTAACGTACAGATAAAGGTGCGTTACTACGAAGATGCCTCAGCCCTGCGGCGGAGTCTGGATAAGGGAGAAGTCGATCTGATCGGCAATGTCGCTGCAAAAAACGTAGCCGATCCCGACATGCTGCTTTCTACACCTTATGTCTCTGCCTCACCGGCATTGGTGGTGCGCACCGACAGCCTGCTGCAACATAATCCCCCCAAGCGCATTGCTATCGAGCGCCTATACAGCGGTAATCAGAGCTTGGTAGCACGCTTCCCGGCGGATTATCAGGTTTTTGACATACCGCGCCGGGCGCTGGAGGCGTTGTCGTTCAAGAAGCTGGACGCTTTTATTGGTGATGCCACGGTAGCTCGCTATTTAATCAATCAGGGCAACCTGAACAATCTGCGTTTGCAGCTACTGCCGCAGCAGGATATCAAAGGTTTCTCCTTTGGTATGGCCAGCGGGAACGTGCGTTTACAGCGAATATTGAACGCTGTTTTAGCGAGAATTCCGGAAAGCACTCAAGCAGAGATCCAAAGCCGCTGGAATGGCGGGATCCCCATGTCACAAAGTGATGAACACCTGCTGCTGACCTCACTGGAAAGAAAGTGGGTGGAAGAGCATCCCAGGGTGCGCTTGGCCGTGAATGGCGATTTTGCCCCTCTGGGCTTTTTCGACGTTCAGGGGGAGTTCCGTGGTTTGACGGCGGATGTCATGGAGGCTATCTCTAGCCGTATAGGGCTAAAATTCGACATTATCCGCGCGCAATCACTGCAAGACTCCCTGGATGCGGTGAAAACCGGCAGGGCTGACATTGTCGCAGGCGTGACGCTAGATGCAATCTGGCCTAACGGGTTGCTGACCACTCGTTCTTATTTATTCAACTCTTGGGTATTGCTGGGGATCCAGGAGCAGATTAGCCATGATCCTCCGCAGTTGATTGCCCTGGTCGCAGGGCACCCTCTGCAAGTTATCTTGCGGGAACAGTATCCCGAGAGCCGGATCATTACCGTGCCTTCACCCCAAGCTGGTATTGAGGCGCTAAAAGCGGGGAAGGCTGAAGCACTCGTATTGCCGATGATTAGCGCCGATTACTTCCTGGCTCGGGAACCCACATCGGGGCTTAGTATTCTGAGTGCTCTGGATATTGAACCGGCGCGTTTTGTGATTGGTGTCTCTGGTAATGAATATCCCTTGGCAACCATCCTCGACAAGGCATTGCTGAATATCCCCCCAGAGGATATCCATGCGATGACCAGCAATTGGTATAACAACACCTATCTGCTTGAAGGGACCCCGGGTGATGGAGAATTGCTTGCCCACTGTTATTCCACTGCGTGGTTACCGATCGTTCTGCTGCTGGCAATGCTGGTGATCGTCTTGGTTATCAGCCGGTTGCGCAGTAATCGCCACCTGGTGCAGCGTTGCCAGGCGATCATCGATAGCGTGCCCTTGCCGATTTACATCACCAATCTGAAAGACCAGATAGTGATGGCGAACACGCCGTTTTTTAATGCCATCAATGTTCCTGCAGAGAAGGTGATCGGTAGCTCACTGGACAATTACCCACTGCAACTGCCTGTTACGCTGGATATTGGCCGGGGCGGTGAGCAGGAACAGGTTTTATCTGTTATGCAGTTGGGAGGCCAGTCGCATACTTTGCAGCAGTGGGGCCAATTGCTGATTACTGAAGATCAGCGTGCAGAAGGAAAAATCGGCGGGTGGTTCGACGTGACCGAACGCGATCGCCTGATTGCGCAGTTACAGCAGGCGAAAGAGCGCGCAGACAGTGCCAACCGGGCTAAAACCACCTTCCTGGCCACCATGAGCCATGAGATCCGTACCCCGCTCAATGCCATTATCGGCATGTTGGAACTGTTGCTGAACCGCCCGCAACGGGAGGAAACTTTAGATCGAGAACTGCTGAGCGTTGCTCATGAGTCCGCTCATTCTCTGCTGGCCTTGATTGGTGACATTCTTGATATCTCACGCATTGAGGCGGACCGTCTGATCCTGCATCCACAGCGTGCAGATATCCGTCGTTTGATTGAAGCCGTAGCGATGTTATTTGACGGTGTGGCACGCCAAAAAGGGTTAGCGTTCAGGTTGGATATTGACGCGGAGATCACCGGCGATGTGTTAGTTGATCCCATGCGTTTCAAGCAGGTGCTATCCAATCTGGTGAGTAATGCCATCAAGTTTACCGAGCAAGGGCAGGTCACGCTCAGCGTCGTGGTTGATCAGATTAGCGAAGAACGAGCGGATCTGCGGCTACGTGTTTCTGATACTGGCAAGGGGATTGATGCTGTTACTCAAGCGCGTCTTTTCCAACCCTTTACTCAGGGTAATGGAGAGGCTGGCGGGACAGGGCTTGGGCTGTATATTTGCCGCAAGCTGGTGGAGATGATGGGGGGGACCATCGCATTGAACAGTGAGGTGGGTATTGGCAGCGAGGTCACCGTGCTGCTTTCGGTGCCGAGATTGCTGAAATTTCCCCCTCAAACACCTCTGGAGGAACCAGCCCCGGTGGCATCATCCCAACT
Source organism: Serratia sp. T13T92 (assembly GCF_047530105.1). Lineage (NCBI taxonomy): Bacteria > Pseudomonadati > Pseudomonadota > Gammaproteobacteria > Enterobacterales > Yersiniaceae > Serratia > Serratia sp. T13T92. The sequence goes on along the minus strand of NZ_JBLJAK010000005.1, from coordinate 238,690 downwards.
GCGGGTACTGATCGTTGAAGATCATCCTGCGGGCAGAATGTTGTTGACCCAACAGTTACAGTTTCTAGGCCATCAGCCCAGTGCGGTGGGGGATGGGGAGCAGGCGCTGCAGTTGCTGGAGCAAGAGAGCTTCAACCTGATTATTACCGACTGCCAGATGCCTGAACGTGATGGTTACAGCCTGAGCCGCCAAATCAGGCACCTCGAGCATGAACAGCAGTCCGTTCCTACGGTGATCTGGGGGCTGACGGCTAATGCGCAAGAAAGTGCACGGGAGGCATGTCTGCAGGCGGGAATGGATGACTGCCTGTTCAAGCCGGTTAACCTGAGCATATTAAAAGCGAAATTGTCTACGCTGCCACTGACTGATGCGGGGCACGGTGAAGAGGAACCCGCGTTTATCGTGGAAGATTTGCCAGTGGAATTGCGCCAGCCAAAGGTATTGCGGGAGTTCATACAAACCCTGCTGGATTGTTTACAGGAAGACTGCGCGCAACTTGCCATGGACATGAAGCAACAACCCATGGACCTGATAAGCATACGGGCGTTGGCCCATAAACTGGCCGGCGCGGCCCGGTTGGTGAATGCTGAAAGACTGAATCAAGCTTGTCAGTCATTGCATGACAACCCCGTTCAGGCAACCGCAACGGCGGTGCTGGGGGAAGCACAGCGGCTGCTCAGCACCTTAAGGAAGCTACAACGGACTACAGAAGAATAGTCCCTTCCTACAGGGTGATTAAGGCTTCTGTAGATATTAAGGTAAGGGCGATCATTTTATTCTTTGTTGCACAGGAAGGGGGGCTTTTGGGCTCCTCATGTGTAATAACGTTTAAGGATTAAATGATGAAAAACACCACTAAATTAGCGATTCTGCCACTGGTTCTGGTTCTGGGCGCGAGCTTCTCTACCATGGCTAATGCGGCTTACGACTGTAACGCCAAGCGTGCTGCGATCGAATATCAGATCCAGCAGGCTGAGAAGTACGGTAACTACAACCGCGTAGCGGGTCTGAAGCGTGCTCTGAGCGAAGTTAATGCCCATTGCACCAACGGCAGCGTGCTGCAGGACGCGCAGAAGAAAGTCACCAAGCTGGAACAGAAACTGGCTGACAAGCAGCAAGACGTCCAGGAAATTAAAGCCGACCTGCGCGAAGCTCAGGCTAAAGGTGACGCCAAGAAAGTGGCCAAGTACCAGAAAAAACTGCAAGAAAAGCAGGCTGACGTAAAAGAAATCAAACAAGAGCTGAAGCAGGCTCGGGCTGAACTGGCCGCTGCACAGAAATAAGCAGTCATGATTTGGTAATTAAGGGGCGCAGATGCGCCTCTTTTTGTGTCGGATAAATATTGTGGTTTGCACTCAGGGAAAGAATGAAACCCACTTTTCATATTGCCATTATGTCGTTAGGCCTGTTGGTTAACGGTGCCAGGGCTGAAACAAATAACGTCTATCTCATTATTAACGATAACTTTAAGGGCGAGGTGGCCGTTAACCTGGGGCTGGATGGGCAGCCGTGTATTAATGCCCCATTGCTACGTGAGTGGGGGATACGTGATGCCGCGATAGTGATGGAAACGACCCCTGAAGGCTGTATTCTGCCCGACGTATTGAGTGCCCGAAAAATTGGGGTTTTCTATGAGCCGATAGCACAATTGCTGACGGTAGATATCCCGGCTGGCATGCTGGGTGACAGCAAGCTGGCAGGCCGCTGGGATGACGGCATCAATGCGGCATTTGTTAACTATCAGTTCAATTACGGCCATTATGCGGGCGAAAACTATCGCGATACGCAACGGCACGAAAGCCTGTATGCCGATATCACCACCGGGGTAAACGTGGGCCCTTGGCGGCTGCGTTATCAGCCCGTCTATCAGAAAGAGATCTGGGGTAATCCGACCTGGCACACCGAAAGGGCGCTAGCCTATCGGGATATCAAAGCCTGGCGCGCCACGCTGACCTTGGGCGACAGCGTGACGCCGTCAGTTTTGTTCGACAACGTCCGATTCCGTGGCATCAGCCTGGTATCGGATAGCCGAATGCTGCCGGATGGCCTGCGGCAGTTTTCACCTTGGGTACGCGGCTTCGCACGCAGTAATGCGGAGGTGAGGGTGCGCCAGAACGGTGAAATCATCTATCAGACGTTTGTTTCCCCGGGAGCATTCGTGTTGAAAGACGTCTATCCGCCCGCGCTCGAAGGGGATCTTACCGTCACAATACGCGAAAGCGACAGTACCGAAACCGAACGAAAAATCCCCTACTCCTCCATGCCCAACCTGGTTTATGCCGGTCAGTGGCGCTATGACGCCTCGGTGGGTAAATACCAACCTTATTACGGCATGGAAGAGGAACAGCCAGGCTTTGCCCAGGCCTCGGTCAGCTATGGGCTACCGGGAAAGGTCACGCTGTACGGTGGTTTCCAGGGGGCGGATATTTATCGCAGTGCGGCGGTCGGGATTGGTAAGAGCCTTAATCAGTGGGGAGCGATCTCGGCGGATTACACGTTTTCGTCTGCCCGTCAGCCAAGGCGTTCAGCGCCGGACACCGGCGGCATGGCGCGTATGCGTTACGCCAAGGCTTTCCCGGCCTGGGAGTCTTCCCTCAGCCTGATGGCGCAATATTATCCGCGGCAGCGCTATCGTACGTTTGGCACGGCGATAGATCAGCAGAGCACCTATTGGTGGGACTGGGAAGACGGCATTTTTGTCGGTGACTTTGACGAGGAAAAAAAGTATCGCCTGGAAGCGCGCTATAACCAGTATCTGTCCGATTCAGACAGCCTTTACCTGACGTTGGCTCGAGAGGCCACTCGGGGTAATCAAAGAGGCGAAACCAGCGTCGAGATGGGTTTCAGCGCCAGCCTGGGTAAGGTAGACGTTGCGCTGTATGCGGAATATAACCGCCCCTCGTATGGCAAAGAACAGGCGCAGTTGGGGCTTTCTGTCTCGCTGCCGTTGAACGCGCTCGGCGCACCACGTATGAAGCTGAACTATGATCATACGTTGGCTAACGATCGGACCGACAGCCGGCGGATAGGCGTCAGCGGTACGCTGCTTGACGACTATAGCCTGAGCTACAACGCCAGCACCAGTCAGAGCCAACGCAATGGCAGCAGCCAGGATCTGAGCGCCAATTATCAATATAACGCAGGTGACCTGCGGGTAGGCCATTCGCAAGGGGCAGGCTATCGCCAGCAGAATCTGGAGCTTGCTGGCAGCCTGATGGCGCATCAGGAAGGGCTCACGCTGGGGCAGACGTTAGGCGAAACCGTGGCCATCGTCAGCGTGCCGGGGACGCCGGGGATTGGCATCGATAATCAATATGGCGTCACCACCGACTGGCGGGGCTATGCGCTGATAGGCAATCTGACGCCGTACCGTATCAACAGTCTGACGCTGGACAGCCTTGAACTACCGGATACGCTTGAATTGCCTGAATCCGATCAGGAAGTGGTGCCTACCGCCGGTGCGATCATGTTCAGCCGCTTTGCTCCGGTACGGAAAATCAGCCCGGATGCTGCTCAAACCAGCTCTCCAGAATAACCACGGCGGAGGCAGAATCGACGCTGCCTTTATCCAATGCGCGGAATCCCCCATGGTCAAACAGATTGGCCCGTGCTTCAACGGTGCTCAGGCGCTCATCATGCAGGGCAATCTGCACGCCAAAGCGGCCATGCAGTCGGTTGGCAAATTTACGCGCTCGTTCGGTCAGCGGCTGTTCGGTGCCATCCATATTCAACGGTAAGCCAACCACAACCAGGTCTGGCTGCCATTCTTTCAGCAGGCGCTCGATCTTCTGCCAGTCAGGTACACCGTCCTGGGCTTTAAAGGCTGCCAGAGCTCGAGCGGTGCCAGTAATTTCCTGGCCGATCGCTGCGCCGATGCTTTTGGTCCCGAAGTCGAAGGCGATAATGGTGCGGTTAGTCATCAGGCGTGTCCTGCGTGGCTGGCAATGCTGCGAATATCGATGCCAAGGCGGTTGGCTGCTTCGCGCCAGCGGTTGGCGATCGGCGTGTGGAACAGAATGTCGGTGTCAGCCTCGGTGGTCAGCCAGGCATTCTCCAGTAGCTCTTGTTCCAACTGGCCCTTTTCCCAGCCCGCATAGCCAAGCGCCACCAGCACGTCAGCGGGTTGATCTGGCGTGCCAAGCGTTTCCAGCACGTCTTTTGAGGTGGTGATCATGGTGGCCGGTGAGATTTGAATGCTGGAACCAAAGCCTTTGCGTGGGGTATGCAGAATAAAGCCGCGATCGTCAGCCAGCGGGCCGCCGGCGAACACTGGCTTATCCAGGCTGATCGCCGGATCGCGCGGTGAAGGCTTGATGTCGAGTTTATCCAGCACCGTCTCCACGGTGAAATGTTCCACGGGCTTGTTGATCACTAATCCCATGGCTCCGTCGTCATTATGTTCGCAAACGTATATCACCGAACGTTTGAAGCGCGGATCTTGCATTGCGGGCATGGCAATCAGGAAATGGTGCTGTAAATTCATGGCGTTAATTCAATTCGGAAGTAAAATGCATGCCCTCTCCCAATGAGAGAGGGCGCGTCGTCGGCCTACTTCGCGGCCAGACGTTTTTCAATGGCGTCCATCAGCATGCCGGTGACGGAAACCGGGAATGCAGCTTCGATCTCACGGGCACAGGTTGGGCTGGTGACGTTGATCTCGGTAAGGCGATCGCCGATCACGTCCAGGCCAACAAAGATCAGCCCTTTCTCTTTTAGCGTTGGGGCAACTGCGCGGGCAATTTTCCAGTCGCTTTCGCTCAGCGGGCGCGCTTCACCACGGCCACCGGCGGCCAGGTTACCACGGGTTTCGCCTTGGGCAGGGATACGCGCCAGGCAGTATGGCACTGGCTCGCCATCCACCACCAGGATTCGTTTGTCCCCATCCTTGATGGCTGGCAGGAAGTTTTGCGCCATGCAGAAACGGCTGCCGTGTTCGGTCAGGGTTTCGATAATCACCGACAGGTTGGGATCGTCCTGCTTCACGCGGAAGATTGAAGCTCCGCCCATGCCGTCCAGCGGCTTGAGGATGATGTCACCGTGCTGCTGGTGGAATTTGCGAATATGGGCAGCGCTGCGGCTGACCAAGGTGTCTGGCGTCAGCTCCGGGAACCAGGCGGTGAACAGCTTTTCGTTACAGTCACGCAGGCTCTGTGGCTTGTTGACCACAAGCGTGCCTTTCACTTCGGCTCGTTCCAGGATGTAGGTTGCATAGATGTATTCAGTGTCGAACGGCGGATCTTTGCGCATCAGGATCACGTCCAGATCCTGCAACGCCAAATCCTGCTCGCTGCCAAAGCTGAACCAGCTCTCTTTATCTTCTTTCACGTTCAGCAGGCGCGTGCGGGCACGGCCATCACCGGCATGCAGATAGAGATCGTTCATCTCCATATAATGCAGTTCCCAGCCGCGGCGCTGCGCTTCGAGCAGCATGGCAAAGCTGGTGTCTTTTTTGATATTGATGGATGCGATAGGGTCCATCACGATGCCGAGCTTGATCATCTCTTCTCCTTACGAACCTGTGAAGACAGGTCCTTAGCCCAGGTCGCCGAAACGGACCTGCAAAGCGGTAATTGCGGTGAGCGCGGTGGTTTCTGTACGCAAAACGCGTGGCCCCAGCAGGATATCAGTAAATCCATAGTCTGTGGTCATGGCAATTTCTTCGGCGGATAATCCGCCCTCCGGCCCAATGAGCAGACGTACACTCACTACCGGCAGCGGCAGGGTATTGATACTTTGGCTGGCGCGTGGGTGCAGGTTCAGCTTGAGGCTATCGTCCTGCTCGGCGCACCAGTGTTCCAGAGTCATCGCTGGGCGGATCTCCGGAATGCGGTTGCGGCCGCATTGCTCGCAGGCCGCGATGGCGATTTTTTGCCACTGCTGGAGCTTTTTCTCCAGGCGCTCGCCGTCGAGTTTAACGCCGCAGCGCTCGGAAAATAGCGGAGTGATCACGTTCACCCCCAACTCGATGGATTTCTGGATGGTGAACTCCATCTTTTCGCCACGTGAGATCACCTGGCCAAGATGTAAGTTGAGCGGTGATTCGCGATCTTCCAGTTGCCCGGCATTGATCTGAACCAGCACGTTCTTTTTATCCACCCGGGTGATTTCTGCTTCAAACACCTGGTTGCTGCCATCGAACAGTTGCAGTGCCTGCCCGGCGCTCATCCGCAGCACGCGGCCGACATGATTGGCCGCATCCTCGCTCAATGCAATTTCTGCACTGGCGCTCAAGGGCTCTGGATGGTAAATGCGGGGTTTACGCATAATGATTGTCAGATCCTGGCTCAATGATACGGCGCTGCCGATGGCAGCGCGAAAGCACTATAGTAGGTCAGCCTTTTCGCTGCTGACAAGCCTGTTGAATATAAGGGTTGTGATTCCCTTGTACCATGGCGATGTGTGCTTCACGTCGGCATTCCCAAGTGTTGACCGGATACTGGCGGTTCCAGGCTTCAAACAGCTGGGTTTGCTGGCGTGAAAGCGGTAACTGGTAGCGATCGCGCATGTAGAAGTAGGTGCGGGCGATGGCGCCTCGCGCACGGGCCGGTGGCTCGGCCTGCTTGTTCTTGAAGTCTACCTTCATCTGGCACTGTCCGTATTGCCCTTCGCCACCCCGCCACTGGCTGTACATAAAGTTATTGCGGTCACCGTTGACTTCACCGATGGCAGGTTGCAGGTTGTGCAAGTCGATCTCTATCTGGCGATAAACCGGATCCTTGTTGCAGTTTTTACGCCCACCCTGCTGCCAGCACTGTAACTGATGGCCGAACTGCCAGGCCGGAACCACATGTTCCCACTCGATACGCTCGGCGCGTTGGGCATTTTTACGCACCTGATAGCCACAGCTACCGAGATCGGGAATACCTTTCTTACCTTGCCAGTCGATCTTGCAGCCACAATAAAAGCTGCCTGGGGCGTCCTGGTTGATTTTGGCGGCAGCAGCCTTGGCCTGGGTAAAGTTATTAATCCCCTTGGCTAGCGTGCCGCTGGAGGCCGTCAATACGACTAAAAATAAAATTTTGCGATGCATATTCCAAAACAGCTCAAAATTGGAAAGGCAGGCAGGGTAACGGAAGTCACCGACAGGTGCAAATAGAGATAATGGATTGTTTTAACTTATAAATATGATTGTTAACGGCTTTGACTAACCGGAAAATGTCAGCTTTTCACCACACTGGCGGCAGCGGTATTCGCTCTCGCCGCGCATCACCCGATTATGGCGGCGCAGGGTCAGCTGATGTTGCTGGCAATCGCAGCGGTAAGGGAAGGTTTTGCTTTGTACCGAGCGGGTCTCAAACTGGTGGGTACGGCTGGCGGGAACCTGCAATACGTTTTCCATCATCCAGCGCCATTCCCGGCCATGCGGCGGCACGCGGCCAAACTGGCGGAAGACCAGCAGATGAGCCAACTCATGGGGGACCACTTCGTCGATAAACGGCTGTTGGTTTTCCATCAGCAGCACCGGGTTGAGGCGGATTTCCCAGGCTTGCAGCCAGGCGGTGCCCGCGCTGGTGCCGCGTTGCTGATACAGGATCTTGGGCTCTGGGAACTCGACGGCAAAATGCTGCCGCGCCAGCTGCAACTTGTCTCGCAGGCAGCGCATTACCGCCTGTTGCAGCGCAATGGGGATTCTTACTCTGTTCATAGTGGCGCTAGCTTAAGCAATGATGCGGCGGCTGGCAACGGGGCAGTAAGGAAAAGTCTATGGGCTCTTAACTGTCACGCAAGGCTTGTATGTACGAGGCTTGTGTCTACAATAGCAGCGATTTTCCCCCTTACCCTAACGGCGATAACCATGCTTTTACCGAACCAGATTGAATTACTCAGCCCCGCCCGCGATGCAGGTATCGCCCGTGAAGCTATTTTGCACGGGGCCGATGCGATCTATATCGGTGGCCCAGGTTTCGGTGCCCGCCATAATGCTGGCAACAGCCTGAGCGATATCGCCGGACTGGTTGAATTTGCCCGCCGCTACCGGGCCAAAGTGTTCATCGCCCTCAACACCATTTTGCATGATAACGAGCTGGAGCCAGCACGCCGCTTGATCCATCAACTGTATGACACCGGAGTCGATGCGCTTATCGTGCAAGATATGGGGATCCTGGAGCTGGATATTCCACCCTTTGAGCTGCATGCCAGTACCCAGACCGACATCCGTAGCGTAGAGAAGGCTCGTTTCCTGTCCGATGCCGGTTTTTCCCAATTGGTGTTGGCACGTGAGCTGAATCTCACTCAGATAAAAGCTATCAGTGACAACGTTGACGCCGCCGTCGAGTTTTTCATCCATGGCGCGTTGTGCGTGGCCTTCTCCGGCCAGTGTAACATTTCCCACGCCCAGACCGGACGCAGTGCCAACCGTGGCGACTGTTCGCAGGCGTGCCGGCTTCCTTACACCCTGAAAGATGAGCAGGGGCGGGTAGTTGCGTATGAAAAGCATCTGCTGTCGATGAAAGACAACGATCAAAGCCGCAACCTGACGGCGTTGATCGACGCCGGTGTTCGCTCATTCAAGATTGAAGGGCGTTATAAGGATATGAGCTATGTGAAAAACATCACTGCGTACTATCGTCAGCACCTGGATGCCATTCTCAACGATCGTTCCGATCTGACGCCGGCATCGTCAGGCCGCACGGAACACTTTTTTATTCCGTCGCCGGATAAAACCTTCCACCGTGGCAGTACCGATTACTTCGTTAACCAACGCCAGATGGATATTGGTGCCTTTGACTCACCCAAGTTCATTGGCCTGCCTATAGGAGAGGTGCTAAAGGTGGGTAAAGATCATCTGGACGTAGAAGTGAAAGAATCGCTGACCAACGGTGATGGACTTAACGTGCTGATCAAGCGCGATATCGTCGGCTTCCGTGCTAATAAGGCGGATAAAATTGCTGAAGGGCGCTACCGGGTTTGGCCTAACGAAATGCCGGCAGGTCTGGATAAGCTGCGCCCAAGTCATCCACTTAATCGTAACCTCGATCACAACTGGCAACAGGCGCTGCTAAAAACCTCATCGGAACGCCGTATCGCTGTCGATGTTCTACTGACACAAAGCAGCGAAGGGGTGACGCTAACCCTGATCAGCGAAGAGGGCATCAGCGTCAGCCATACGCTGCAGGGCGAATTCGGCGCCGCCAACCAGCCGGAGAAAGCACTTGTTACACTGCGTGACGGACTGAGCAAACTGGGGCAAAGCCTTTATTACCCGCGTGACGTTCATATTGATCTGCCGATGGTTTGCTTCATACCCAACAGCCAGGTCAACCAACTGCGCCGCGATGCGGTGGAAGCGCTGGACGCCGCACGCCTGGCGGTAAACGAACGCGGCGACCGCAAACCGGTTTCCGTCCCGCCGCCGGTTTATCCGGATACGCACCTGACGTTTCTTGCCAATGTTTACAACCAGAAGGCGCGTAAGTTCTACCAGCGTTATGGTGTCACATTGATTGATGCCGCCTTCGAGGCGCACGAAGAAAAAGGGGATGTACCGGTAATGATCACCAAGCACTGCCTGCGCTTCGCCTTCAACCTCTGCCCTAAACAGGCCAAGGGTGTGCAGGGTGTGAAGGGGAGGGCATCGCCGATGCAGTTGGTACATCAGGGTGAGGTGTTGACGTTGAAGTTTGACTGCAAGCCATGTGAGATGCATGTGATTGGCAAGATCAAAAATCATATTTTGCGGATGCCAGTGCCGGGGAGTGTGGCAGGAGGGATCTCGGTAGAGGAGCTCAAGGCGACTCTACCGGGGAAGAAAAAATAGCCATATACCAGGTCATTGATGAAAACGGCTTGGTGTGGACATGAGGCAGCAAGGCAATTGTCGCAACGCTATTTTCCCACAATGATAAGCCGATCGACTCACACAGATTGTAATCATTGTGTTAACTGCGGGATAATAATCCGTGCATGATGAGTCTGTACCCGCAGTTCTCACCGGATGAGGTCAGAAAAACATCGCCAGCGTTAAGTCCTTACGTTAATAGAGGTTATTTTGCGATTTGGCGCAATAACTGACTACCTAAAAATACGTAAGGTGTGGGGAGTTTTTTTGACGCAGCGCGCCCCGAGCACGCTGGGTAAGTGTGAATTTAACGCAGCTGATGTTGCAAGTGAGAGATCAATGTCGAATAAACCGTTCCATTATCAAGATCCGTTCCCGCTGAAGAAAGACGATACCGAATACTATCTGCTAAGCCGTGACCATGTTTCCGTCGGCGAATTTGCCGGCCAGGAAGTCCTCAAGGTTGACCCGCAAGCCCTGACCCTGCTCGCCCAGCACGCTTTCCACGACGCCTCGTTCATGCTGCGCCCTGCGCACCAGCAGCAGGTGGCGGATATCCTTAACGACCCCGATGCCAGTGAGAACGACAAGTACGTTGCGCTGCAATTTTTGCGTAACTCAGAAATCGCCGCCAAGGGTATTTTGCCAACCTGCCAGGATACCGGCACGGCGATCATCATGGGTAAAAAGGGCCAGCGCGTCTGGACCGGTGGCGGGGACGAAGAAGCCCTGTCGCGTGGGGTGTACAACACCTTTATCGAAGACAACCTGCGCTATTCGCAAAACGCCGCGCTGGATATGTACCAGGAGGTCAATACCGGCAGCAACCTGCCTGCGCAGATCGATCTCTACAGCGTGGATGGTGACGAGTATAAATTCCTGTGCATCGCCAAGGGCGGTGGTTCGGCCAACAAAACCTACCTGTATCAGGAAACCAAGGCGCTGCTGTCCCCAGGTAAGTTGAAAGACTATCTGGTCGACAAGATGCGTACTCTGGGCACCGCGGCCTGCCCACCGTATCACGTGGCCTTTGTGATTGGCGGCACTTCGGCGGAAGCCACGCTGAAGACCGTGAAGCTGGCTTCAACCAAATACTATGATGCGCTGCCAACCGAAGGCAACGAACACGGTCAGGCGTTCCGCGATGTGGCGCTGGAAGAGGAACTGCTGAAAGAAGCCCAGAATTTGGGCCTGGGTGCACAGTTTGGCGGCAAATACTTTGCCCACGACGTGCGCGTAGTGCGTTTGCCACGCCACGGCGCTTCTTGCCCGGTGGGGATGGGGGTTTCCTGCTCCGCCGACCGGAATATCAAAGGCAAGATCAACCGTGAGGGGATCTGGCTGGAGAAACTGGAGCATAACCCAGGTAAATTTATTCCACAGGAACTGCGCCGCGCGGGTGAAGGGGAAGCGATCAAGGTGGATCTGAACCGCCCAATGGCTGATATCCTCAAGCAGCTGTCACAGTATCCGGTGTCTACCCGCCTTTCCCTGAGCGGCACCATCATCGTTGGGCGTGATATTGCCCACGCCAAGCTGAAAGAGCGCCTGGATCGTGGCGAAGGTTTACCGCAGTACGTGAAAGATCACCCGATCTACTACGCGGGCCCGGCCAAAACGCCAGAAGGCTATGCTTCAGGTTCTCTGGGGCCAACTACGGCAGGGCGCATGGACTCCTATGTCGATCTGTTGCAGTCACACGGCGGCAGCATGATCATGCTGGCCAAAGGTAACCGCAGCCAGCAGGTGACGGATGCCTGCCACAAGCACGGCGGATTCTATCTTGGCAGCATTGGTGGCCCGGCGGCGGTGCTGGCACAGCAGAGCATCAAGAGCCTTGAGTGCGTGGAATATCCTGAACTGGGTATGGAAGCGATCTGGAAAATCGAAGTGGAAGATTTCCCGGCCTTTATTCTGGTAGATGACAAAGGTAATGATTTCTTCCAGAAGATCCAGGAATCTCAATGTACGCGCTGTGTGAAGTAATCTGATTGATAGCCGCCCCCGGTGGGCGGCTTGTACTTTGAGTAACAAGCTGCGATGTTTGTGATGAATTCGTCAGCCTTTGTAAAATAGTGTCGTCGCTTTGGACGCTCTAAATAAATCTGTATACCATTGCCGTGGACAATTTTGGCTAGGAAAAGTAATGGTGACGCAGGAAACACATATCAAAGAATTACTGGTCTGGATAGAAAATAACCTACGCAATCCACTATCCCTGGATATTGTTTGCGAGAAATCCGGCTACTCCAAATGGTATCTGCAGCGCATGTTCCGCCAGCAGACCAACCTGCCCCTTGCTGCTTATATCCGTGCCCGTCGCCTCTATCTGGCGGCCTTCTCATTACGCTTTACGCAGAAAAGCATTCTGGATATTTCGTTGGAGTATCAGTTCGATTCCCAACAGACATTCTCACGCTGTTTCAAAAAACATTTCTCTGTCACACCTAGCGCCTACCGTAAGGCCCAGAATTGTGACTTCAGCCATCTGGTGCAATCGCTGTCGCTGAATCAACCCAGCGATATCTCTATTGACTATGTTGAGGTTAAACCAGACAGCTACTCGCTGGTCGGTCAGTATTATTCTTATCACATCGATATTGAACAGTTGGGCGAATCCCACGCGACAATTCGTGATGGAATAAAGGATCGTTTTTGTGATGAGTTTAAATTAAATCCAGACAAACTTTATGCGCTAACCAATTTTACGCCCGATGGTGAGCGGGTGAAGGTCGACTATTTTGTGGCGGTAGATAAAACCATCGCCAAAGGTAAATCGTTGCTGGAACTACCGGAAATCAGCGGCGGTTATTGCCGCTTTCGCTATGCTGGCAAGCCAGTGGCCCTTCACGAGTATATCGCCAGCGTTTATACCAAACTTCTGCCGCAGTTTAATCTGGTACGCCGGGAAGGGTACGATATCGCGCAGCATAGCTACTCGCTCGATGGCGACGAAGAGCTGTACCTGGAATATGAGTATCTAATCCCGATAGTGCCAGACAAAGCCTTCGCAGAGAAAACCAGTCCGCGCTCCTGATTGCCATTGCGGATGTAAATACCGCCCGAAATGGGCGGTAATCAAAGACCTCGATCAGTGTGAACCAATCTCCCGTAGCGGTTTCCCAGCCATCAAATTTCGCTCGATATGTTCCAGAGAGATATTTTTGGTTTCAGGTATCAGAGCAATGGTAATGAAGATAAATACCAGGTTCAGCCCGGCATAGATCCAGAAGGTATGCGCGCTGCCCAGGGTGTTGAGCATAGTCAGGAAGGTGGCCCCCACGATCATGTTGGCGATCCAGTTTACCGTCGTTGAGCAGGTGATACCGAAATCACGGCCTTTAAGCGGTTGGATCTCTGAACACAATACCCAAATCAGCGGGCCGGCACTCATGGCAAAACCGACAATAAACATCAGCAACATCAGTATCGCGAAGTATTGAGCCGCAGGCGTATCCATGCCGATATTCATCATGGTACCCAATGTCCCCATGCCGATGGCCATCACCAGGAAGCCCAGCTTCAGCGTAGGTTTACGGCCCCAACGATCCACTAGGCCGATAGCAATAAAGGTTGCCAACACGTTCACTAACCCGACGATCACCGTTCCCCACATTTGTTGCGCTGTACTGGCAAAACCGGCCAGATCGAAAATTTTCGGCGCGTAATACATGATGACATTCATGCCGGTGAACTGCTGCATGACCTGAAGCAATACGCCAAGATAGACCGCACGACGGAAATTCTTGTTGTCTTTGAACAGTGCCCAACCGCTTTGCTTTATTTTCAGGCTTTCACGGATCTCATCCAGTTCGGCTTTCGCCTGTTCAGTCGTATCTCGCAGCATTTCCAGCACTTTCCTGGCTTCTGCATCACGGCCACGTGACGCTAACCAGCGAGGGCTGCGGGGCAGGAAGAACACGCCAACGAACAGCAACAAAGCCGGAAGGGTGATGATACCCAGCATCCAGCGCCATGAACCGCTGTAGCTGAAAGCCGTATCGGACAGATAAGCCCCCAGGATCCCTATCGTAATCATTAACTGGTACATGGAAATCATGCTACCGCGAATGCGCTCAGGCGCGATTTCAGAAAGGTACAATGGGGCAGTGAAGGATGCGATACCTACTGCCAGGCCGAGCAGAACGCGGGAAATCAGCAGCACATCGTTGTTGGGGGCGAAAGCAGAGCAAAGCGAGCCAATGACAAACAGCACGGCGCCAATCATCAGGCTGTATTTGCGCCCCAGCCGGTAAGAGAGCCAGCCACTGCCGATAGCGCCAACCGCTGCGCCGAACATCATTGAGCTCACCACCCATTCTTGTTGCTGGGAAGTGATTTGGAACTCATGAGCAATAAAAGGTAATGCTCCGGCAATCACGCCGATATCCAGTCCAAACAATAAGCCTGCCAGTGCTGCCAGAAAACAGACAAAGAAGGTCATTTGGGCATTCGATCTGCCTTTACTTGTTGATGATGTACTCATAACGGCCTCAGTTAACCAGATAGGTGATTCGTTAGTAGGCTATGTTATTTGTCTGGGTGATGATTTAACGTGCTATCGATCACATTTGGTGTAATCGGTTACACTTAGAGTGTTTATGGTTTGTCATTTAACATCATGAATATGAGATGTTAAAACAATGGTTAAGATGGGGTTGGTGATTTTTGATGTCAATTTGTGTAATCGCTTTCATTTTTGACCGGACAATGATTTGCCATAGCAGGAGGAATCGCGTCAGGTATTCAACTGGGTTGGCGGTGTTGGTTCTTCTGCTGCACGATATCGGCCATCACGGCCAGAGCGATCTCCGCCGGGGTTTTACTGCCAAGCGGCAGGCCGATCGGCGCATGGATACGGCCGAGTTCCTGTGGGCTGAATTCGGCGATCTGTTGCAGCCGTTGGCGGCGGCGATCGCTGTTCCGTTGGGAACCCATCGCACCGATGTAAAATGCCGGGGTGTGGATCGCCTCCATCAGGGTTAAGTCATCCATGCGCGGATCGTGGGTCAGCGCCACAATTGCGGTGTTGGCGTGGCAACCGCCTTCCTCAATGAATTTGGCCGGGAACTGGCGCAGCAGGGTGATATGCGGTTTGAGCTGCGTAGCGAAGTTCTCCAGAGCTTCCGGACGGCTTTCGCATACCAGCACTTCAAAGCCGAGTGCGCTGGCAAAGTCGGCGCAATACAGCGCCACGCTGGAAAGCCCGGCAATCAGCAACCGAGGAGCGGCGGCGATGTGTAACTGGATCTCCTGTTGGTTGCGCACGACCTGGGTGGCGCTGGCAAAGCTGGTGGTTTCCAGCGCGCTACAGGCATTGGGCAAGGTCAGGTGTTTGACCAGGGCATGATGGCCGGCCAACGCCTCGGCGATATTGCGCAAGTAGCTAATGCTGGCAGGGCCCGCGGGCAGATGCTCGATCAATACGTCCAGCACGCCACCACAGGGCAGCGCCACGCTGGGAGTTAGCCCGCCAGCACCGTAGCGGATCACCTGGCTGGCGGCTTGATATTCCCCCTCTGCCAGACGGCGTAAAAAGTCCTCTTCCACGCAGCCACCGGACAACGATCCACAATAGTGTCCGTCGCGGGTAGCCACCATCAACGCGCCAGGAGAACGTGGTGATGAGCCATAAGTGTTCAATACGGTACACAGCCATACCGGCTGTTGTTCCAGCCAGTTGATTGCCTGGCCAACTACGGTGATATCAAGGTGTTGCATTAATTAATGGACTCATTCGCTACTAGCTGGGAAGGGAGATCGATATCTTGCACGATGCCCGGTTGGTCGAGATGGAGTAGGTAAACCTCCCCGTGACTGCGTAGCAGCTCTCGCGCACCATTATCGCCATGCAATGCACACAGTTGTTTGCGCAAAATGGCGGTGAACCCCACTGGATGGCCGGGTTGGTGCTGGAAACTGGGGCGAACGATGTTGTGTTGGCTCAGCGCTGCTGCTACCTGCACAAAGATCTGCGGCGAGACAAAAGGCATATCTGCTAAATGGATCAACCAGCCGTTCCAGTTTTCGGTTGCGGCAACGCCAGCGGCAATAGATTCACCCAGCCCACCGCTGGCCAGTACGGTGCAGGGAACCTGATATGCGGCACAAACCTGTTGCACCGGCAGGTTTTCTGGCCGGGTGACGACCTGCACCGGTAAACCGGAGGCTAGCGCCTGTTGCAGCGTATGTTCGAACACCGTCTTGCCCTGTAATAGGGCGTTAAGCTTGTTGCCACTGCCACCGGCCTGAATAAAACGCTCACCCCGCCCGGCGGCGGTAATCACGATACCTGTCGTCATCTCTTTTGCCCGCGTTTGCGCAAATCAGCCACACTATAGATGCATTACATGTTTCCAAGTGTTTCATTTTATGAAAACAAAATGTTAATACTCACATAATTTTGGTTATAAGCTTATGATTATAACGTCTTCGGCAAGGTTACTAGCGGTTGCGCAACAAAACCGATAAAAAACGACTTACCTCCAGCCTTCGGGTTAAGGCGCTAATGCCTACATCTAGATGTTAGGGGGTAGATAAGAACGTAAAGGATATTTTATGAGCAATTTCAACCCGTCACGACGCCGTTTTATCAAGGGTGCCGTGATAGCGGGGGTGTCAGTCTACCTCGCGCCTCTTTACAGCCGCGCTTATGCCGCGCTGTTTGAGCAGAAGATCCTGCAATCGCCCAACTGGGATGCGCAGACTAAACGCATTCGCTACCGTATCGATGGCCGCTCCAAGGTCATGGGCCAGAAAGTGTTTGCCCGCGATATTCGTGCCGTTGATATGCCGCACTGGCCGCAGCAGCAGGCTCATGCCTTTATTCTGCGCGCCACCAAAGCCGATCGTCTGTTTACCGGTATCGATCTCTCCTTGCTGGGTGACGATCTGCAACCGGATCGGATAGTGACGGCGGAAGATCTTGAGCGTGATGGTTTGGCCTTCCCGGCGTTTTATGGCGATGACATGCTGCTGCCCACAGGGAAAACCCCAGCCTATCTCGGCCATGCGGTGGCAATCCTGATCTATCATGATTTTGCTCGTTTCCGCTTTGCCAAAGACAAGCTGAAATTCCACGACGAAGTGATCCAGTATGGTACTGAAACCGGCCCGTTACAGCGCGATCCATGGGGCAGCTTCCGCTACGTGCGCGTCGGGGGCGAAAAGCCATTCGATGACGATCGCTTCTCCAGCCTGAAAGATACTCCTATCTTCCCACTTTCGATGCGCAGACATCTGCCGGTGTGGCCGGAAGGGCGTGAGGGCGGCAAGCTGGATCAGGAAGGCATGTATTACGCCGGGATGATTGCCGACCAACTGCAAACCCCACCGCAGGACTGGTTGGTAATGTCACGCCGCTATACCACGCAATCCGTTGATACTTCGGCCCTGGAGCCGGACAACGCCAATGGCTGGTTTGATACCGCCAGCCAGACCCTGCATCTGGTGATCCCGACCCAGTCCCCGCAGGAGGTGGCAGACGAAATGCCACGCATGTTGGCCAAACGTCATCAGCCGGTCAAACAGCTGATCCTGCACCCTTGTTACACCGTGGGCTATGGCTCGAAAGATCACTATAACTTCCCATATTACGGTGCGGTTGCCGCGTTGTACGGTGACGGGCTACCGGTGCGGCTGGCTAATGACCGCTATGAGCAGTTCCAGACCTCGATCAAGCGCCATGCCTTCGATATGGATTACCGTATTGCGGTAGACAAGCAGACCGGCGTATTGCAGGCCTTCCAAGGGGCGATGACCGCCGACGGTGGTGGGCGCTGTAACTTTACGCCATCGGTGGTGATGGTTGGCGCTACGGCGGCCCAGTCGATTTACTACTTCCCGAAAAGCGATCTTTCCTCGGTCGGGCTGGCCTCTCGTGCCATCGATGCGGGTTCCGCACGCGGTTACGGCACGTTGCAAAGCATGGCCGCCACCGAGATGATGATGGACGAATTGGCACAGGAGCTGAAGCTCGACCCGATCGAGTTTCGTTTGCGCAACGTGCTCAAGTCCGGCATGAAAAATACCCAGGGGGCGATCCCGGCAGGGGCTATTCGCGCCGATGAAGTGCTGGTGAAAGCCTCACAGCATGAGATGTGGCGCAAACGCGCCGAACGCAAGGTGGAGTTTGAGAGCCAGAATCCCGGCAAACGCTATGGCGTAGGCTTTGGCTGTGTGCAGAAAGACTTTGGCACCGGGGCTGAAACCTCTTTTGCTCGCGTGGAGTTCAGCGAGGACGGGCGTATCTCGCTGTTTCACAGCGGGGCCGAAATGGGCACCGGCATGTCAACGTCGCAGTCGGTGCTATGTGCGCAATGGCTGGGTAAACCGGCGGATGAGGCTCATTTCTCGGTGACTGATTGGGCGCTGTTACCGATGGTGACCAGCGGCGATCCCTACACGATGTCGCAGGATGAGCAGGACAAGCTGCAAACCAATCCGAACTGGACGCCAAGCTACTGTTCACCTTCCAGCGCCAGTAACTCCGCTTACTATTTCTCGCACAGCACGCGTGAAGCGGCCCGGTTGGTGTTTGAACAAGGGCTGTGGCCTGCCGCGCTGTCTATCTGGCAGTCTGGCATTGGTGGTGGCCAGGCGGCACCGCTGGTGGTGCGTAAAGAAGATGCTCGCTGGGTCGAAGGTGGCCTGACGGCGGCCGGTATGCAGATATTGCCGTTTGAGCTGTTGGCTAAGAAAGCCTATCAGATGGGCAACCTGACTGGCGCAGTCGTGCACGTCTTCAACCGCTGGCAGTGGGCGGAAGCAGACTTCAAGCTGAATAATCACAGCGAGCGCCTGCCTGTAGACGGTTTGTCGGTCCGCATTGGTAACGGTGAATTCAGCACTCTGGCACGTGAGCAGGTTTATTACCCGCCAACCCAGCGTAACAACGCGGCTGTGACCTATTACAGCGCCGTGGGTACGTTGACGGAAATAGCGGTAGATATCGCTACCGGCAAGGTTGAACTGCTGAATCATCATTCGATTATGGAGTGTGGCAACCTGATCGTGCCTGAGCTGGTTTCTGGCCAGTTGCAGGGCGGTTTGGCGATGGGTATTGGCCATGCGCTGCATGAGTATTTACCGCTGTACGAAGATGGGCCAGGTAACGGTACCTGGAACTTTAACCGTTACCATTTGCCGCGCGCCAGCGATGTGGCGGTCTGGAAACAGACCGGTGACATCCTGCCTGCGCTGTCGGAAACCGATCCGCCGAAAGGGATGGCGGAAGTCGTCATGATCCCAGTGGTCGCCGCATTGGTTAACGCCATTGCCCACGCCACCGGTCATCGTTTCCGTGATTTGCCCGTCCGTGCCGAAAATATTCTTGAGGTGTTACCATGAGCATTAAAACCCAACCCATTACCCTGACCGTTAACGGCAAACAATATGGCCCCGTCGAGGTACCGGAAGGGCTGATGATGATCGATTTTCTGCATGAATATCTCGATCTGACCGGCTCGCGTCTCGGCTGCGGGCAGGGCATCTGCCACGCCTGCGTGGCGATCCTCGACCATCCAAGCGGCACCAGCGAAGAAATCCGTACCTGTATCACCGGCGCTCACTTTTTCAATGGCAAACAGGTACGCACCATCGAAGGCGTTGCGCAGGTGGATAATCAGGGCGAAGTGGTTGAACTCTCGCCGATCCAGCAGTCGTTCCTCGATCATTACAGCTTCCAGTGCGGCTATTGCACGCCGGGCTTTGTCAATGCGGCCACCATCTTTGTCGAGAAGCTCAAGCGCGAGCCAATTCCGCGCGATCAGTTGGAAGGCGCGATTGAGCAGGCGTTGGAAAACCATATCTGCCGTTGCACCGGCTATGTCCGTTATTACGAAGCGGTGCGTGACGTAGTGTTGAAAACCCCTGGCCTGCTGAAGGAGACGGCGTAATGAAAAAACGTCTCGCATTGCTGATTGTGCTGATTGCGGCGATTGTCATCGCCGTGCTGTGGTGGCGAGAAAACCGCAGCTACGACGGCCCAGTCCAGCAGGTTACCTCCAGCAACGAACAGATTGCCCGTGGGCGTTACCTGACGCAGGCTGCCGACTGCGCTGCTTGCCATACTGCAGCTGGTGGAGCACCGCTGGCGGGAGGCTATCCGCTGGATACCCCGTTCGGCACCATTTATGGCAGCAACCTGACGCCTTCTGCCGATCAGGGAATTGGCCGTTGGACCAAGGATGACTTCTTCCAGGCGTTGACGCAGGGAGTTGCTCCGGGTGGTCGCCATCTGTACCCGGCGATGCCTTATACCTCCTACAAAGGCATTTCGCGTGAGGATGCGGATGCTATTTATGCCTATCTGATGTCGCGCCCGGCGGTGGACGTAGCCATTCCAGCCAACGATATGCCGTTCCCGTTCAACCAGCGGATGGCGCTGATCGGTTGGAATTTGTTGTTCCGCAACAGCGATCCGTTACCGGCCAGCTCGCAGGGGAGCTCCGCCGAATGGCAGCGTGGCCGTTACCTGTCTGACGTGCTTGGGCACTGTGGCGAATGTCATACGCCACGGGGCATGCTGGGGCAGATGGAAGTGAACAAGCCGATGCAGGGCGGCGATCTGGGGCGCTTTATTGCACCGGATATCACGCCACAGGCTTTGGCACAGCGCGGCTGGACGCCAGAGGATCTGAGCCGTTTCCTCAGCACCGGGTTAGCGCCGCAGGGCTCGGCGTTTAGCGAAATGCACATGGTGGTCGATCTCAGCACTCGTCATTTGACGCCGGAAGATCATCGGGCGTTGGTGACCTACCTGATGGGCGACAAGCCACCGCAGCCGGTGGCTGCTAAAATCGGGCAGGGCAGCGATGCCGGGCGTATCACCTATCTCGATCAGTGCTCCGCCTGCCATGAGCGTGATGGTGCAGGTATACCGCATGTGGCGGTGGCGATGCGTGATAATGCCACGCTGCGCCAACCGGACGGCAAGAACCTGATCGTGTCGGTGCTGGATGGGCTACCAGCCCAGCAATTCCCCGGTAATGAAAGTATGCAGAGCATGCCGGGCTTTGCCGATCGTCTGGATGATGCGCAAATTGCCGAGCTGGTGAATTACCTGCGTGTCACCTGGGGCGGGCTGCCGGCGGATATCACCGCCGAGCAGGTGAAGGCACTGCGCAACGCCCATTAATGGTGAAGAAAAACAATAGGCCCGCATGCGGGCCTATTGATCGTCAACAACGATATCAGTGGGTATTGGTCGCGCTTACAGCACGTTGGCCACGCTGCTTGATGAAGTAACCGATGCCGAGAATGGCGAGCCATACCGGGATCAGCAGTACGGAAATCTGGATCCCCGGCGTCAGATACATGATCACCAGAATGGCAGCCAAAAAGGCCAGGCACAGATAGTTGCTGAACGGATACCAGAAGGCTTTGAACTTCGGCTCGACGCCCTCATGGTTTTTCGCCTTGCGGAATTTCAGGTGTGCCAGGCTGATCATCGCCCAGTTGATCACCAGGGCAGACACCACCAGCGCCATCAGCAGCTCAAAGGCGCGGCCTGGGATCAGGTAGTTAATCAGCACGCACAGTGCGGTTGCCAACGCAGAGAAACCGATGGCAACTACCGGCACACCGCGGCTATCCACTTTCAGCAGGGCTTTCGGGCCATTGCCCTGTTTGGCCAAGCCGTACAGCATGCGGCTGTTGCAATAGACGCAGCTGTTGTAGACCGACAGCGCAGCCGTCAGCACCACGATATTGAGCACCGTTGCGACCATATTGCTGTTCAGCGCATGGAAGATCAGCACGAACGGGCTGCCGCCTTCGACCACTTTGCCCCACGGATAGAGTGACAGCAGAATAGTCAGCGAACCGATATAGAACAGCAGGATGCGGTAGATCACCTGGTTGGTGGCTTTCGGGATGCTTTTTTCCGGGTTATCGGCTTCGGCGGCGGTAATGCCCACCAGCTCCAATCCACCGAAGGAGAACATGATCACCGCCATCGCCATGAGCAACCCCATGGTGCCGTTCGGGAAGAACCCGCCCTGGGCCCACAGGTTGGTGACGCTGGCTTCCGGGCCACCGAGGCCGCTGAACAGCAGGTAGGCACCAAAGACGATCATGCCAATGATGGCGACGACTTTGATGATGGCGAACCAGAACTCCATTTCACCATAGACCTTCACACTCGACAGGTTGATGGCGTTGATGGCCAGGAAGAACACGGCAGCGGAGATCCAGGTGGGGATCTCCGGCCACCAGTACTGTACGTAAATGCCCACCGCGGTCAGTTCCGCCATGGCAACCAGCACGTACAGCACCCAATAGTTCCAGCCGGACGCGAAACCGGCGAAGTTCCCCCAGTATTTATAGGCGAAGTGGCTGAAAGAACCGGCCACTGGCTCCTCTACCACCATTTCACCCAGTTGACGCATGATCAGGAAGGCAATAAAACCGCCAATTGCATAACCAAGGATGACCGACGGACCGGCCATTTTTATTGTTTGAGCGATACCGAGGAACAGGCCGGTACCTATTGCGCCACCTAAGGCGATCAGCTGGATATGGCGGTTTTTCAGGCCGCGCTTCAGCTGGTCGCCATGCTGTTGACCATCCATCAATGAAACCCTCTGTGCTGACATAATGCTCATTACCGTAAAGTAATGATTACGATGTGTGTTGTTTTTTGTTTACGACGTTATAGCTATAAATTCCGCGGCGTCGCTACCGTTTGGCAGAGAATAATGGTATGTGCGAAAGTTTGCACCTGCTTTGTTGTTCGAATGATGAAGATTGCAGCAGTTTAGGCAACAAAATGCGGGTTGTGTGACGAGCGGGGGGATTGCGTGCACAAAATAAGCAATAACTCACAGAATTGGCAAAAATAATCGCCATTGTTGTTGTTTTTTTGTTAACAGGACAGGGCTCGGAAAGCGGTAGTAAAGCGAAAATAACCCTTAATCTCGTTGCCATATAACCCGGGCATTCTTCTAACCAGAGGTTTCACAAAAGTTAAATTCGGCGGCTACCTCGTAAATGGTATTACCAACGCTGAGTTGCCGGTTTGCAAAGGCTTATGGATTGAAGTGTTAAAATGTGCGGCATTCATGATTTCGATCAAGGCCCATATGGACAGGAGGTGAATACTTTGTTACTTTACCGTCACGTTTTTGAAATTGGTATTACCAATTGACTCCGGGCACTTCGCAGAGAAGAAATCACCCATGGCCTACAGCAAAATCCGCCAACCCAAGTTGTCAGATGTTATCGAGCAGCAGCTCGAATACCTGATCCTCGAGGGTACGCTACGTCCAGGCGAAAAGCTGCCTCCAGAGCGCGAGCTGGCGAAACAGTTTGATGTTTCCCGTCCTTCTCTGAGAGAGGCAATTCAGCGTCTGGAAGCTAAAGGGCTGCTCCTGCGTCGCCAGGGAGGCGGCACCTTTGTACAAACTAATCTGTGGCAGAGCTTCAGCGATCCGCTGGCTGAGCTGCTGGCCGATCATCCTGAATCACAATTCGATCTGCTCGAAACCCGTCATGCCCTCGAAGGTATCGCTGCCTATTATGCGGCGTTGCGTGGGACTGACGAAGATCTGGCGCGCATCCGCGACTGCCATCATGTGATCCAGCAAGCTCAGGACAGCGGCGATCTAGACGCCGAAGCCGACGCGGTCATGCAATACCAAATTGCCGTGACCGAGGCTGCCCACAACGTTGTGTTACTCCATCTGCTGCGCTGTATGGGCCCGATGCTGGAACAGAACGTTCGTCAGAACTTTGAATTGCTCTACTCGCGCCGTGAGATGTTGGCAACAGTGAGTAGCCATCGCGCCGGGATCTTTGAGGCGATTGTGGCACGCGAACCTGAAAAGGCCCGTGAAGCCTCGCACCGCCATTTGGCGTTTATCGAGGAAATTTTGCTGGATCTCAGCAGGGAACACACCCGGCGTGATCGATCGCTGCGGCGTCTCCAGCAACGCAAGGATTAAGAGTGGTTCTCTTCAAGGCACACCAGCTTGTAGAGATAAAGCTCGGAGTGCTTAGTTAAGTACTTAAGCGGCAACCAAACTGATGAGCCTGTCTTCGTGCGTTTTACGATAGAGCGCAGGAAGACAGGCTCCAAACAAACCATTAGACAGATAAGGAATACCACCATGTCAGAACGTTTAAACAATGACGTGGATCCGATCGAAACCCGCGACTGGCTGCAGGCGATCGAATCGGTCATCCGTGAAGAGGGTGTTGAACGCGCTCAGTTCCTGATTGATCAGGTGCTGGGAGAAGCCCGCAAGGGCGGTGTTAGCGTTGCAGCTGGTGCTGCGGCTAACAACTACGTCAACACCATCGCGGTAGAAGACGAACCGGCATACCCGGGCAACCTGGATCTGGAGCGTCGTATTCGTTCTGCTATCCGTTGGAACGCCGTGATGACCGTGTTGCGTGCTTCCAAGAAAGATCTGGATCTGGGCGGCCACATGGCTTCCTTCCAATCTTCCGCGACCTTCTATGAAGTCTGCTTTAACCACTTCTTCCGTGCTCGCAACGAAAAAGACGGCGGCGATCTGGTTTACTTCCAGGGCCACATCTCTCCGGGCGTTTATGCACGTGCCTTCCTTGAAGGCCGCCTGACCGAAGATCAAATGAACAACTTCCGTCAGGAAGTGCACGGTAAAGGCCTGTCCTCTTACCCGCATCCAAAACTGATGCCTGAATTCTGGCAGTTCCCGACCGTCTCCATGGGTCTGGGCCCAATCAGCGCCATCTATCAGGCCAAGTTCCTCAAGTATCTGGAACACCGTGGTCTGAAAGACACCTCTGGCCAGACCGTTTATGCCTTCCTGGGCGACGGCGAGATGGACGAACCAGAATCCAAAGGGGCGATCACCATCGCAACCCGTGAGAAACTGGACAACCTGGTATTCGTCATCAACTGCAACCTGCAGCGTCTGGACGGCCCGGTCACCGGTAACGGCAAGATCATCAACGAGCTGGAAGGCATCTTCGCAGGTGCTGGCTGGCAGGTGCTGAAAGTGATCTGGGGCGGTCGTTGGGATGAACTGCTGCGTAAAGACACCAGCGGTAAGCTGATCCAACTGATGAACGAAACCCTGGACGGCGACTACCAGACCTTCAAATCCAAAGACGGCGCTTATGTGCGTGAGCACTTCTTCGGCCGCTTCCCGGAAACCGCTGCGCTGGTCAAAGATATGACCGACGACGAAATCTGGGCGCTGAACCGTGGTGGTCACGATCCGAAGAAAGTCTTTGCTGCACTGAAAAAAGCGCAGGATACCCAAGGCAAACCAACCGTGATCCTGGCCCATACCATCAAAGGTTACGGCATGGGTGAAACTGCGGAAGGTAAAAACATCGCTCACCAGGTGAAGAAAATGAACATGGAAGGGGTTCACCACTTCCGCGATCGTTTCAACGTGCCAGTGGCCGATGCCGATATCGAAAAACTGCCATACATCACCTTCGAGAAAGACTCCGAAGAGTACAAGTATCTGCACGAGCGTCGTCAGGCGCTGGAAGGCTACGTGCCAACCCGCATGCCGAAATTCACCGAGAAGCTGGAAATGCCAGCTCTGGAAGATTTCAGCTCCTTGCTGGAAGAGCAGAACAAAGAAATTTCTACCACCATCGCCTTTGTGCGTGCCCTGAACGTGATGTTGAAGAACAAGTCGATCAAAGATCGCCTGGTGCCAATCATCGCCGATGAAGCGCGTACCTTCGGTATGGAAGGTCTGTTCCGTCAGATCGGTATCTACAGCCCGAACGGCCAGCAGTACACCCCGCAGGACCGTGAGCAGGTTGCATACTACAAAGAAGACGAGAAAGGCCAGATCCTGCAGGAAGGTATCAACGAACTGGGTGCTGCCTCTTCATGGCTGGCCGCAGCGACTTCCTACAGCACCAACGATCTGCCGATGATCCCGTTCTATATCTACTACTCCATGTTCGGTTTCCAACGTATCGGCGACCTGTGCTGGGCAGCAGGTGACCAACAGGCGCGTGGCTTCCTGATCGGCGGGACTTCAGGGCGTACTACCCTGAACGGCGAAGGTCTGCAGCACGAAGATGGCCACAGCCACATTCAGTCTCTGACCATCCCTAACTGCATCTCTTACGATCCGGCTTACGCGTATGAAGTGGCAGTGATCATGCATGATGGTCTGGTACGTATGTACGGTGACGCGCAAGAAAACGTCTACTACTACCTGACTACGCTGAACGAAAACTACCACATGCCAGCCATGCCGAAGGGCGCAGAAGAGGGTATCCGTAAAGGTATCTACAAGCTGGAAACTCTGGAAGGTAGCAAAGGTAAAGTACAGCTGTTGGGCTCCGGCTCAATCCTGCGCCATGTGCGTGAAGCTGCGCAGATCCTGGCGAAAGACTACGGCGTGGGTTCTGACACCTACAGCGTAACTTCCTTCACCGAACTGGCGCGTGATGGTCAGGACTGTGAGCGTTGGAACATGCTGCACCCAACCGAAACCCCACGTGTGCCTTACATCGCTCAGGTGATGAACGAGGCGCCAGCGGTAGCTTCTACCGACTATATGAAGCTGTTCGCAGAGCAGGTTCGTACTTTCGTACCAGCCAGCGATTATCGCGTACTGGGTACTGACGGCTTCGGTCGTTCAGACAGCCGCGAAAACCTGCGTCACCACTTCGAAGTTGATGCTTCCTACGTGGTGGTTGCTGCTCTGGGTGAACTGGCTAAACGCGGTGAAATTGAAGCTTCTGTGGTCGCTGATGCGATTAAGAAATTCGACATCAACCCAGAAAAAGTTAACCCGCGTCTGGCATAAGAGGTACTGAACAATGTCTATCGAAATCAAAGTGCCGGACATCGGTGCAGATGAAGTTGAAATCACCGAGATCCTGGTGAAGGTTGGCGATAAGGTTGAAGTTGAACAATCGCTGATCACCGTGGAAGGCGACAAAGCCTCCATGGAAGTGCCTTCGCCGCAGGCTGGCGTGGTGAAAGAGATCAAAGTGGCCGTCGGTGATAAAACCGAGACTGGCAAACTGCTGATGATCTTTGAAGCAGAAGGTGCGGCCGCTGCCGCACCAGCCGCCAAGGCAGAAGAAAAACCGGCCGCGGCTCCAGCTGCTGCCGCAGCCAAAGATGTTGAAGTGCCAGACATCGGGGCTGATGAAGTTGAAGTCACCGAGATCCTGGTGAAAGTTGGCGATACCGTGACTGCCGAGCAGTCTCTGATCACCGTAGAAGGCGACAAGGCCTCTATGGAAGTGCCTGCGCCATTCGCCGGTACCGTGAAAGAGATCAAAATCAACACCGGTGACAAAGTGAAAACCGGTTCCCTGATTATGGTCTTCGAAGTGGCTGGCGCAGCTTCTGCTGCTGCGGCTACCCAGGCGGCTCCGGCTGCTGCCCCTGCGGCAAGCGCGGCGAAAAACGTCGAAGTGCCAGACATTGGCGGCGACGAAGTAGAAGTGACCGAAGTGATGGTGAAAGTGGGCGATAAAGTTGCCGCTGAGCAGTCACTGATCACCGTTGAAGGTGACAAGGCTTCTATGGAAGTTCCGGCTCCGTTCGCGGGCACCGTGAAAGAAATTAAAATCGCTACCGGCGACAAAGTGAAAACCGGTTCTCTGATCATGGTGTTCGAGGTTGAAGGCGCTGCACCAGCACCTGCCGCTGCTCCGGCCCAGAAAGCAGAAGCTGCTCCGGCTCCGGCCAAGCAGGAAGCCAAAGCGGCTGCACCTGCCGCTGGTAAAGGCGAGTTCGCTGAAAACGACGCCTACGTTCACGCTACCCCAGTCATCCGCCGCTTGGCGCGTGAGTTCGGTGTTAACCTGGCGAAAGTGAAGGGCACTGGTCGTAAAGGCCGTATCCTGCGCGAAGACGTTCAGGCTTACGTGAAAGACGCGGTCAAACGCGCCGAAGCCGCTCCTGCCGCTACCGGTGGTGGCCTGCCAGGCATGCTGCCGTGGCCGAAAGTGGACTTCAGCAAGTTTGGTGAGATCGAAGAAGTTGAACTGGGCCGCATCCAGAAAATCTCTGGTGCCAACCTGAGCCGCAACTGGGTGATGATCCCGCACGTGACTCACTTCGACAAGACCGATATCACCGATCTGGAAGCGTTCCGTAAGCAGCAGAACGACGAAGCTGCCAAGCGTAAGCTGGACGTGAAGTTCACCCCGGTGGTGTTCATCATGAAAGCCGTTGCCGCTGCCCTGGAGCAGATGCCACGCTTCAACAGCTCACTGTCCGAAGATGGCCAGAAGCTGACGCTGAAGAAATACATCAACATCGGCGTGGCGGTAGATACGCCAAATGGCCTGGTGGTTCCGGTATTCAAGGATGTGAACAAGAAGAGCATCACTGAGCTGTCCCGTGAACTGATGGCGATCTCCAAAAAAGCGCGTGACGGTAAGTTGACCGCAGGCGAAATGCAGGGCGGTTGCTTCACCATCTCCAGCCTGGGCGGTATCGGGACTACTCACTTCGCGCCGATTGTTAACGCGCCGGAAGTGGCTATCCTGGGTGTCTCCAAGTCTGCGATGGAGCCGGTTTGGAACGGTAAAGAGTTCACTCCGCGTCTGATGATGCCAATGTCGCTCTCCTTCGACCACCGAGTGATTGACGGTGCTGATGGTGCGCGCTTTATCACCATCATCAACAACATGCTGGCCGACATTCGCCGTCTGGTGATGTAATGAAAAAAGGGCGCAGCATGCTGCGCCCTTAGTAATTCAGTAGCAGTTTTGTCGGGTTTTGCATGACTCGACAGAATTGTTGGGACACGGGTCACTCGAACACGCTTTGCAGATTATTAACAATTCTGTAAACTGCTCGCGGTGTATGCGTCCCGGTGGATGAAGGGCGTTATGAGATTGATTAATAATATGCCCAATGGATTTCAAGCTGCAGTTAGGCGGTAAGTTCGTGAGTCCCCAGGAGCCTACTTGAGTAAGTGACTGGGGTGAACGAATGAAACCAACAACGCTGCAGCTTGAAAGACGAAGGGGATAAAATGACGTCTGACCCGCCGGACAACTAATTAAGAGGTCATGATGAGTACTGAAATTAAAACTCAGGTCGTGGTACTTGGGGCGGGCCCTGCAGGCTACTCTGCTGCTTTTCGTTGCGCTGACTTAGGTCTGGAAACCATTCTGGTTGAGCGTTACTCCACTCTGGGCGGTGTTTGCCTGAACGTGGGCTGTATTCCTTCCAAAGCACTGTTGCACGTTGCCAAAGTGATCGAAGAAGCCAAAGCGCTGGCCGAGCACGGCATCGTTTTCGGCGAGCCGAAAACCGACATCGACAAAGTGCGCGTCTGGAAAGAGAAAGTCATCAATCAGCTGACCGGTGGTCTGGCTGGCATGGCTAAAGGCCGCAAAGTGAAAGTGGTCAACGGCCTGGGTAAATTCACCGGCGCCAACACGCTAGTGGTTGAAGGTGAGAATGGTGCTACTACCATCAACTTCGACAATGCCATCATCGCCGCAGGCTCCCGTCCGATCCAACTGCCATTTATTCCTCATGAAGACCCACGCGTGTGGGATTCCACCGATGCACTGGCGCTGAAAACCGTTCCAGAGCGCATGCTGGTTATGGGCGGCGGTATCATCGGCCTGGAAATGGGCACCGTATACCATGCACTGGGTTCACAGATCGACGTGGTTGAAATGTTCGACCAGGTGATCCCGGCTGCAGATAAAGACGTGGTGAAAGTCTTTACCAAGCGTATCAGCAAGCAGTTCAACCTGATGCTGGAAACCAAAGTGACCGCGGTAGAAGCCAAAGAAGACGGCATCTACGTCACGATGGAAGGTAAAAAAGCCCCTGCAGAACCACAGCGCTACGACGCGGTGCTGGTAGCGATCGGCCGTGTGCCGAACGGTAAACTGCTGGACGCTGGCCAAGCCGGTGTAGAGGTTGACGAACGTGGCTTTATCCACGTCGACAAACAGCTGCGTACCAACGTGCCGCACATCTTCGCGATTGGTGACATCGTCGGTCAACCGATGCTGGCGCACAAAGGCGTGCATGAAGGCCACGTAGCTGCTGAAGTTATCGCCGGTATGAAGCACTACTTCGACCCGAAAGTGATCCCATCGATCGCTTACACCGAGCCAGAAGTGGCATGGGTAGGGATGACCGAGAAAGAAGCCAAAGAGAAAGGCATCAGCTACGAAACTTCCACCTTCCCGTGGGCAGCTTCAGGCCGTGCTATCGCTTCTGACTGTGCAGACGGTATGACCAAACTGATCTTCGACAAAGAAACGCACCGTATCATCGGTGGCGCGATTGTCGGTACCAACGGCGGCGAGCTGTTGGGTGAAATCGGTCTGGCAATCGAGATGGGTTGTGACGCAGAAGATATCGCGTTGACTATCCACGCTCACCCAACCCTGCACGAATCCGTAGGCTTGGCAGCAGAGATCTACGAAGGCAGCATCACCGATCTGCCAAACCCGAAAGCCAAGAAGAAGTAATTTCTGCGGTAGATAAGGTTGATAAGCGGCTCCTGTAAAGGGGCCGTTTTTATTTGGCGAGTTGTAGACATTCCCGCTCCGGACTTAAAACGTAGGGGCGCTGCATGCTGCGCCGCCTGGATAAAAGGCCGCTCAAAGAGCGGCCAGTAGCTTACTTGCTCTGGAATACGACGTTGAAGATCAGTTGGTTGCCGGAAACTGACCAGCCACCTTTACTGACTCCAAACACCGATCCCAGTACAATGAGCAGGATAATGAGTGATCTCCCTTTCATTGCGCGTTCCCTGTGGAACCACGACCACCGCGACTTCACCGGGAAAGCCCCGGTGGAACAAGCACTTGGTAATGCTTGTATCGCAGTAGTTGCAGCACTGTTCTCAAGCCCGATGACCGGCTGCTAAACCGGCAGAACAGACCCAAAATCAGAGTACATAAAACAGCGTTTTTTTGCATCAAATCGGTTGATTTTTTAACCATATTTACGCACAATGCTGGAACTTGGTAGTGCTTGTATCGTTCTTTAACGATGTAAAAAATTCGTTCGGTGCCTGCTAACACCGCGCGGATACAAAAGAACCGTCTTTATGGCGGTTTTTTTGTGCCCAACGCCCGCCAATTTCTCCCAACCCTATAGATAACCATTGTAAAAGTATGGACGTTATGTTGTGCTCATTGGGCTGAGATTGCTGTTGTGCCGTAACGAACCCGAGCCCGTCCCGCCTCCTTTGCAGCCGATTACGCTGCGGTCAACGATTCAGCAAAGATTTAATGTTGCTTTTATGTGAACGAATTAACAACCGATTCAAATCCTGATATGCTGGCTGGGCGGAACCGGGCACTGTACCTTACTTACAGTCCAGGATATCGACAGCAGTGCCCGACAAGTATCACCGTACGCTCTACCCGTCGTCTTTCGAGCCGTAGCGTTGTTGACTGCACTCGCTCACCCCAGTCACTTACTGTAGTAAGCTCCTGGGGATGAACGAGCTGGTCGCCTAGCTACAACTCGAAATCCATAGGGTATAAAAACGGTTGAATATAAAACGCCAGGCACAATAAATGACAATGAGAGCGAGGAGAAAGTCGTGCTAGAAGAATACCGTAAGCACGTGGCCGAGCGTGCTGCAGAGGGCATCGTCCCTAAGCCATTAGATGCGACACAAATGGCAGCGCTGGTTGAATCATTAAAAAATCCGCCAAAAGGCGAAGAAGAATTTCTGTTAGACCTGCTGATTAACCGTGTACCACCGGGCGTCGACGAAGCCGCCTATGTCAAAGCAGGTTTTCTGGCAGCCGTTGCCAAAGGCGAAGCCACTTCCCCCCTGGTTACCCCCGAAAAAGCCATTGAACTGCTAGGCACCATGCAGGGCGGTTACAACATTCATCCGCTGATCGATGCGTTGGATAACGAAAAGCTGGCACCGATTGCTGCCAAGGCGCTTTCCCATACGCTGCTGATGTTTGATAACTTCTACGACGTAGAAGAGAAAGCCAAAGCCGGTAACCCACACGCCAAGCAGATCATGCAGTCCTGGGCCGATGCCGAATGGTATCTGTCTCGCTCACCGTTGGCGGAAAAGATCACCGTGACCGTGTTCAAAGTGACTGGCGAAACCAACACCGACGATCTGTCACCCGCTCCGGATGCCTGGTCACGTCCAGATATTCCATTGCATGCGTTGGCAATGCTCAAGAGCGAACGTGAAGGTATTTTCCCGGATCAGCCGGGTAGCGTTGGCCCGATCAAGCAGATTGAAGAGCTGAACAAGAAAGGTTTCCCGCTGGCCTACGTCGGTGACGTGGTCGGTACCGGTTCTTCTCGTAAATCAGCCACCAACTCGGTGCTGTGGTTTATGGGTGATGACATCCCCTACGTGCCGAACAAGCGTGGCGGCGGTGTGGTGCTGGGTGGCAAGATTGCGCCAATCTTCTTTAACACTATGGAAGATGCCGGTGCGTTGCCGATCGAAGTGGACGTCTCCAACCTGAACATGGGCGACGTGATCGACATCTTCCCGTATAAGGGCGAAGTGCGTAACCATGAAAGCGGTGAACTGGTTGCCAGCTTCGAGCTGAAAACTGATGTGCTGCTGGATGAAGTGCGTGCCGGTGGCCGTATCCCACTGATTATCGGCCGTGGCTTGACCACCAAGGCGCGTGAAGCGCTGGGCCTGCCGCACAGCGAGGTGTTCCGCATTGCCAAGCCGGTAGCGGCTAGCAGCAAGGGCTTCTCGCTGGCGCAGAAAATGGTTGGCCGCGCCTGTGGCGTTGCTGGTGTTCGCCCTGGCGAATACTGCGAACCTAAGATGACCTCGGTTGGTTCACAGGATACCACCGGCCCGATGACCCGTGACGAGCTGAAAGATCTGGCTTGCCTGGGCTTCTCTGCCGATCTGGTGATGCAGTCGTTCTGTCACACTGCCGCGTACCCGAAACCGGTAGACGTCACGACTCACCATACGCTGCCAGACTTCATCATGAACCGTGGCGGCGTTTCGCTGCGCCCGGGTGATGGCGTGATCCACTCCTGGCTGAACCGCATGCTACTGCCGGATACCGTCGGTACCGGTGGCGACTCCCACACCCGCTTCCCGATCGGCATTTCCTTCCCGGCCGGTTCTGGTCTGGTGGCCTTTGCTGCCGCGACCGGTGTGATGCCGCTGGATATGCCTGAGTCGGTGCTGGTGCGCTTCAAAGGCAAAATGCAGCCTGGTATCACCTTGCGTGATCTGGTGCATGCTATCCCTTACTACGCGATCCAGCAGGGCCTGTTGACCGTAGAGAAGAAGGGCAAGAAGAACATCTTCTCTGGCCGCATTCTGGAGATCGAAGGTCTGCCGGAACTGAAGGTTGAGCAGGCGTTTGAGCTGACCGATGCCTCGGCAGAACGTTCCGCTGCCGGTTGTACCATCAAGCTGGATAAGGCACCGATCGCCGAATATCTGAGCTCTAACATCGTGCTGCTGAAGTGGATGATCTCCGAAGGTTATGGCGATCGCCGTACTCTGGAGCGCCGTATTCAGGGGATGGAAAAATGGCTGGCGGATCCGCAGTTGCTGGAAGGCGATGCGGATGCTGAATATGCCGCAGTGATCGAAATCGATCTGGCCGATATCAAGCAGCCAATCCTGTGTGCGCCGAACGATCCGGACGACGCGCGCCTGCTGTCCGACGTGGCCAACAGCAAGATCGACGAAGTGTTTATCGGTTCCTGCATGACCAACATCGGCCACTTCCGTGCGGCTGGTAAACTGTTGGATCAGCATAAAGGCCAACTGCCAACTCGCCTGTGGGTGGCTCCGCCAACCAAGATGGACGCAGCGCAACTGACTGAAGAAGGCTACTACAGCGTCTTTGGCAAGAGCGGGGCGCGTATCGAGATCCCTGGCTGTTCACTGTGTATGGGTAACCAGGCACGCGTAGCGGACGGTGCGACCGTGGTTTCCACCTCGACCCGTAACTTCCCGAACCGTCTGGGTACTGGTGCCAACGTTTATCTGGCTTCCGCAGAGCTGGCTGCAGTGGCATCACTGCTGGGCCGTTTGCCAACGCCTGATGAGTATCAGACCTATATGGCACAGGTCGACAAGACGGCGGCGGATACCTATCGCTACCTGAACTTCGACCAGTTGACCCAGTACATGGAAAAAGCCGACGGTGTGATCTTCCAAACCGCGGTGTAATTCGGTACTGAGTCAGTATCATCACGGGGAGCCTTTGGGTTCCCCGTTTTTTTGTGATCGCCCTCGGCTTTTATTGATGTTAACTGGTTGATTAGTCTTGATTTGATGAAATCATTACTCTCAGGCTAACAAACCATCCCCCTGCTTGATTGATGGCGCTCTCCTAGACTCTTACTCTAACCGTACTGAACAGAACCAAGTAAACCCAGGAGGTTGAGGTATGTCGCTTCATCAAAGCCCCACGCGCGTTTGGGATACCCGGCGGCAGGAAAAAAAACGCCGTATCGCGAGTGTGCAAGGGCAGTCGCAGGGCAAAGTGATCCCCACCGCCGATCTGACCAGCGTGCTGGAAAAACTGCTGGTTTCTGGCGATCGGGTGGTGCTGGAAGGTAATAACCAGAAACAGGCCGATTTTCTCTCCCGTATGCTCGCCGAGGTCAACCCCGCCAAGGTCCACGATCTGCATATGATCATGCCAAGCGTTGGCCGCGCCGAGCATCTGGATATTTTTGAAAAGGGCATCGCCCGCAAGCTCGATTTTGCCTTCTCTGGTACCCAAAGCCTGCGTATCTCCCAACTGCTGGAAGATGGGCAGCTCGAAATTGGTGCCATCCATACCTATATCGAACTCTATTCCCGCCTGTATGTGGATCTGGTGCCGAACGTGGCGCTAGTGGCCGGATTCAAGGCCGATCGTCATGGCAATCTGTACACCGGGCCAAGCACCGAAGATACCCCGGCACTGGTGGAGGCTACCGCGTTTAAAGACGGCATCGTCATCGCTCAGGTCAACGAACTGGTTGATGATGAAACGGACCTGCCAAGAGTTGATATCCCCGGTTCCTGGATCGATTTTGTGGTGGTGGCAGACAAGCCGTTCTTTATTGAACCGCTGTTTACCCGCGATCCGCGTCTGATCAAACCCGTGCATGTGTTGATGGGGATGATGGCGATCAAAGGCATCTACGCCAAACATCAGGTGCAATCGCTGAACCACGGTATCGGTTTTAACACCGCCGCCATCGAGCTGCTGTTACCTACCTACGGTGAGCAGCTGGGCCTGAAAGGTAAAATCTGTAAACACTGGACTCTGAACCCACATCCAACCCTAATCCCGGCGATCGAAAGCGGTTGGGTTGAGACCGTGCACTGCTTTGGCGGTGAGCTGGGGATGGAGAATTACATTGCCGCTCGCCCGGATATTTTCTTTACCGGTAGTGACGGCTCCATGCGTTCCAACCGCGCGTTTTGCCAGATGGCCGGTCAGTACGCCGTAGATATGTTTATCGGCTCCACCTTACAGATCGACGGTATGGCTCACTCTTCTACCGTGACCCGTGGCCGCCTCTCCGGTTTTGGCGGCGCACCGAACATGGGGCACGATCCACACGGTCGTCGCCACGCTACGCCTGCCTGGTTGGATATGATCGAAGAGCCGGATCCGTTGGCTCGTGGCCGCAAGCTGGTGGTGCAGATGGTGGAAACCTTCCAGGCAGGAGCCAAACCGACCTTCGTAGAAAAACTTGATGCCGTCGATGTGGCGCAAGAATCTGGTATGCCGTTGGCGCCAGTGATGATTTACGGCGATGACGTGACCCACGTGCTGACCGAAGAGGGCATCGCTTATCTGTATCGTGCACGCTCGTTGGAAGAGCGCCGCGCTATGGTGGCTGCGGTGGCCGGTATCACCGATATCGGGCTGGGTGTGGACGCCAAACGCGTGGCCGAACTGCGCCGCGAAGGCAAAGTGGTGTTCCCGGAAGATCTCGATATTCGCCGTACCGATGCTTCGCGTTCTTTGCTGGCCGCGGGCAGCGTAGCGGATCTGGTCGAGTGGTCCGGCGGCTTGTATGACCCGCCAGCTAAATTCCGGAGCTGGTAATGAAACTTTCCTCCTGTTTAATTGCTTCTGATGCAGATTTAGCTGCCGCACGGTTGGCGGAGTTTGCCACACAAGCGCTAGTGGATGAGGCGCGTCTCAGCCCGAAACCGGGGCTGGTGGATGCCCGGGGTTCCGGTGCGCATCAGGATCTGACGTTGGCGTTGATGGAGCGTTCGGCCCACAGCTTGACGCCGGTCTTCCATCGGCTGGCGATTGCTGGTTGGCAGCGTCCGGCAGATAGTGCGTTACGCCAGGAAGTTGGCCGGATTGGCCGGGAAGGTGAACAGCGGATGATGGCAGCCACTGCCGGTGTTAATACACATCGCGGGGCGATCTGGGCGATGGGCCTGCTGGTGACGGCGGTAGCCATGCAGGGGGGGAACGCAACACCATCCAGCAGTTGCGCATTAGCCGCCCAGTTGGCGCAGTTGCCGGATCACGCCAGCCCGAAGGTATTCAGCAAAGGCTTGCGAGCCACTCAACGTTACCAGGTACCCGGCGCGCGGGAGGAGGCCCAGCAAGGTTTTCCGCACGTCATGCAACGGGCGTTGCCGCAGCTGTGGCATAGCAGGAGCCAGGGGGCCAGTGAGTCAGCCGCGCAGATTGATGCGCTGATGGCCATCATGACCACCCTGAGCGATACCTGCGTGCTGTCGCGTGGTGGGTTAACGGCGCTGAATGCGATGCAGCAGGGGGCAGCCGAGGTACTGCATGCCGGAGGATATCAACATTCGGCAGGACAGGCGGCGTTGGCCAAACTGGAACAACGGCTATTGGCGAGCAACGCTTCACCCGGCGGCGCGGCCGATTTACTGGCTGCGGCTCTGTTCCTCGATCGGGCTACGGCCCGCTGAATAATCAATCCAGAGGATGTTATGGAACATATCGATTTGAGTTATCCGGCCAGCATTACGCTGCCGGGTAAGGCACTCACCGGCGTCGTGGGCTCCGGTGACATGGAGGCTCTGTTTGAGCCTGCGGCTGACGGCACACTGACGGTGGCGATCAAAACCTCCGTAGACGGTAGTCGTCAGCGTTGGCAGCATCTGTTTGAACGCCTGGCCTCTTTGCGCGACTTACCCGCCGGACGGCTAGAGATTAACGACTTTGGCGCTACGCCGGGGGTGGCTCGGCTGCGTATTGAACAGGTATTTGAGGAGGCCGCCCATGCGTGATGATCTCAGCTTCATTGAACTCAGCGCCCGGGAGCGCGCCCGCAATCTGCTGGATAGCGGCAGTTTCCGTGAACTATTGGGGCCATTTGAGCGTATTACTTCACCCTGGTTGGAGCCGCAGGGCATCGTCACCCAGGCCGATGACGGTATGGTGGTCGCCAGAGGCACCATTGACGGTAAACCGGCGGTGGTGGTGGCGGTAGAAGGGGCATTTCAGGGCGGTAGCATGGGGGAGGTTTCCGGTGCCAAGATGGCCGCGGCCCTGGAGCTGGCAGCAGAAGATAACCGCAACGGCATTGCGACTCAGGCAGTCTTACTGCTGGAAACCGGTGGCGTGCGTTTGCAGGAAGCCAACCTGGGGCTGGCAGCGATCGCGGATATTCATGCGGCGATTGTCGATCTACGCCGTTACACCCCGGTGGTGGGTATTATTGCTGGAACCGTGGGTTGCTTTGGCGGGATGTCGATCGCAGCTGCATTATGCAGCTACCTGATCGTCACCCGTGAAGCGCGCCTAGGCTTGAACGGCCCACAGGTAATTGAACAGGAAGCCGGTATCGAAGAATACGATTCCCGCGATCGGCCTTTCATTTGGAGCATGACCGGTGGCGATGTGCGCTATCGCAGTGGCTTTGTCGATGAAGAAGTCCCGGATGCGCTGCATGCGGTCAAGGCGGCGATGACAGGTTGTCTGCAACGCGGCGTACCTGCTCAGCATCGCTCCGACAATTATCACTACTACTTGCTGAAACTGTCGCAGTTCGATACCCGCCAACAGGCGGACTCGGCGGTCATTGCTCAACTGTTTGCTGCGGAGGATCGGGTATGAGTACGTCATCATCAAGCCGTGGAGAATATTGGTTCTCTTTGCTGACGGAGGGGGCCGATCAGCGCCAGGGGCAGTGCGCCTCGATCCGGGTCGCGGACGCTGAACTAGAGGGGCAACCGGTGCGTTTTATCGCCGTGGTGCCGGATGCAAATAACCATTACCCACGCGCCGCACGCGGTGAAGTGGGTTTACTGGAAGGTTGGACATTAGCCCAGGTAGTCAGTGAAGCGGTCGCGGCTGATGTTGATAAAGCACAAAAGCGAGCCATCGTGGCGGTGATCGATGTGCCGAGCCAGGCTTACGGGCGTAGGGAAGAGGCCTTTGGTATTCATCAGGCGTTGGCCGGTGCGGCCGGGGCTTATGCCAAGGCTCGGCTGGCAGGCCATCCGGTGATTGGTTTGATCGTTGGTAAAGCCATGTCAGGCGCGTTTCTGGCGCACGGCTATCAGGCCAACCGCTTGATTGCCTTCAACGATGCAGGCGTGATGATCCATGCGATGGGCAAAGAGTCTGCAGCGCGCATCACGTTACGTTCCGTAGAGGCGTTGGAGAAGCTGGCAGCAACCATTCCACCGATGGCCTATGACATCGAGCATTACAGCTCGCTCGGCCTACTGGAACAGTTACTGGATATCCGTGACCCGCTGCAGGCCAGTGAGCAGGAGCTTAATCTGGTGCGCCACTCGGTGGTCCAGGCGATTGCTAAAACTCGCAGTGAAGGCGTTGGTTTAACTAACCGCCTGGGGGCAGACAACCGCCATAGTTCTTCGCTGGTGCGTGAACGTATGCGCGCAGAGTGGTAATGCCACGTTAGCCATTTTTACGTCAGAGATTCAGGAATCTAATACGACCGCCGGGAGAGCGCCTTTGATGCGTTCCATCCCGGCATATAGCTTCACCTGCATATAACAACATAACTAATACCATCGCACCTGATCTGACTGATTTTTTCTTTTTAACAGGTGATTTATGACATACGTAATTATTCATGCCTTGGCACCGATTTTTGTCATTATGCTGCTGGGCTTTTTTGCCGGTAAGGCAAAAATGGTCGATAACCAGAACGTTTCATTACTCAACATCTTCGTGATGGATTTTGCACTACCGGCGGCCCTGTTCGGTGCCACCGTACAAACGCCTTGGGCGGGGATCGTTGAGCAGTCGCCGCTGATCGTGGTGTTGGTGCTGGCGATGTGGATCACCTATGCGGCGATCTATTTTACCTGCACCGGGATCTTCCATAAGTCTCCGCAGGATGCCGCGGTGCTGACGCTCACCGTGGCGTTGCCCAACTATGCCGCGCTTGGCCTGCCGATCCTCGGTAGCGTACTGGGGGAAACGCCGGGAACCTCGCTGTCCGTGGCGGTGGCAATCGCCTGTGGTTCGGTACTGATGACGCCGTTCTGCCTGCTGATCCTCGAGCGTGAAAAAGCCCGCGCAGCCGGTGCGGTTCAAGGTTCCAGCCTGGGCATGTTGCCGGTGCTGATGTGGCGCTCGGTGAAAAAACCGATCGTCTGGGGGCCGCTGCTTGGGGTGGTGCTGTCGGCGGTAGGCGTGCATATGCCTGAAATGGTGCTGGCCGCGATCAAACCGCTTGGCCTGTCGGCTACGGCGACAGCGCTGTTCCTGACCGGCGTGATCCTGTCTGCCCGTAAGTTGCAGATCAACGGCCCTGTGCTGCTTTCGAGCGTAACCAAACTGCTGATCCAACCGTTTATTGCCTGGGGGCTGGTGCTGGCATTGGGCCTGCACGGTAGCGTGGCCATCACCGCTATTTTGATGATTGCCCTTTCCGCCGGCTTCTTCGGTATCGTCTTTGGTAACCGTTTTGGCGTACAGTCGCCGGATGCCGAAGCCACGTTACTGATCAGTTCCGTGTTGTGTATCATTACCTTACCGCTGTTTATCACCCTGACCTCAGGGATGTAACTGGAGCAACTGATGATTCGCCCGCATGACCTGATTTGGATTAGTGACCGTTCTGCCCTCAGCGCCGACCAGGCGTTGCCGGAGTGGGTTAGCCAGCAGTGGCGCACCTCATTACCGTTGGTGGTGCGGCGCGATGTTCAGGGCAACGGGCGGATCCCGGTGGGGATCCGGGGTATGAAACGCAGCCAGCGCGCCGCAGCCTGGGTTAGTGCAGAGGCTATCCGGCGCGTAGTGACGCCGGAGTCTTTGGTGAGTGAGCCGTTGGCGTTGCTGCACTCGAGCTTTGTTTCCCAGCCTCCGGTGCAGGCGCTCATAATGCTGGCTCAGCGGCCTTGGCCGTGGGGCTGGGGCGTGACCGGCAGCTGTGGTTATGCGCTGGCGACCGAAATCCCGGTGATGCATGCCGACAGCGATCTGGATCTGTTGGTTCGCTGCCCGCAGCCTGCCAGCCCCGAGGAGTTGCAGCGGCTGGCACAGTGGTTACAGGCGCTGCCTTGTCGCGCCGATGCCCAAATAGAAACACCGCTCGGCGGCTTTGCCCTGAGCGAATGGCTGCGGGATGGACGAGCGATGCTGAAAACCGCTGAGGGGCCGTTGTTGACGACCGATCCATGGGCCAGCTCTCAGGAGATCTGATGAAGATTTTATTTACCTTTCCCGGCCAGGGACCGCAGGTGCCTCAAATGCTGCACCAACTGCCGGCCAATGAAACTACCCGACAGTTGTTAAGCGAGGCCTGCGCTGTTCTTGACCAGGACGTACTGACGTTGGACAGCGCCGAAGCCTTACAGAAAACCCGAGCGGTGCAGCTGTGCCTGCTGATAGCCGGTGTGGCCTACGCGCGGGAATTGCAGCAGCATGGGATCGCGGCCGACTTTGTCAGTGGGCTATCCATCGGCGCTTTTCCGGCCGCAGTGATCGCCGGGGCTTTGGCATTTCCCGACGCCGTCCGGCTAGTGGCGTTACGTGGTCAGCTAATGGAGGAGGCGTATCCGGCGGGATATGGCCTGGCGGCGATTATCGGCTTGCCGTTGCGCCAGGTGGAAAGGCTGATAGCAGAGGTCAACAGCGCTGAGCTACCGGTCTATCTGGCCAATATCAATGCCGAAGACCAATTGGTCATCGCAGGGAGCGAAGCCGCGATGGAGCAGGTCATGGCACTGGCAAAAACCGCAGGTGCAGCTAAAACCCAGCGTTTGGCAGTGAGCGTCCCTTCCCACTGTGCCCTGTTGGCACAACCGGCAGAAAAGCTGGCGCAGGCCATGAAGCAGGTAAACATCAACCGGCCGCAGATTGCGTATCTCAGTGGCAGTACAGGGCGTGTGCTATGGCAGCCGGAGCGGATTGCCGACGATCTGGCCTTCAACATGGCCCGCACTGTGCGCTGGCATGAGGCAATGGTGGCGGCCTACGAACGGGAAGTCCGTCTGGCGATCGAAATGCCGCCGGGCGCGGTATTAACCAGCTTGACCAAAAAAGTGATGGAGCAAGGGGAAGCGCTATCCCGCTGCCAACTGGGGCTGAACGCGGTCTGCGGCATTGTGGCCAAATATCGGCGCGATTAAACCGGCCCTTCACCGCGTGCGTACATGCGGCCTTCCGCCGTTAACGCCAGCAGGTTCGGATCCTGCTGCTGGTTACGGTTGAACACCAGCGCGATGGTTTGGCGCATCTGGTATTGTTCGCACAGCGGCAGTAATTTCAAGGTGTGTTCATACATCTTCTTCATTCGCCCTGGCACCAGCGTGTAGCCCACCCCGGCCTGCACCAGGCTGAGCATTGAGAAAATATCATTCACCCGGGTGACGATTTCCGGTTCAAAACCGGCAATCTGAAACGCTTCGCTAAAGCCATGGTAGGTGGCGAAGCCTTCGGTCAGGGAGACAAACTTCTGGCTGCGAAAGTCTTGCAGGTCTGCCGTGCCATCGCTGTTTAGCGCCGAGGCTGCCGGTGCGGCAAGATAGATATCATCTTCAAACAGCGGCAGGATCTCAAAGCGCAGCGGATCGATTTGACTGTCCGAAACCGAAATCAGGATGGCGTCCAGCAATTGGTTTTCCAACTGGGCCAGCAGATCCTCATTCGATCCCATCGTCAGGCTAATCTCCATGGCCGGGCGGCGTACCTTCAGCCCCATGATCAACCGTGGAATAGTTTCCAGCGTCAGTGAGTAGAGCGTGCCGATACGCATGCGTTGCTGGCCAAACCCCGCCTTCAACCTAGTTTCTTCGATACCTTTGTAGGTGAGATCCACGATATCGCGTGCGTATTCTGCCAGCGTAAGTGCTGCGGGCAGGGGCAGCAGGTTGCGCCCTTTATGAATAAACAGCGGGCAGCGAAAGCCCTCTTCCAGGGTATGTAACGCACGATGCACGCTAACGCTGCTCAAGCCAAGCTGTTCTGCGGCTCGGCCGATGTTTTCCTTCTCCATAAACGCCAGAAAGATTTCCAATTTTTTCAGGGTGATTTCGCTGTCGATCATCGGCTCAGGCTTGGGTAAGGGCAAATGAGAGCCATGATAACAACAATTACCCGTCCATAGCAGGCACCAAGAGCCTTCCCGCTTCCCAAGCGGAGGGCGGGCCGTTATATTGCGCCACGAATTATTGAACAACTTTGCGAGCGCTCACTGAGTTAGCCGCGAATTTAGGGTTAAACTCAGTCTTATACACGGCTCAGGAGGGCATGCTATGGATTACGAATTTCTGCGTGACGTAACCGGTCAGGTGGTGGTCAGATTTTCGATGGGGTATGAGGCCATCGGCCATTGGATTAACGAAGAGCTCAACGGTGATTTTAACCTGCTGGACCGTATTGAAGCCGGTGCGGCAGGGGTCAAGGGTAGTGAGCGTCAGTGGCAGTTGGAAGGCCACGAATACACGTTGCTGATGGACGGTGAAGAGGTGATGATCCGCGCCAACCAGTTGGAGTTCGAAGGTGACGAAATGGAAGAGGGGATGAACTACTACGATGAAGAGAGCCTCTCTTTCTGCGGCATCGAAGATTTCCTGGCGGTGCTGAAAGCCTACCGCTCGTTTATGCTCAACTACTGATTATCCAGACGAGCGCAGGATGCTGCGCCCCTTATGACTCCCAGGTGGCCGATTCTCGGCCGCCTTTCCTCCCTTCTGTAATGATTAAATAAAATCAAATAATCATGTTACTGATTTTTTAATCTGCGACACAGCGCCGATTTTTTATTTTTTGATTCAATATAATCATTTTGATTAAAATAAATCATAATGACGAGGGTAGGATGAAAATTAAGGCGACAATAGAGAAAATCCCTGGGGGGATGATGGTCGTCCCACTGGTGCTTGGCGCAATGATCAACACCTTTGCTCCACAGGCGCTGGATATCGGCGGCTTCACCACGGCACTGTTTAAAAACGGTGCGGCTCCACTGATTGGTGCTTTCCTGCTGTGCATGGGGGCCGGCATCAGCTTCAAGGCGGCTCCGCAGGCACTGTTGCAAGGCGGCACCATAACCCTGACCAAGCTGTTGGTAGCCATGGCTCTGGGGTTAGGCGTTGAACATCTGTTTGGTGCGGAAGGTATTTTCGGCCTGACCGGTGTGGCGATCATTGCCGCAATGAGTAACTCCAACGGTGGCCTGTATGCGGCGTTGGTAGGTGAGTTTGGTAATGAGCGGGACGTAGGGGCGATTTCGATCCTATCCCTGAATGACGGGCCGTTCTTCACCATGATCGCGTTGGGTGCGGCAGGTATGGCGAATATCCCACTGATGGCGCTGGTGGCGGTGTTGGTTCCCCTGCTGGTAGGGATGATGTTGGGTAATCTGGATCATCAGATGCGCGACTTCCTCACCAAGGGGGGCCCAATCCTGATCCCATTCTTTGCCTTCGCGCTCGGTGCTGGCATCAATCTGGAAATGTTACTGCAAGGCGGTATGGCCGGGGTTCTGCTTGGCGTGTTGACCACTTTTGTCGGCGGTTTCTTTAATATTCGCGCCGATCGGCTGGTGGGTGGCTCAGGAATTGCCGGTGCGGCTGCATCGAGCACTGCCGGTAATGCGGTGGCGACGCCATTGGCGATTGCCCAGGCGGATCCTTCTTTGGCTAGCGTCGCGGCTGCTGCGGCCCCGTTGATTGCCGCTTCGGTGATCACCACCGCCATACTGACCCCGATTCTCAGCTCTTGGGTGGCGAAGCGTAATGCCGCGAAGGGCGCAGCGCTGAAGGAGACAGCATGAAGATGATCGTGATTGCCGATGATTTTACCGGAGCCAACGATACCGGTGTGCAATTGGCAAAAAAGGGCGCGCGTACCGATGTAGTGCTCAACGAGCTACCACAGTCTACCCGGCGCACGGATGTGCTGGTGATCAATACCGAAAGCCGGGCGTTATCTCCTGCAATGGCGAGCGCCAAGGTGAGCGAAGCCTTGCGGGCTTATTGCCAGAGCGATACGCCGCCCCTGGTGTATAAAAAAATCGACTCGACTTTTCGCGGTAACGTAGGGGCAGAAATCGAAGCGGCGATGATCGCCAGCGGTGCGCAGTTGGCTATCGTGGCCGCAGCCATCCCTGCAGCGGGTCGGGTAACGCTCAATGGTGAATGCCGGGTTCACGGCGTACCGTTGGTGGAGACCGAGTTCGCCAGCGATCCGAAAACGCCGATCGTGTCTTCTCATATCAAGACCTTGATTGGCTTGCAGACTGCCTATCCGATCCACGAGTTGGATTTACAGGTAGTACGCAGTGGCGAGCTAGGCCGCGAGTTACCGCTCCTGAGCCACAACGGGCCAGCGATTGTGGTAGTGGATGCTGAAACGGATGGCGATCTGGCGCAGTTGGCGCAGGCAATCCAGCAACTCGGCTGCCGTTATCTGCTGGTGGGCGCTGCCGGGCTGGCAAATGCATTGTCAGCCAGCAGCTATCTGGCCGCTCGTCAGCGCCTGCCTGTGCTGGTGGTTGCCGGATCGATGAGTGAAGCGACCCGGCAGCAGATTGTGTTTGCCGCAGAAGAAAAGTCGC
Organism: Serratia sp. T13T92; assembly: GCF_047530105.1. NCBI lineage: Bacteria > Pseudomonadati > Pseudomonadota > Gammaproteobacteria > Enterobacterales > Yersiniaceae > Serratia > Serratia sp. T13T92. The sequence goes on along the minus strand of NZ_JBLJAK010000005.1, from coordinate 193,987 downwards.
TCGGCATACTGGATATTGATGTCGAAGCCTTGTTGCAACCGCACAGCCAGTCTGCGGTAGATGAAATTATTCGCCAGGCCGTCAGCCTACTGCGAGATCGGCAGCACTGTGTACTACGCACCTGTAGAGATGCCGATGCCCGCCAGATGATCGATACGCTGTGTGAAAAGCATGACCTTTCGCGCCAGCAGTTGGGGGATAAAATCAGCCAGACATTAGGCTCCATCACCTTGGCGATTATCAATCAGGCTCAGATTGGTGGCTTGTTCCTGACCGGTGGTGACATCGCCATTGCGGTTGCGAGAGCGCTGGGCGCGGAAGGTTACCGTATTACCAGTGAGGTTGTTCCTTGTGTGCCCTGTGGCACTTTCGTCAACAGCGAGATCGACGATCTGCCGGTGATCACCAAGGCCGGCGGATTTGGCGGTGCTTCAACGTTGCGGGATGCACTTTATTTTATTGAGGAGATGTACAGTGGCAAATAACACGATTGCGGTCACCATGGGCGATCCGGCAGGCATTGGGCCAGAAATTATCATTAAGGCGCTGTCTGAAGGCGAGTTGGCGGGAACGCCAGCGGTCGTGGTGGGCTGTCTGCAAACGTTGCAACGCATTCAGGCATTGGGGATCGTGCCAAAGGTCGAATTGAGGCCGATCCTGAAGGTTTCGGAGGCACGCTTTGCGCCCGGAATTATCAACGTGATTGATGAACCGCTAGAGGATCCCGCAGCGCTGACACCGGGGAAAGTGCAGGCACAAGCGGGCGATCTGGCTTACCGATGCGTAAAGCGTGCCACCGAACTGGCCATGGCGGGTGAGGTGATGGCCATCGCCACGGCGCCGCTGAATAAAGAGGCCCTGCATCTGGCCGGGCATCTGTATCCAGGCCATACGGAGCTGTTGGCAAAACTGACCAACAGCCGGGATTATGCGATGGTGTTGTACACCGATAAGCTGAAGGTGATCCATGTTTCCACTCATATCGCCCTGCGCAAGTTCCTTGATACGCTGAATGCCGAGCGGATCGAAACGGTGGTGACGATGGCGGATACCTTCCTCAAGCGCGTCGGTTTTAAACATCCAAGGATCGCGGTCGCGGGCGTTAACCCCCACGCGGGTGAACATGGCCTGTTTGGCGATGAAGAGATCAACATCGTCAGCCCGGCGATTGCGGCAGTAAAACAGCGGGGGATCGATGTCTCAGGCCCGTGCCCACCGGATACCGTCTTCCTGCAGGCTTATGAAGGCCAGTACGATATGGTGGTCGCCATGTATCACGATCAGGGGCATATTCCCCTCAAGCTGCTGGGCTTCTACGACGGGGTTAACATCACGGCGGGCTTGCCGTTTATCCGGACTTCTGCCGACCACGGTACCGCGTTTGATATTGCCTGGACAGGTAAAGCCAAGTCTGAGAGCATGGCGATCTCGATTAAATTAGCCACTCAGTTGGCGTGATACCACGGACGACATGAAGCCACAAACTCGCCAGGACCAGATTCTGGAATACCTGAAAGCCCATAATCTGGTCACCGTTGAGCAATTAGTCAGCGCTATCGATGCTTCTCCTGCCACCATCCGGCGCGATCTAATCAAGCTGGATGAGCAGGGGATCATAAATCGTAGCCATGGTGGCGTGGCTCTCAACCGTTTTATCCCCGCACAGCCCACCACTAACGAAAAGCAGCTGCGTAACCCGCAGGAGAAGCGGGCGATCGCCCTGTATGCTGCCACGATGGTTAAAGCCGGTGACGCAGTGGTGCTGGACGCAGGCACCACCATGCTGGAGCTGGCGCGGCACTTGACCCACCTCCCGCTACGAGTGATCACCGCCGATCTGCATATCGCACTGTTTCTCTCAGGATTTAAACAGATCGAAGTGACCATCATTGGTGGCCGTATTGATGACAGCAGCCAGTCCTGCGTCGGCGATCATGGGCGGAGGTTGCTGCGAGGGATCTACCCGGATATTGCGTTTGTCAGCTGTAACTCGTGGAGTATTGAGAAAGGCATTACTACGCCAACCGAAGAGAAGGCGGGTTTGAAGCAAGATCTGATGGCCAATGCCCGCCAACGAGTGCTGTTGGCAGACAGCAGTAAATACGCAGCCTATTCATTATTTTGTGTGGCTCCGCTTGGCAACCTGACGGATATCGTCACCGATAAGGCGCTGCCTGCCACCGCACAGCAGCAACTGGCGGATTTACCCGCAGGCTTGCATCTGGTGTAACCTCAACCAGGGGGCTTGCATGCTCCGCTCGTGGAATACGCGCAATGGGTTTAATCGGGTCGAACATGTTCGACCCCTACAAATTTAACTCGGAGCTCGTGGCGTAGGGGCGCTGCATGCCGCGCCCGCCTACTATCACAGGTGCGGAATATTGCGCCCGTAGTAAATCTCCTGCATCTCTTTCCACAGCAGATCGGTGATCCTTTTCCGCTCCGCCTCGCTCAGTTCGTCCGGCCTGGCGTTGAACAGATAGTGCTTCAGATCGAAATCCTTCAGCAGCATCTTGGTGTGGAAGATGTTCTCCTGATACACGTTCACATCCATCATGTGGTACAGCGCCTTCATATCCTCGGACATAAAGTTCTGGATCGAATTGATCTCATGGTCGATGTAATGCTTCACGCCGGCTACATCGCGGGTGAAACCGCGTACGCGATAGTCCATGGTGACGATATCGGATTCCAACTGATGGATCAGATAGTTCAGCGCTTTGAGCGGTGAAATCACGCCGCAGGTAGAGACTTCAATATCGGCCCGGAAGGTACACAGACCGCCTTCTGGGTGGCTTTCCGGATAGGTGTGGACACAAATATGGCTTTTATCCAGATGTGCCACCACCGACTTTGGCAGCGGCCCTGGGTGCTCAGAGGTATCCACGTCTTTCGGATCGACAGGCTCTTCGCTCATCAGGATGGTGACGCTGGCGCCTTGTGGATCGTAGTCCTGGCGGGCGACGTTGAGAATATTGGCGCCAATGATCGAGCAGGTTTCACTGAGGATCTCGGTCAGGCGGTTGGCATTGTACTGTTCGTCAATGTAGGCGATATAGCCATCGCGATCGTCTGCGGTTTTGGCATAACAAATATCGTAAATACAAAAACTCAGGCTTTTGGTCAGGTTATTGAAGCCGTGCAGTTTAATCTTTTGCAATTAGTTTTAGCCCCTATCTTCTCGCTTAACGTGAAACGTTCAGTGCATTAAGCAAATACTGCGGCAGGGCAAAGCTGCCAGCGTGAATTGCCGGATTGTAGTAGCGGCAGTCTAAGCCACTTTGATGAAAGCGTTGTTGCAGTGTGGTGACATCCAACTGGCGCAAGGCCGGGTTCTGGCTGGCCCAGGCAAAGGTCATGATGCCGCCGTAATAGGTCGGGATCGCTGCCTGATAGAAGCTGACGTCGTTAAAATACTGGCTGAGCTTGGTGTGGCTGTTGACCGCTTCGTCCTGCTGCAGGAAGCAGACGCCGTTCTGGGCTACGAAGATGCCACCCTCGTTGAGGCAGCGTGCGCAACCTTCATAGAACGCCGAGGTAAACAGGCTTTCACCGGGGCCGATCGGATCGGTACAGTCAGAAATAATCACGTCGAACTTTTCGTCGCTCTGGTTGACGAAATTGACGCCATCGTCGATCACCAGCTTGAAGCGGGGATCGTCATAGGCCCCGGCGTTGTGATTCGGTAAGTATTGGCGGCAGAACTCCACCACGCCCGCGTCGATCTCAACCATGGTGATATGTTCAACGCCCTGATGACGGCAGACTTCACGCAGCATAGCGCCGTCGCCACCGCCGATAATCAGCACTTTCCTGGCCTGGCCATGGGCCAGCAGCGGCACGTGGGTCATCATTTCGTGATAGATAAACTCATCGCGCTCGGTGGTCTGCACCACGCCATCGAGAGCCATCACGCGGCCCAGCACCGGGTTTTCAAAGATCACCAGATCCTGATGTTCGGTTTTCTCACGGTAAAGTACCTGCTCCACTGAGAAGTACTGGCCAAAGTTGGCATGCAGCGTTTCATACCAAATCTCTTTCTGGGTCATGTGCGGGTTACTCCGTAATAACAACCATGAAAAATGAGCGCAACATCATAAACCCTCCGTGTGGCAAATTACAGCATTGTCGGCAGGGCAACAAATAGGCGATAGCAAACCCTGCCAGCTATCGTTGGCAAGGCTGAGAGAAAGCAGGGGGAAGTTAGTTGGCGTAGGCCAGAAGGCTCAAGGAGTCGCGCGCCAGAGATTTGCACTTATTGGGGGTAGGAATAGCAATGCCGCTGAGATCGCGGTAGCTGTCTTCACCCAGGGATTTCATATTAAAGCTATTATAGTTAGTTAAATCCCAACGGTTTTGCTGGGCGAAGTACACGATGGCGCGTTTGATTTGCGCGTTGGGCAAATCATTATAGCCACAGTCGTTTTTGAGATAGACAAACACCGCGGTCAGATCGGCCAGATCTTCCGCTTCGGATTCATTCAGCGCCAGGCTGGCATTGGAAAAGCCCAGCATAGTCAGCAATAGCATCAATAACGTTGTTTTTTTCATCATGAAATAGACCTGTTCAATATCTGCTGACGTTACCACACTTGGCTGTAAAGGCACCAAATTAATTATGTGGGCTTAACACTCCTTAATAGTAGCTCTTGACCTTCCACTAAGGGGAGGGTTTAGGCTGCGGACCTTAAGCTTTCGATCACTGAGAAAAGGGAACCAGCGATGTTACGCCGTGATTTTATCAAACTGACCGCCGCAATAGGTGCCGCAAGCGCCTTGCCATTATGGAGCCGTGCCGCCTGGGCCGCCGATCGCCCAGCCTTGCCGATCCCACCGATTTTGACGCCAGATGCGCAAGGAAAGATCGCGTTGGCGCTGCAAACCGGTGAGATGAACTGGTTGCCTAACGTGGCTACCCGCACCTGGGGGATCAACGGTGCGTTGCTTGGCCCTGCGGTCCGTTTGCAACGGGGTAAGCCGGTGACGGTGGATATCAGTAATAAACTGCCAGAGGCCAGCACGGTGCACTGGCACGGTTTAGAGATCCCCGGTAATGTCGACGGTGGTCCACACGCTTTAATCCAACCTGGCACCACCCGGACGGTGAGTTTCACTGCCGATCAGCCAGCGTCTACCTGCTGGTTCCATCCCCATACGCATGGCAAAACCGGCGAGCAAGTGATGAAGGGGCTGGGGGGACTGGTGCTGCTGGAAGATGACGAAAGCAGCCAGTTGCCCTTGCCGAAAACCTGGGGAACAGATGATATTCCCGTGATCCTGCAAGATAAGCGCTTGGGCAAAGACGGCCAAATCGAATATCAGTTGGATATCATGAGCGCGGCCGTGGGCTGGTTTGGTGACCGCATGTTCACCAACGGTGCCAGCTATCCGCAACACATCGCGCCACGCGGCTGGCTGCGTCTGCGTTTCCTGAACGGCTGTAACGCCCGCTCGCTTAACCTGTCCACCAGCGACAATCGGCCATTATACGTGATTGCCAGTGACGGTGGCTTCCTGGGCGAACCGGTTAAGCTGACCGAACTGCCGATGCTGATGGGCGAGCGTTTTGAAGTGTTGGTCGATGCCTCCGATGGTAAGCCGTTCGATATCGTTACCCTGCCGGTGAAGCAAATGGGTATGACGTTGGCCCCGTTCGACCAGCCGCTGCCGGTATTGCATATTCAACCATCGTTGGCGCTGGGCGTGAAATCCATGCCGGACAACCTGGTGAAATTGCCTGCGCTGCCATCGCTGGCCGGGGTTCAGGAACGCTGGTTGCAACTGATGATGGATCCTAAGCTGGATATGCTGGGGATGCAGGCTCTGATGGATCGCTATGGTCATCAGGCGATGGCCGGGATGAGCATGGATCACGGCAATGCCGCGGGTAACATGGCTGGTATGGACCATAGTAAGATGCAAGGCATGGATCAGAGCAACATGGCGGGAATGGACCACAGCAAGATGGATCATGGCAGCAAGCCGTTTGATTTCAGCCATGCCAACACCATCAATGGCAAAGCCTTCGATATGAACAAGCCCGCATTTGAGGCTAAACGGGGCAAATATGAGAAATGGACCATCTCTGGTGAAGGCGACATGATGCTGCACCCGTTCCATATCCATGGCACCCAGTTCCGCATTCTGTCGGAAAACGGCAAGCCACCGGCGGCCCACCGGGCAGGTTGGAAAGATACGGTGCTGGTAGAAGGTTGGCGCAGCGAAGTGCTGGTGCGCTTCAATCACCTGGCCAGTGCCGATCAGGCCTATATGGCCCACTGCCACCTGCTGGAACATGAAGATACAGGGATGATGCTAGGCTTTACCGTAGCTGAATAAGTTATCCCTGGCTGCGGCTTGTCACGCCGCAGCCTGTAAAGTGGTGACGCACTCGCGTCGCCACCGCCCGCCAGCTATGCTAAACTCTGCGCCCTTCTTCCGGCAACTGACCTGAAAACTATGAAACACACTGTAGAAGTAATGATTTCCGAGCAGGAAGTTAAGACCCGTATTGCTGAACTTGGCCGCCAGATCACCGAAGACTACCGCGATAGCGGCAGCGATATGGTGCTGGTCGGGCTGCTGCGTGGTTCTTTCATGTTTATGGCCGATCTGTGCCGCACTATTGAGGTGCCGCATGAGGTCGATTTCATGACCGCTTCCAGCTACGGCAGCGGCATGTCTACCACCCGCGACGTGAAAATCCTCAAAGATCTGGATGAAGACATCCGCGGTAAAGACGTATTGATCGTCGAAGACATCATCGATTCCGGCAACACCCTGAACAAGGTGCGCGAGATCCTGGCATTGCGTGGGCCGAAGTCGTTGGCGATTTGTACGCTGCTGGACAAGCCTGAGCGCCGTGAGGTTGAAGTACCGGTGGAATATGTCGGCTTCCCGATCCCGGACGAGTTCGTAGTGGGTTATGGCATCGATTACGCCCAGCGTTATCGCCATCTGCCTTACATCGGCAAAGTGGTGATGCTGGACGAATAATCCGGCCAGGGTTCAGCAGGGCGCTGAACCCTGATAAGGCGCTAGAACAGGCCTTTCTCCTGCTTGAGTGTGGCTATCGCTTTGCGGTAGCCCATCTCCAGGCTCTCACGGCTGGTGGCGGTGACTTCCAGATCGTGCAGACGACCGTCCTGGATCCCGTACACCCACCCGTGGATCATCACTTTCTGGCCGCGTTTCCAGGCAGACTGCATGATGGTTGAGTGACCCAGGTTATACACCTGCTCAATGACGTTGATCTCGCACAGCACATCCAGACGTTGTTCCGGTTCCAGCTCGCCGAGCAGGGAACTGTGCTTGTACCACAGATCGCGAATGTGCAGCAGCCAGTTGTTGATCAACCCCAGTTCCGGGTTCTCTACTGCCGCTTCTACCCCACCGCAGCCCAGGTGACCACAGATAATGATATGTTCCACCTCCAGCACGTCGACGGCATACTGCACCACTGACAGGCAGTTCAAATCGGTATGGATCACCAGATTGGCGACGTTACGGTGAACGAACAGCTCACCCGGCTCCAGGCCGGTCAGGCGTTCGGCAGGCACGCGGCTGTCTGAGCAGCCGATCCACAAGAATCGCGGTTTTTGTGCTTGAGCCAAACGTTCAAAAAAGCCGGGATCTTCCTTGTTGATGTTAGCGGACCAGGCTTGGTTATTGGCGATAAGCCTTTCGATTTCTTGCATGGCGGTTATTGGCCTGTTATGAACGAATTGCGTTGATGTAATATATGGCAAGCGTCACAATTTGGAAATCGGAACAGTTAAGCAATTTTCTGCCCTATGGAATTCGCACGGATTCAACTCGGTAATAAGGCCGCTGATGATAAACTCCCTCTTAGACAAGTTCGGCAGCCAACTCCATCACAAGGTACTCTCATAACTTATGAATTATGCACTGGAAATAGCGCAGCTGACCAAAACCTACGCGGGTGGCGTCAAGGCATTGCGCGGTATCAATCTGAACGTGGAGGCGGGGGACTTTTATGCCCTGCTGGGGCCGAATGGCGCAGGGAAATCCACCACCATCGGCATTATCAGTTCGCTGGTCAACAAGACGGCGGGCACGGTGCGAGTGTTTGGTTACGATATCGATAAGGATATCGTTAACGCCAAGCGTCAGCTCGGGCTGGTGCCGCAGGAGTTCAACTTTAACCCGTTTGAAACCGTGCTGCAGATTGTGGTCAACCAGGCGGGATATTATGGCGTGGAACGTCGCGAGGCGATGGCGCGGGCAGAAAAGTACCTCAATCAGCTCGATCTTTGGGGTAAACGTAACGAGCGGGCGCGTATGCTGTCTGGCGGGATGAAACGCCGTCTGATGATTGCCCGTGCGCTGATGCATCAGCCCAAACTGCTGATCCTCGATGAACCGACTGCTGGGGTGGATATCGAGCTGCGTCGCTCGATGTGGGGCTTCCTCAAAGAGCTGAACGCCCAGGGCACCACCATTATCCTGACCACGCACTATCTGGAGGAGGCAGAAATGCTGTGCCGCAATATCGGCATCATCCAGAACGGTGAGCTGGTAGAAAACACCTCGATGAAGGGGCTGTTGGCCAAGCTGAAGTCCGAAACCTTCATCCTCGATCTGGCGGCGAAAAGCCCATTGCCCCATCTTGAGGGTTACCACAGCCGTTTGACGGACACCTCTACGCTGGAAGTGGAAGTGATGCGTGAGCAAGGTCTGAACGGTCTGTTCACCCAACTGAGCGCGCAGGGGATCCAGGTCCTGAGTATGCGTAACAAGGCCAACCGGCTGGAAGAGCTGTTCGTCAACTTGGTGAATGGCAATGGAGAACAAGCATGATGCATTTGTATTGGGTGGCCTTGAAAAGCATCTGGGCCAAAGAGATCAACCGCTTCGCCCGCATCTGGATCCAGACGCTGGTACCGCCAGTGATCACCATGACCCTGTATTTCATCATCTTTGGCAACCTGATTGGGTCGCGTATTGGTGAGATGCACGGTTTTGATTATATGCAGTTTATCGTGCCGGGCCTGATCATGATGGCGGTGATCACCAACTCCTACGCTAACGTGGCGGCGTCTTTCTTTAGTGCCAAGTTCCAGCGGAATATTGAAGAGCTGCTGGTGGCACCTGTGCCGACGCACGTGGTGATTGCCGGTTATGTTGGCGGTGGCGTGGCGCGTGGTATCTGTGTGGGGATCCTGGTAACGGTGATCTCGCTGTTCTTCGTTCCCCTGGTAGTCCATTCATGGTGGGTGATTGCGGTGACGCTGCTATTAACGGCGATCCTGTTCTCGCTAGGCGGTTTGCTTAATGCCGTCTTTGCCAACACGTTCGACGATATCAGCCTGATCCCGACCTTTGTGCTGACGCCGCTGACTTATCTGGGCGGGGTATTTTACTCGCTGACGCTGTTACCGCCGTTCTGGCAGGCGGTCTCCAAACTGAACCCTATCGTCTACATGATCAGCGGTTTTCGCTTCGGCTTCCTGGGCATTTCCGACGTGCCGTTAGCGCTGACCATGCTGGTGCTGGTAGCGTTCATTGCGGTGTTCTACGGGCTGGCCTGGTATCTGATTGAGCGTGGCCGCGGCTTGCGTTCCTGATGTCATTTCCCTCCCCCTGTTGCCGGGGGAGGGCGTTTATTGATTTAGCACATACATCACTTAAATCTATAGAATTAAGGCAATAAGCCCTTTCTCCCGGCGATTTAAATCGTGCTATGCTGGCGCTCCACATTTTCTTCATTTTTTCATGACGCACTCGTAAGCAGAACAAACCATGCAGCCTCAACATAAGATAGCAGCAGGGCTACTCGGCATTGTTATGTCGCTGTTGGCACCGGCGGCGTTGGCGGATTTGCTGTCGGAAGACAGTGCTATTCAAGCCCAATACATGGAAGTGCAGCGTAACAGCGAGGTTTATTCGTTGATCGGTGAGCATGTGATCCCGGTCGGTGAAGTGAAAAAAGGGCAACTGATCCAGATGTTCCCGGCGGATGCGGAATATTACGAGCTCAAGTTTGGTCATGGCACCGGCTTTATCGATAAAAACGACGTTCGCGCCATCAGCAAAACTCGTAAGGTGAAGGACGATCTGGGAGATCTGAACAAACCGTTGACCAATCAGAATCTGATCACTCAGCGCGCAATTAACGTCTACACGGCGGCGGATAATAAAAGTGAAATCTTTGGCGTACTGGAAGAGAACCTGCGCTATCCGATTATCGGCAAGCTGAAAGATCGGCTGAATAACACCTGGTATGAGGTCAATATCGGCGACCGTCTGGGATTTGTCAGTGAGTTGGACTGCGAAGTCGACAACGGCATTCCGGTGCTGACCTATCATCACCTGCTGAAAAACGAAGAGAACAAACGTTTCCGCAATACCTCGACGACCACCTCGGATGTGGCCTTCAGCAACCAGATGACCTATTTGAAGCAGACGGGTTATGACACCATCTCGATGTATCAGCTGGAAGCCTACCTGAATAATCAAATCAACCTGCCGGGCAAAGTGGTGCTGCTGACTTTTGATGACGGGTTGAAGTCGGTTTATCGCTATGCGTATCCGGTACTGAAGGATTACGGTTTCCGCGCTACGGCGTTTATCATCTCTTCGCGTATCAAACGTCACCCACAGAAATGGAATCCGGATTCACTGCAGTTTATGAGCATTTCAGAGCTGAAAACGATCCAGGATGTGTTTGATATCCAGTCACACACCCATTTCCTACATCGTACAGATGGCAACCGTAGGCCGATCCTGCTTAGCCGTTCACTGCATAATATCGAATTCGACTTTGAACACTCAAGACGGGCGCTAGAGCAATTTAACCCGCATGTGCTGTACCTTTCCTATCCATTTGGTGGCTATAACCAAAAGGCGATCCAGGCGGCAAAAGATGCCGGTCTGCATTTGGCCGTGACCACGGTGCAGGGCAAAGTGAAACCGGGTGATAATCCTTATACTTTAAAACGGCTGTATATCCTGCGTACCGACTCCATCCCTACCATGGCGGAGCGGATAGCCAACAAGCCTGGTGCGTTGCCAGGTGTGACGGTAACAGAATAGAGAGAAGACGGGCGCTGAAAGCGCCCGATTTTTTAGGCAACCTGAACGGGGACGGCTTTTGCCTTGCGTTGCAGGTGATTGTCACCTTCGAAGTAGGCGACTTTGGGGTGGTGCTGGCGGGCATCGGCATCGCTCATCTGCACGTAAGAACAGATGATCAGTTTGTCACCCACACAGGCACAGCGGGCGGCCGCACCGTTGACCGAAATAATGCGCGAACCGCGTTCGGCGGCGATGGCATAGGTGGAGAAACGTTGGCCGTTATCCACGTTGTAAATATCGATCGCTTCATATTCCAAGATCCCGGCGGCTTCCAGAAAATCCTGGTCAATGGCGCAGGAGCCTTCGTAGTGCAGGTCAGCCTGAGTCACTTTCACCCGATGCAGCTTGCCTTGCAACATAGTACGTATCATAGCGTTACCTAACTGAATATCGGCCTTTTCAGGCGGCTGAAGAAGAACTGCTTCCTTGCACTATTTATCGTCACCGAAAACCCGGCCAGTCTACCGCCAACCGGGTAAAAACGGCAACGACTGTACAATAAAGGGCTTACTGCGTCAGATCGACCTGTTGATTATCGATCAGGCGGGCTTTGCCCAACCAGGCGGCCATCAGCACCACGGCCCGGCGGCTTTCTACGCCCAGCGGTTGCAGCGTGTCGGCATCGCGAATAAACAGCTCGTCTGGGGTGAAACCTGCTGCGCGCAGCTTTTCGGCCGTCTGCGCCAGCAACTCTTCGACGTGGCGTTCGCCGTTGCCGAGCTGCTCTGCCAGGGCGTTCATGATTTTGCTCAACTGTGGCGCGATCTTGCGTTCTTCTGCGGTGAGATAGCCGTTGCGGGAGCTAAGCGCCAGCCCGTCTTTGGCCCGCACCGTTGGTACACCAACGATATCAATGTCATAGCCCATATCCGCCACCATCTTGCGGATCAACGCCAACTGCTGATAATCCTTCTCGCCAAAGCAGGCCAGATCCGGTTGGATCAGATTGAACAGTTTGCTGACGATGGTGGAGACACCGCGGAAGTGGCCCGGACGGCTGGCGCCTTCCAACATGGTGGAGATCACCGGTACGTCGACGCTGGTGTGTTCTTCCAGCCCTTTGGGGTAAATTTCTGCCGGGGCAGGGGCGAAGATCAACTCGACATTACGGCGATTGAGCTTTTCACAGTCTTCCTGCAAGGTGCGCGGATAGCGCTCCAGATCGTCTGCACGTTCGAACTGCAGCGGGTTAACGAAAATGCTCACTACTACCACGTCGGCACGGGCGCGAGCTTCTTCCACCAGCGTCATATGGCCCTCATGCAGATTGCCCATGGTGGGCACCAGCGCAACGCGTTTGCCCTCTTGCCGCCAGCGGCGGATCTGTTGGCGCAGCAGTGGCAGGGTTTCGATAATTACCATTCCATAACTCCTCGGTGTCTCCCCCGGTGTTGAAGTACCAGGGGATAAGCTAGTTAGCTATCAATCGTGGCCGGTCACTCAGTTGAACGAGTGCTCTTCGTCGGGATAAATACCTTGCTCGACTTCCCGAATATACAGCTGCACGGCACCGCGAATATCGCCGCCCTGCGCCAGAAAGTTTTTGGCAAATTTAGGGGTATGGCCGCCGGTGATCCCCAAGGCGTCATGCATCACCAGGATCTGGCCATCGGTAGCGTTGCCGGCACCAATACCGATCACCGGGATCGACAAGGCTTCAGTAACCTGGCGGGCCAGTTCGGTCGGTACGCACTCCAGCACCAGCAGTTGCATACCGGCCAGTTCCAGATTCTGGGCGTCGATCAGCAGTTGCTTGGCCGCCAACTCGTCACGCCCCTGCACCTTGTAGCCGCCAAACACGTTGACGGACTGTGGCGTGAGGCCGAGATGGCCGCAGACGGGGACGGCGCGCTCCGCGAGCATTTTCACCGTTTCGCAAAGCCAACTGCCGCCTTCTATTTTGACCATGTTGGCCCCGGCGCGCATCACCTCGGCCGCGCTTTGGCAGGCAAGCTCAGGCGTGGCGTAACTCATGAAAGGCAGGTCGGCCAACAGCAGGCTGGCTGGTGCCCCACGACGTACCGCGCGGGTATGGTAAGCCACGTCGGCCACGGTTACCGGCAGCGTTGAGTCATGCCCTTGCAGCGTCATTCCCAGCGAGTCTCCGACCAGTAATACTTTAATACCTTGTTCTTCAAACAGCTGGGCAAAGCTGGCATCGTAGGCGGTAATAGTCGCAAACTTGCGCTGCTCCTGCTTCCACTGGCGTAAATGGCTCAGGGTGGTAGGTTTCATCACAACGTCTCCTGCAGTAACCGCGCGGCCTGGATTTGTAGCACGGTGGTAAAAAGTGTTGTCATTCTACTGTAACCCTTCAGGGGTGGGTAGCTCCGATGCTGATGGTTAAGATGTTCTTAAGAAGCTTATGATGTAATGGTCTGTCCAAAGGGAGAGCGCATGAGAATTCTGTTGATTGAAGATGACAAACTGATCGGTGATGGCATCAAGGCGGGCTTGACCAAGCTGGGGTTTAACCTCGACTGGTTCACCGATGGCATCGTCGGTAAGAACGCCCTGGACAGTGCACCTTATGATGCGGTGATCCTCGATCTCAGCTTGCCGGGGTTGGACGGGTTGGATTTGTTGCGCCAGTGGCGTCAGGCCGGGCAGGATGTGCCGGTGCTGATCCTGACCGCGCGTGACGCGTTGGAACAGCGTGTCAGCGGGTTGCAAAGCGGAGCCGATGATTACCTGTGCAAGCCTTTTGCTCTAACGGAGGTTGCCGCGCGGTTACAGGCGTTGATCCGCCGCCGCCATGGGCAACTGACGCCTCAATTGGTCCACGGCAACCTGGTGTTTGATGCCGCATCCCGCAGCGTGAGCTGCAACGGTGAGCCCGTGACGTTGACCCCGCGCGAACTGGCGGTGCTGGAACTGTTTCTGCACAACAAGGGGCGTGTGCTGGCACGGCCGCTGATCCAGGAAAAACTGTATAACTGGGATGACGACGTGAGCAGTAACGCGGTTGAGGTCCATATCCATCATCTGCGGCGCAAGCTGGGTAACGGTTTTATCCGCACCGTACATGGCGTGGGCTACACGCTGGGGGATGAGCCGTGAAGTCATTGAGTTTGCGGTTGCGGCTGATCCTGATCTTCAGCCTGCTGGCATTGCTGACCTGGTGTTCCGCCAGCGTGGTGGCGTGGATGATGACGCGCCACAATATCAACGAAGTGTTCGACACCCAACAGATGCTGTTTGCCAAACGGCTGGCGACCGCCGATCTGGGGGATTTGCTGGCTAATCAGCAAGTGCGCAGCCTGCCAAAAACCAAGAAGATGCTGAACCACGGCAAGCGCGGAGAGCAGGACGATGATGCGTTGGCGTTCGCCATCTTTTCCCACGATGGGCGCATGCTGCTCAACGACGGTGAGAACGGTGAGGATTTTCAGTTTGACGGCGAGCGGCAAGGATTTGTAGATGGTCAACGCAAAGGAGATAGCGACAGTTGGCGGTTGCTATGGCTCACCAGCCCGGATGGGCGTTACCGCATTGTGGTCGGCCAGGAATGGGATTATCGGCATGATATGGCGTTGGGATTGGTGATGGGGCAGTTGCTGCCCTGGCTGGTGACGTTGCCGATCCTGATGTTGCTGATCGCCCTGATGGTTGGCCGCGAGCTAAGACCGTTGCGCGAGGTGGCCGCCAGCCTACGCCAACGAGCTCCAGACGACGCTACGCCGCTGAATGCACACCAGGTACCCAGTGAGGTGCGCCCGCTGGTGGAAGCGTTGAATACGCTGTTTACGCGCATTAATAGCCTGCTGGTGCGTGAGCGTCGGTTTACTTCGGATGCTGCCCATGAGTTGCGCAGCCCATTGGCCGCATTGCGGGTGCAGACCGAGGTGGTGCAACTGGCGGGGGACGATGTACCCATGCGTGAACATGCGGTGAACAACCTGACGGTGGGTATCGATCGAGCCACGCGCCTGGTGGATCAACTGCTCACCTTGTCCCGGCTTGACTCGCTCGCCGATTTGCACGATCTGGCCTTGGTCGACTGGTGCCAACTGGTGCCGATGACCCTGGCAGAACTGGATCGACAGGCGCATACCTCCGGGATCACACTGCGTTACCAGCAGCAGGGTGAACCTCCTGCACTATCGGGCCAGCCGCTCCTGTTATCGTTGTTGGTGCGCAATCTGGTGGACAATGCGGTACGTTACACTCCGGCCGGTGGCACGGTAACGGTCACGCTCAGCCAGCGGCAACTGACGGTGGAGGACGACGGCCCTGGCGTCACGGCTGAGCATCTGGAAAGACTGGGGGAGCGCTTTTATCGTCCACCGGGGCAGGAACAGACGGGAAGCGGGCTGGGCTTGTCCATTGTACAGCGGATTGCCAGCTTGCACGGACTGCGGGTGAGCTTTGCCAATCGGCCGGAAGGTGGGTTTATCGCGACGTTAACGTTGTCTGGGAGTGGTATTCAACCCTTGGGCTGATGCCACAGCGTCATGCCGTTTTTTGGCACGCGTTGTAAGCACTCCGCGAGGGTTTCACCGTCTGGGAATATCAGATCCGGAGCGATATCCGCCAGCGGGTAGAGCATAAATTCACGTTCTTTCAGGCCGTAATGGGGCACGGTGAGGCGTTCGGTGTTGATCACCAGATCGCCGTACAACATCATATCCAGATCCAGCGTGCGAGGGCCCCAGCGTTCATCTTTGCGCACTCGGCCCTGATTGCGTTCAATCGCCTGGGTGTGATCGAGCAGCTGTTCCGGTGGCAACTGGGTATCCAGTGCCACCACCGCGTTGAGATAATCCGGCTGGTTCTGTGGCCCCAGCGGCTTGGTGCGGTACAGCGGTGAACAAACGATCAGACGGGTGCGTGGAATATGCTCCAACGCCTCCAGCGCGGTATTCACCTGTTGCAAAGGTTGCGCCAGATTGCTACCCAGCGCGATATAAACGCGGATCATTATGCTCCTTCGTTATTTGGAGACCTGCGGCGTGGGCGGCGCTGACGAGCCCGACGCGGTGCCGGATCTTCGCCTAGCGTGCTCAGCATGTTTTTCTGGCGGGCCGCGGTGGCCACCTGGAATTCATCCCACCATTCGGCAAGACGCAGCATCTCCGGGTTGTTTTCCACTTCGGCACGCAGTGCCAGCAAATCATACGCCGCACGGAATTTAGGGTGTTCCATCAGCTTGTGCGCACGCTTACCCTGACGACGGGACAGGCGTAACTGCAGTTGCCAGATGTCACGTACCAGTGTAGTGATTCGTTTGGGGATTGCCAGTGAACGGCACTCTTCGTCCAGCACATCGTTCATGGCCAGGGCAAAGGCGTCGTAATAGGCCAGGCCGCTTTCCTGCGCCAGTTTCTGTGCGTGCTCCAGCAGTGGGTACCACAGCATGGCGGCAAACAGGAACGCCGGGTTGACGCGCTTGTCGTTTTGCAGGCGGTGATCGGTATTTTTCAGTACCTGCTCTAGAATGCGCTCCATCGGCGTGTCGTGATTCGGCGTGAAGTTACGCGCGATCAATGGGAACAGCGGCTGGAACAGCTGATATTCACACAGCTTCAGGTAGGTCTGGTAACCGTAACCCGTTTGCAGCAGCTTCAGCGCCTCTTCAAACAGGCGAGCCGGTGGAATTTCGTGCAGCAGCGAGGCCAGGCGTGGAATAGGCTCGGCGGTTTCTTCGCTGATGGTCATATCCAGCTTGGCGGCAAAGCGTACCGCGCGCAGCATCCGCACCGGATCTTCGCGGTAGCGGGTTTCCGGATCGCCGATCAGGCGGATCACGCCCTGTTGCAGATCGCGCAGGCCCCCAACGTAATCACGCAGGGCAAAGTCGGCTACGCCGTAATACAGGCTGTTGATGGTAAAATCGCGGCGCTGGGCATCGTCTTCGATGGTACCGAAGATGTTATCGCGCAGCAGCATGCCGTTCTGGGCCTGCTGGGAAGAGTTCTTGTCAGATTCCTGACTCTGTTCGTGGTGGCCACGGAAGGTGGCGACTTCGATGATTTCCGGCCCGAACATCACGTGTGCCAGCCTGAAACGGCGGCCTACCAGGCGGCAGTTGCGGAACAGTTTGCGCACCTGCTCAGGGGTAGCATTGGTGGTAATGTCGAAATCTTTCGGCTTTTTGCCGAGCAACAGATCGCGTACACCGCCGCCGACCAGATAGGCTTCATAGCCAGATTTATTCAGGCGATACAGCACCTTCAGCGCATTTTCGCTGATATCTTTGCGCGAGATCGCATGTTGATCGCGGGGGATAACGGTCATTGAGCGCGTTCCCTCTGCGGCTACAAATGGCGGGCGTTTACGCGGCGCAGGACGGCGGGCAGGTGTTTCCCTGCCGCTCTCGGTAGAGCGCGGTGGCGTTGTTGCTAACGGTTCTGCAGGCGCGCTTTCTTCGCGGACTTGGTTTTTATCGCTGGCCGGCGCATCTTCGCGGGTCAACTTGTCATCGCGGATTAGTACCTTACGGCAGAAATTGGCTACTCGGGTAAAAATGGTACACCTCGATAGTGACGGATAAAAATGGCGCTAACAAAAAATAGCGGCTAATCATAGCTTACCCCGGCTGTTTTGAGAATGCCGTTGTGTTTTCACACTGTGGGATCGCTTGCTGACGTGGCACATTTGCCAACTGCCAATGCTCAACCGCCCAGCTCAATAATAACGGCAGATCAAGATCTTGCCAGTTTTCTGGCAGCGGTTGGCGCAGAAACTTCAGGGCAGCAACCAGTACTGGCCGTGGATCGCCAGTGGGCAGCGCGGGAGCATGATTTTGCTTCGACAGTTTAATGCCGTTGTTCCCCAGCGCCAGTGGCAAATGCACATAGTCGGGAACCGGTGCCTGTAATTGCTGATACAGCGCAATCTGGCGCACCGTGGGTTCGATCAGATCGGCACCGCGGACGATTTCGGTCACGCCTTGAAAATGATCGTCGATCACCACCGCCAGATTGTAGGCAAACAGGCCGTCGCGGCGGCGGATGATGAAATCTTCCTGTGCCAGCGCCGGATCGGCCCGTAGCTCGCCCTGCAACCGATCGTGGAAGACATATACCGGGTTTGATTGACGTAAGCGGATTGCGGCACCCTGCGGGCCAAGCCGTAACTGGCGGCAATGGCCATCGTACAAACCGCCGATCTGCTGGATGCGGCTGCGGGTACAGGTGCAGTAATAGCTGAGATCCTGGCGTTGCAGCCAATCAAGGGTTGCGCGGTAAGCTTCAGAGCGTTGGGACTGATAGATGACCTGGCCGTCCCAGTGGAGACCATAGTGTTCAAGTGCGGATAAGATACGCCCGGCAGCTCCGGCGACTTCACGCGGAGGGTCGATATCTTCAATACGTACCAGCCATTGCCCGCGTTGAGCACGAGCCTGGAGGTAGCTTCCCAGAGCGGCAATCAGCGAACCGAAATGCAGATCCCCGGAAGGCGATGGGGCAAAGCGCCCCACATAGTGACTTGCTAGCATATCTGAAGGGATTGCTTCCCTTAACTCTGTGCGGCGCGCGTTATTAGCACGCGCCGCAGGAGGTAACAACTGCTTAGCCGGCCATCTGCTTTTCGCGGATTTCGGCCAACGTCTTGCAGTCGATGCACAAATCGGCAGTCGGACGCGCTTCAAGGCGACGAATGCCAATCTCCACGCCGCAAGACTCGCAGAAGCCGAAATCATCGTCTTCTACTTTCTTCAGCGTTTTCTCGATCTTTTTGATCAGTTTGCGCTCGCGGTCACGGTTACGCAGTTCGAGGCTGAACTCTTCTTCCTGAGTGGCACGGTCTGCCGGATCCGGGAAGTTGGCTGCCTCTTCTTGCATATGCGACACAGTACGATCGACTTCGTCCCTGAGTTGGTTGCGCCATGCTTCAAGGATGCGCCTGAAATGCGTCAACTGGGCGTCGTTCATGTACTCTTCGCCCGGTTTCTCTTGATACGGCTCCACCCCAGCGATGGCGAGAATGCTCAAGGACGAGGTTTTACGGGTTTGCCCTTCTTGCATATTGCTTCTCCTACATACACACGCACTATACCCTTTAATGCTAGTAGGGTATGTCGAATCCCCAATACGGGGGAAAAACAGGCCGCTATAAATAACAGAAGGGAAGAGGGATGGCAATTATTCCTGTCGCCTGCTTGACAATGGTGTGAAGGAAGGCGTATTTGGCGACGCAATATCCGGTTGTCGATTTATTTGTGCCCGGCACCGCTAGCCAATAAAAAACGGTAACTTAGCGCTCAGCGAGATACCGTCAGGTGATAATTTTGCCCCGTAACAAACAACTTCCACTCCCAACTGCTGAACCTGCGCTAGTAGCACCGCATAATGCTCATCTATATGATTTGCTGGGGTGACCCGATCGATGCCGCTGTGTAACACGGCAAAGAACAGCACCGCCCGCTGCCCTTGTTCAACCACGTTTTGCAACTCACGCAGATGCTTCTGCCCTCTCAGCGTTACGGCATCAGGGAAGTAGCCCTGTTGATGTTGCAATAGTGTGACTGACTTAACTTCAATATAGCAGTCAACCCGATTTTCTGCCTGTAATAACAAATCGATACGGCTGTTTTCGCCGCCATATTTCACTTCGCCGGTGATTTTACTGTAACCGGATAATTCACTGATTACATTCTGTTCAATAGCTTCACGAACCAGAGTGTTGGCACGCAGGGTGTTGACGCAGATCCAGTCGCCAGCCTGGGTATGTGTCAGCTCCCAACTGTGGGCATATTTGCGTTTGGCGTTGTCCGAGGTGGAGTACCAAACGGTGTCCCCTGGCGTAGCACAGCCGGTCATGGCGCCGGTGTTGGCGCAGTGCAGGGTAAAGGTTTCACCTTCGGGAGTGATCACATCGGCCAGAAAACGCTTGTAGCGCTTGATGAGCGTGGCCGGTTTTAGCGGTGGGTCAAAGATCATGATTTATCCTGTGGGCCGAGTGGCCACTGATCCAATTCGTGGTAGCGGGTACGGCCCTGTTCAAACGACGATTGGTAGAGAGAGAAATGGCTGGCGTTGAACGGCCAACCCGGCGTACCAGGAGGAATGGCGACCGGTTGGGTTGCTGCCCGCAATAGCGTGATATGGGGATGAAACGGCAGCGGGCTTTGATAACAGCCGCTGCGGGCCGCTTGCGAACGCAGCAATTCCGCCAACTGTAACAGCGCGCGTGGGGGGCGTTTGCTGCCCAACCATACCACTCCGGGGCGCGGCCAGTGGCCAAGATCGTCCAGATTGAGGCTAAAACCCGCCTGCGTGATACGCCCAGCCTGCGTTTTTAGCGCCAGCTCTTTCTGTGCACTGACCTCGCCGAGAAAGGCCAGCGTCAGATGCAGATTGGCGGCGGCCACCGGGCGGCCATCTTCGGGTTTAAAAGCCTCGGCCCGCCAGCGGATCACCTGCTGCTGCAAGGCATCGGGTAGCGACAAGGCGAAGAACAGGCGGCGAGAGCTGGACATGGAACCCCGGTAAATGAATGAAATGCTGAGCCTAATGCTACAATGTGCGCTGTCCATTAACTACCCCATGGAGAGTTTTGTGTCCTCACTGCCCGTCAGCGCGGTTCTTGATGAGCTGCTTGCCGCACTGCAATCTGCCCCGCAAGTGTTGTTGCATGCCCCCACCGGTGCCGGGAAATCCACCTGGCTGCCGTTGCAGATCCTGGCAAAAGCCGGGCTGCCGGGGCGTATCATCATGCTGGAGCCACGGCGGCTGGCGGCAAAAAACGTCGCTTACCGTTTGGCGCAACAGCTGGGTGAAGAACCGGGTCAGACCGTGGGCTATCGCATGCGTGCCGAGAGCAAAAGTGGGCCGCATACGCGACTTGAGGTGGTGACCGAGGGCATTCTCACCCGCATGTTGCAGCAGGACGCCGAACTGCAGGGTGTCTCGCTGATTATTCTTGATGAATTCCACGAGCGTAGTTTACAGGCCGATCTGGCCTTGGCCCTGCTGCTGGATGTGCAGCAAGGGCTGCGTGACGATCTGAAACTGCTGATCATGTCGGCGACGCTGGATAATGCGCGGCTGTCGCAACTGCTGCCGCAAGCGCCGGTGGTGGTGTCGGAAGGGCGTAGCTACCCGGTTGAACGGCAGTACCAACCTTTGCCAAGCCATCAACGGTTGGAGGATGGCGTTGCCTCGGCGGTGAAGCGTCTGTTGGCTGAGCAATCAGGTTCGCTGTTGTTATTCCTGCCCGGCGTGGCGGAGATTAACCGTGTGCAGGAACGGCTCATTGGCGAGGTGCCAGCGGATACCGATCTCTGCCCGCTGTACGGCGCATTGCCGTTGGCACAGCAGCAAAAGGCGATCCAACCGGCGCAGCACGGGCGGCGTAAAGTGGTGTTGGCGACCAATATTGCCGAAACCAGTTTGACCATTGAAGGCATCCGTCTGGTCGTCGACAGCGGGCTGGAGCGCGTAGCGCGTTATGACGTCCGTAATGGCCTGACGCGATTGGTCACCCAGCGTATCAGCCAGGCTTCAATGATCCAGCGCGCCGGGCGTGCCGGGCGCTTGGAGCCGGGAATTTGCTGGCATCTGTTTGCCAAAGAGCAGGCGGAGCGTGCTGCGGAACATGCCGAGCCGGAGATCCTGCAAAGCGATCTGGCCAGCTTCTGGCTGGAACTGCTGCAATGGGGCTGTGTGGATGTGGATCAACTTACCTGGCTCGATCGGCCGCCGTTGGCTGCATTAGCTGCCGCTCGCCGTTTATTACATACCCTGGCAGCTATCGATGACGGTGAGAAGCTCACAACCATTGGTCGTCAAATGGCCGGGTTGGGTTGCGATCCCAGATTGGCGGCTATGCTGTGTGCCGGTGCCAAGATGGGAGCCGATGGATTAGCCACGGCGGCGATGTTGGCCGCCTTGCTGGAGGAGCCGCCGCGCAGTGGGCAGATGGATATCGGTTATTGGCTGAGCCGCCCCCAGCCACATTGGCAACGCCGGGCGGCGCAACTGAGTAAGCGCTTACCGCAAAAAAGTGGGCAGATTGATGCCGATCTGGCCGCTCCTTTGCTGGCGCAGGCTTTTGCAGATCGTATCGCCCAACGGCGCGGGCAGGATGGGCGCTATCTGTTGGCCAATGGCCTGGGCGCAGCGATGGCTCAGGACGAAGCGCTCTCGCGTGCTCCCTGGTTGATTATTCCCAGCCTGTTGCAAGGCCATAACAGCCCGGATGCCCGTATCCTGCTGGCGTTACCCATCGAAATTGATGCGCTGGTGGCGAGGTTGCCCGAGATTGTCAGTAGCCAGACCGCCGTCGAGTGGGATGAAGAAAAGGGCACCCTGCGGGCTTGGAAGCGCCAACAGATTGGCCGCTTAACGCTGCGGGCTCAGCCGCTGGCCAAGCCGGCGGAAGAGGAACTGCAACAGGCACTGATAAACTGGGTCCGCGCCCAGGGATTGGCCGTGCTTAATTGGGACACCGCTGCCGAACAGTTGCGCCTGCGTTTACACTGTGCCCAGCGTTGGTTGCCAGAGGCCGACTGGCCGCCGGTGGATGACGAGACGTTGCTCGACTCCCTGGAAAGCTGGTTGCTGCCGTCATTGAGCGGCGTACGCGATCTGCGCGGATTAAAGCAGGTCAATATCGCTGAAGCCTTGGCCCGCCGGTTGAACTGGCAGCAAAAGCAACGGCTGGATAATGCCCTGCCAACTCATTATGCTGTGCCGACCGGCAGTCGTTTACCAATCCGCTACGATGCCGATAAACCGCCGGTATTGGCGGTGCGTTTACAGGAGATGTTTGGTGAACAGCATAGCCCAACGTTGGCTGAGGGTCGCATCCCGGTGGTGCTTGAGTTACTCTCTCCGGCGCACCGGCCATTGCAGATCACCGGCGATCTGGCCGCCTTCTGGCAAGGGGCGTACCGCGAGGTGCAAAAGGAAATGAAGGGGCGCTATCCCAAGCACGTATGGCCAGACGACCCGGCCAATACCGCCCCCACCAGGCGCACCAAGAAATACCAGTAACGAATTCAGATGTTTCTTCTGTTCAGCCAGATGGCTTAGGGACAGATTAAGCGACAAAATAACGGACCCGTCGTCTTTCAAGCTGCAGCGTTGTTACCTGCGCTATCACAGCCCAGTCACTTACCCAAAAGTAAGCTCCTGGGGATGAGATAGCTTGTCGCCTGGCTACAGCTTGAAATCCATAGGGTATAGAGTGCTGCAAGCGTGGAGAAGAACCGCAATGGCTGGGGATGACCGCGAGCCCATCGGGCGCAAAGGCAAACAACCAAAACGTAATCAGCCGCGTAAACCGGCGCGTCGTCAACGTGACGACGATTATGAAGAAGACGAGTATCAGGATGAGTATGACGATGATGAGTACGATGACGACGAAGAGGAACAACGCATGCCGCCCAAGGTAAAAGCGAAGTCGCCGCGTAAAAAGCGCCGTTGGCTCGGCCTGCTGATAAAACTGTTCCTGGTGATTGCGGTGCTGCTGGCGATCTACGGTGTTTATCTGGATTCCCAGATCCGTAGCCGCATCGATGGCAAGGTCTGGCAGTTACCGGCGGCGGTGTATGGCCGCATGGTTAACCTTGAGCCGGGCATGCCGTATAGCAAAAAGGAAATGGTCGCCCTGCTGGAAGGGATGCAATATCGCCAGGTCAGCCGCATGACCCGGCCTGGGGAGTTTACCGTGCAGGCCAACAGCATCGAGATGCTGCGCCGCCCGTTTGATTTCCCGGATGGCAAAGAAGGCCAGATCCACGCTCGCCTCGATTTCCAAAACAATGGCCTGGCGAAAATCGTCAACATGGAAAATCAGCGTAACTTTGGCTTCTTCCGCCTCGATCCGCGCCTGATCACCATGCTGCAATCGCCGAATGGCGAGCAACGCCTGTTTGTTCCGCGCTCTGGTTTCCCTGATCTGCTGGTCGACACGCTAATCGCTACCGAAGACCGCCATTTCTACGAGCATGATGGTATCAGCTTCTACTCCATTGGCCGTGCTGTGGTGGCCAACCTGACCGCCGGGCGTGCGGTGCAGGGCGGCAGTACCTTGACTCAGCAACTGGTAAAAAACCTGTTCCTGACCAACGAGCGTTCGCTGTGGCGTAAGGCCAACGAAGCCTACATGGCTTTGCTGGTAGATTACCGTTATAGCAAAGACCGTATTCTGGAGCTGTATCTGAACGAGGTGTATCTCGGCCAGAGCGGCAGCGATCAGATCCGTGGCTTCCCGTTGGCCAGCCTGTACTACTTTGGTCGCCCGGTCGATGAACTGAGCCTGGATCAGCAGGCGCTGTTGGTGGGCATGGTGAAAGGGGCCTCGCTGTATAACCCTTGGCGTAACCCAAAGTTGGCGCTGGAGCGTCGTAACCTGGTGCTCAAGCTGTTACAGAACCAGGGGGTGATCGACGCTGAGCTGTATAATATGCTGAGCGCTCGCCCGCTGGGCGTACAGCCGAAAGGTGGGGTGATTTCACCGCAGCCTGCGTTTATGCAACTGGTGCGTCAGGAGTTGCAGGCCAAGCTGGGTGACAAGGTTAACGATCTTTCCGGCGTGAAGATCTTCACTACGTTGGATCCGGTTTCACAGGATGCGGCCGAGAAGGCGGTGGAAGACGGTATCCCGGCGCTACGTGCCGCTCGTCATCTGAACGATTTGGAAGCGGCGATGGTGATTGTCGATCGCTTTACCGGAGAGGTTCGCGCCATGGTGGGCGGTGCCGATCCTCAGTTTGCCGGCTTTAACCGTGCTCTGCAGGCGCGCCGTCTGGTAGGGTCACTGGCCAAGCCGCCAACCTATCTGACCGCGCTGTCGGAACCGGATAAGTATCGGCTCAATACCTGGCTGGCCGATCAGCCGCTGTCGATCAAACTACCGAACGGCAGCTCGTGGCAGCCGAATAACTACGATCGCCAGTTCCGTGGCCGGGTGATGCTGGTGGATGCGTTGGCCAACTCGCTCAACGTGCCAACGGTCAACCTGGGGATGTCGGTAGGGCTGGATCAGATCAGCGCGACCCTGCAAAAGTTGGGTATTCCTAAATCGGCGATCACTCCGGTGCCTTCCATGTTGCTGGGGGCCATCGGCCTGACGCCGATGGAAGTAGCACAGGAATACCAGACCATCGCCAGTGGGGGTAACCGTGCGCCGCTGTCTGCCGTGCGTTCAGTGATTGCGGAAGATGGCACAGCGTTGTATCAGAGCTTCCCGCAGGCGGAACGTATGGTGCCAGCACAGGCGGCTTACCTGACGCTGTATGCTATGCAGCAGGGTGTGGCACGCGGGACTTCACGTTCGCTGTCGGTCAAGTTCCCTAATTACAACCTGGCCGCTAAAACCGGTACCACCAACGATCTGCGTGATAGCTGGTTTGCCGGTATCGACGGCAAGGAAGTGGCGATTGCCTGGGTAGGGCGTGACAATAACGGCCCAGCCAAATTGACAGGTGCCAACGGTGCTTTGACGCTGTATCGCCGCTATCTGGAAAACCAGACGCCGCTGGTGCTGAAGCTGCAACAACCGGAAGGCATTAGCCAAATGGGGATTGATTCTGCCGGTAACTTTATCTGTGGTGGCAGCAGTTGGCGCACCATCCCGGTTTGGACTGAAAACCCGCAGGGGCTATGCCAGGCAAGCCAGGCCGAGCAGCAACAAACTCAACAGCAGCAAGCCGGCGAACAGAAAGATGCCGACGGCGTTGCTGGCTGGATAAAAGATATGTTTGGCAAATAAACCCCAACCGTTATGTTAAGCATATTTATCATTTGATTTTACTGTGTTATCAAGCCCGTAGCGTTCTGTTACGGGCTTTCTTCTGTTTGGCGTTTATTTTATTTCCACTCGGTTAATGCGGTTACCGCACCAATCCCATAGCCTTTTTACGGCCGAAATACGCTTGCAGTTCCGCTAGCCTTCTGCATAAAATGCCGCGCTTATAATAATTATTATCGTTCACATTCGTTATCAAATCACATCAGAGAAACCAGACATGCCGACCAAGCGTCATTCCTCATCACCGGCCAAATCAGGCTTGTTCCCCGTAAGCGTTTTGGCTGCCACGATCGCGGCTACGCTAACCTTGCCTGCGGTCGCAGCTCAGACGATGGCTGCCGCGGATGCCGATACTATTACGGTGGTAGGGGGCGGCAGCGGTGGTGCTTCACAGAAAAGTGCCTGGGGCCCAGTTGGCACCATCGTGGCGAAACGCAGCGCGACCGGCACCAAAACGGATACGCCGTTGGTGAAGACCCCTCAATCGGTGTCTGTGGTCACGCGTGAACAAATGGACGTTATGCAGCCTTCCTCGGTGAAAGAAGCGTTAGGCTTCACCCCTGGTGTGATGGTGGGCAGCCGCGGCAGCTCCAACGTCTATGATGCGGTTTATATTCGTGGTTTTGGCTCGGTCAACCAGAATATCTATCTGGACGGTTTGAAGCTGCAAGGCGACTATTTTAACGAAGCCGTAATCGATCCTTATTTCCTGGAGCGGGCCGAAGTGCTGCGCGGCCCTTCTTCCGTGCTTTACGGTAAAAGCAGCCCGGGTGGGATTATCTCGCTGATCAGCAAGCGCCCAACCACGGAACCGCTGAAAGAAATCCAATTTAAAATGGGCACAGATAATCTGTTCCAGACTGGTTTTGATTTCAGCAATGCGTTGGATGATGACGGCAAGTATTCCTTCCGCCTGACCGGGTTGGCCAAAGACGCAGACGCTCAGCAGGAGATGGCCAAGGAAAAACGCTATACCATTGCGCCTTCATTCAGTTGGCAGCCCGATGAGCATACCAACCTGACGCTGTACTCTTACCTGCAAAACGATCCTAACCTCGGCTACTACGGCTGGTTGCCGATGCAGGGAACTGTGGTCAACGCGCCTTACGGCAAGCTGCCAACCAGCTTCAACGAAGGCGAAAAGAGTAACTTCTATTCGCGCCAGACGCGGATGTTTGGTTACAGCTTCTCTCATGATTTCGATGATACCTGGGCCGTACGCCAGAACCTGCGTTATATGCAGCTGCATACCAACCAGAACAATATTTATGGCACTGGCGTAAACGCCGACAACACGACTCTGAACCGTAACTATATCGCTTCGGATGAGCGCCTGAATAACTTCAGCGTCGATACCCAGGGCCAGGCCAAGTTTGCTACTGGCCGCGTGGATCATACGCTGCTGGCCGGCGTAGACTTTATGCGCATGAGCAACGATATTCAGGGCGGCTGGGGCGTGGCCAGTCCACTGGATCTGGCCAACCCGCAGTTTGGTAATTATACCAAGGGGGCGTTAAACCCGACCAGTAAGGTCAATGGTCAACGGCAGGTGGGCATTTACCTGCAGGAACAGGCCGAGTGGAACCAATGGATCCTGACTGCCGGTACGCGTTACGATTGGGCTAAGAGCACTGTTGAAGATCGCACCGAAATGGCAACGGTTCCTTATAGCGAGCAGAAAGACCACCAGTCTACCAATCGCATCGGCCTGAACTATCTGTTCGACAATGGTATCTCGCCGTATGTCAGCTACGCACAATCCTTCGAGCCGAACGTGGGCGCAGGTTATGACGGCAAAGCCTTCGTTCCTTCCAAAGGCGAACAGTATGAAGCTGGCGTGAAATACATGCCAAAAGATCGCCCCGTCTCTGCCACCGTTGCCATCTACCAACTGACCAAGTCAAATAACCTGGTCACGGATGTTGAGCATGCCGATAAAGGTTGGTTCCAGCAGCAAACCGGGGAGATCCGCTCTCGCGGCGTAGAGTTGGAAGGCAAAGCGGCGCTGACGGCTAACGTCAACCTGCTGGCGTCCTATACCTATACCGATGCTGAATACACCGAAGACACCACCAACCAGGGCAATACGCCGGCGATCATTCCTAAGCATATGGCCTCGCTGTGGGGAGATTATACCTTCCATGAAACCGCGTTGAGTGGCCTGACGCTGGGCGCGGGTGTGCGTTATACCGGCTCAACCTATGGTGACGAAGCCAACACCTTCAAAGTGCCGGACTACACCGTGTGGAATACCGTGATCAAATATGATTTGGCGCGCTTCAACCTGCCAGGTTCTTCCGTAGCGCTTAACGTTAACAACCTGTTTGATAAAGAGTATGTCTCTAGCTGTTTCGCCACCTATGGCTGTTTCTGGGGTGCAGAACGTCAAGTGGTCGCCACGGCAACCTTCAGTTTCTAATCGGCTAACGGGAGCGGCCTTTGGTCGCTCCCCGCCAAGCAGGGCCTATGCAGGATAAACACCTTAATCGCGATGCTACGTTCCAGCTCGACCGCGTGAGCTTTGCCGTGCCAGGGCGGGTGCTGTTACAGCCGCTGTCATTGGTCTTTCCTCAAGGCAAAGTGTGTGGATTGATTGGGCATAATGGCTCCGGCAAATCCACGCTGCTGAAAATCCTCGGTCGTCACCAAAATCCTACCTCCGGCCAGGCGCTGCTTAACGGGCAACCGCTGGGCCAATGGGACAGTAAAGCCTTTGCTCGCCAAGTGGCCTACCTGCCGCAGCAATTGCCCGCAGCGGAAGGGATGACGGTGCGCGAACTGGTCGCCATCGGGCGCTACCCGTGGCACGGCGCGTTAGGCCGTTTCAAGGCTGGCGATCGCGAGCTGGTAGAAGAGGCAATCGGGCTGGTGGGGCTCAGACCCTTTGCCAACCGCCTGGTAGATAGCCTCTCCGGGGGGGAACGCCAACGGGCCTGGCTGGCGATGATGGTCGCGCAGGATAGCCGTTGTTTGTTGCTGGATGAACCGACCTCGGCGTTGGATATTGCCCATCAGGTTGAAGTGCTGGCGTTGATCCAACGGCTGAGCCATGAGCGCGGCCTGACGGTGATTGCAGTGCTGCATGACATCAACATGGCGGCTCGGTATTGCGACCATCTGGTGGCGTTACGCGGTGGCGAAATGATTGCCCAGGGGTCATCGCATGAGCTGATGCAAGGGCCGGTGCTGGAACAGATCTATGGCATCCCGATGGGCATATTGCCGCATCCAAGTGGCGGTGCACCAGTGAGCTTCGTGTATTAATGCCTACCTCTGCCGATTTTCATCATGATCCGCTGCGCCGGCGTTTATTAACGGCGATGGCATTATCGCCTCTGTTGTTCTCTTTACCGTCGCGTGCGACAGGTTTGCCCGATATCACCCGTATCGCGGCATTGGAGTGGCTACCGGTCGAGCTGCTGATCGCACTGGGCGTGATGCCGCAGGCGGTGGCCGATATCCACAACTACAACCTGTGGGTACAAGATCCTCGGTTGCCGGACTCGGTGATCGACGTCGGTCAACGTACCGAACCTAATCTGGAGCTGTTGCAACAGCTCAAACCTTCTCTGATCCTGCTTTCCAAAGGCTATGGTCCTTCGCCACAAAAACTGCAGCCTATCGGCCCGACCATGGAGTTTGGCTTTAACGACGGCAGCGGTAAACCGCTCACCGTGGGCAAAAACTCGTTGCTGCAATTGGCACAACGGATAGGTCTGGAGGCGCGGGCTACCCAGCATCTGCAACAGTTTGATGCTTTCATGCTAGAGGCGCGTAACCGCCTGGCGGGGTACCGGCAACAGCCGCTGCTGCTGTTTTCTTTGCTCGATCCTCGGCACGTGTTGGTCATCGGCCAGAAGAGTCTGTTTCAGGAAGTGATGGATCAGCTAGGCATCGAGAATGCCTGGCAGGGGGAAACCAACTTCTGGGGAACCTCTGTGGTGGGGATCGAACGCCTGGCGACAATAAAAAATGCGCGAGCGATTTATCTCGATCATGGTAATCAAGCCATGATGGATAAGGTCAGCAAGACGCCGTTGTGGCAGGCCTTGCCGTTTATCCGCCAGGGACAACTGCGGCAGGTGCCAGCGGTGTGGTTCTATGGCGCCACGCTGTCGGCCATGCGTTTTTGCCGCTTGCTGGAGCTGGCGCAGGAGACCCGATCATGAGTGCCCGCCTGCGTATCTTGCCGATAGCGCTGATCCTGTTATTGCTGGCAGCGGCGGGTGGCCTGACGCTCTTCAACCTGCTGCATCAACTGCCGTGGGGCCAGTGGTCACAGGCGTTGGTACAACCAGACATCGACAATGTCGATCAGATGCTGTTCCACTACAGCCTGTTGCCACGTCTGTCGGTGTCGTTGCTGGTGGGGGCCGGACTGGGATTGGTCGGCGTACTGTTCCAGCAGGTATTACGCAATCCATTGGCGGAACCCGCCACGCTAGGCGTGGCTGCCGGGGCTCAGCTAGGCTTGACGATTGCCACACTGTGGATGCTGCCTGGGGGCGAATTGACCCGACAGCTGGCGGCGATGGTCGGTGCCATTGTGGTCGGCGGGTTGGTGTTTGGCGTTGCCTGGGGCAAACGGATGTCGCCCGTGACGTTGATTCTGGCCGGTCTGGTTCTTGGGCTGTACTGCGGGGCGGTCAATAGCCTGCTGGCGTTGTTCAATTACGATCAGCTGCAAGGCTTGTTCCTGTGGAGCACCGGTGCGCTAAACCAGCAGGATTGGGGGACGGTGCAGTTTATCCTGCCGCGCTTGCTGCTGGTTGCCATGCTGGCCGCGTTATTGATCCGCCCATTAACGCTGTTAGGGTTGGACGACGGCGTGGCGCGTAACCTGGGCCTGGGCCTGGCAATGTCGCGCTTTGCCGCGTTGGCGGTGGCGATCGTGTTCAGCGCCATGTTGGTCAATGCGGTCGGGGTGATCGGCTTTATCGGCCTATTTGCCCCGTTGATGGCCAAGATGCTGGGAGCTCGCCGTCTGGCGCACCGCATGATGCTGGCTCCGCTATTGGGGGCATTGCTGCTGTGGTTGACCGATCAGGTGATGATCTGGCTGACATTGGTATGGCGTGAAATCCCGACCGGCGCGGCAACGGCACTGATTGGTGCACCGTTGTTGCTTTGGCTACTGCCACGCTTACGCAGCAGCGCAACCCCGCCGCCGATGGATCTTGGTGACAGAGTGCCTGTCGAACGTGGCAACTTGCCGATATGGATCCTGCTGGGGAGCGTCTTACTATTGGCCGGGATTGTGGTGGCGCTGATGTTTGGGCAAAACCCCCACGGCTGGCACTGGAGCGTAGGCAGTGAATTACAGGCGCTGATGCCTTGGCGCTGGCCACGAGTGGTTTCTGCCCTGGCGGCCGGGATGATGCTGGCGGTAGCCGGAACGCTGATCCAGAAACTGACCGGTAACCCGATGTCCAGCCCGGAAGTGCTGGGGATCAGTTCCGGCGCGGCTTTCGGCGTGGTGATGATGCTGTTTATCGTCCCTGGTAATGCTTTTATGTGGCTGTTACCCGCCGGGAGTCTGGGGGCGGCGGCTACGCTGTTGATCATCATGATTGCGGCTGGGCGCGGCGGATTCTCTACCGAACGCATGCTGTTGGCGGGGATCGCCCTCAGCACCGCCTTTAGCACGACCATTTTCCTGCTGCTGGCCAGTGGCGATCCCCGTATGGGGGGGCTGTTGGTGTGGCTTTCCGGCTCTACCTACTTGGTGGATGCTCCGCAGGCAATACGTACGGCGGCGATTGCTGGCGTGTTGATAGTCTTGGCCCCGCTGTGTAGACGTTGGCTGACAATTCTGCCGTTGGGCAGCGCTACAGCACGTTCCGTAGGGATTGCCCTGACGCCGACCAGGCTGAGCATTTTACTGCTGGCGGCAACGCTGACGGCGATGGCAACGCTAACCGTTGGGCCGCTGAGTTTTATTGGCCTGATGGCACCGCATATGGCCCGCATGTTGGGATTCCGCCGGGCGCTGCCGCAGATGGTGATTGCTGCGCTGCTAGGCGGCCTGCTGATGGTGTTTGCGGACTGGTGTGGCAGGATGGTGATGTTCCCTTACCAAATCCCCGCCGGGCTGCTGGCGACCTTTATTGGCGCGCCGTACTTTGTCTATCTGCTGCGTAAGCAAACTTCGTAGACTATCTCGGGTTACCACCACTGCCATCAAGGGCTCAGCATTGCTGGGCCCTTGGTTTTTCAGGCAGTTGCAAAGCATTGCGTGGCACTGCGCAAAGTTGGTATTTAGCCGTGAAACAGCCGCCAGCCGGGCTGGAGAGGTGAATATACTGCGGGTGGGTGCTCTGGATCTTTGTATCTGGAGCCTGAGCGAAAGGTACAAAGAGAAAAGCCCCGAGTCGATAATATCAACCCGAGGCCAACTCTAACGCTCGACAACGTTAGGTTAGCTTCTTACTCGCCGCGAGGCAAGGATAAGGAGGCATGATGCCAAACAGAGGAGATATCGTAAAACTGGTCGTTATCTGTACCACGGTGATCTTGTTGGTATGGATAACGCGCAGCAAACTTTGTGAGCTGCGCATTCGATCGGGCAACACGGAGGTTGCGGCCATTTTGGCCTACGAATCCGAACGGTAAGGCAACCCAACGGCGGGGGCCTGCTCCCGCCCGTTGGTTGTAAGCGTACAGATCTATGAGCACCCATCTACAAACTAAAACGGCGAGCCTCAGGCTCGCCGTTGTTACGTCTAACGCTCAGGCTTACTTCAAACCAGCCGCTTCACGCAGTTGGGCTGCCTTGTCGGTCGCTTCCCATGGGAAGTGTTCGCGGCCAAAGTGGCCGTAAGCCGCGGTTTCGCGGTAGATCGGTTGCAGCAGATCCATCATCTGGATCAGGCCGTATGGGCGCAGATCGAAGAACTCACGCACCAGCAGGGTCAGTTGCTCGGTTGAGATCTTCTCGGTGCCGAAGGTTTCCACCATGATGGAGGTAGGTTCCGCTACGCCGATAGCGTAGGACACCTGGATCTCACAGCGATCTGCCAGACCCGCGGCCACGATGTTTTTTGCCACGTAGCGTGCAGCATACGCCGCAGAACGGTCAACCTTGGAAGGATCCTTGCCGGAGAACGCACCGCCACCGTGACGGGCCATGCCGCCGTAGGTATCAACGATGATTTTACGGCCAGTCAGACCACAGTCACCCATTGGGCCACCGATAACAAAACGGCCGGTTGGGTTGATGTGGTATTTGGTGCCTGCGGTCAGCCACTCGGCTGGTAGTACCGGCTTGATGATTTCTTCCATCACCGCTTCTTGCAGATCTTTCAGCGCGATATCATCGGAATGCTGGGTGGACAGCACCACGGCATCAATACCGACGATTTTGCCATCGTCATACTGGAACGTGACCTGGCTTTTGGCGTCTGGGCGCAGCCAAGGCAGGGTGCCATTTTTACGCACTTCGGCCTGGCGTTGAACCAGACGGTGGGCATAAGTGATTGGTGCAGGCATCAACACGTCGGTTTCATTAGAGGCATAACCGAACATCAGGCCCTGGTCGCCAGCACCTTGCTCCAGCGGATCGCTACGGTCAACACCCTGGTTGATATCTGGTGATTGTTTACCGATGGCGCTCAGTACGGCACAGGAGTTGGCATCAAAGCCCATATCGGAATGGACATAGCCAATCTCGCGCACGGTTTTGCGGGTGATCTCTTCGATATCGACCCAGGCGCTGGTGGTGATCTCGCCGCCAACCAGCACCATGCCGGTTTTCACGTAGGTTTCGCAGGCTACGCGGGCTTTTGGATCCTGTTCCAGGATGGCATCAAGAACGGCATCCGAGATCTGATCGGCAATTTTATCCGGATGTCCTTCGGAAACAGATTCGGACGTGAAGAGGTGTTTAGCCATGGTGTTCTTTACCTTGCAAAAGACGGGTTGGAAATTACTGCACAGCGCTGGAGATCCGGGCATCAAAGCGAAGGGTCTTCCGCTGATGGCGAGATGCATCCTGCAACGCCCCTCAGGCAAAGCCGTTAAGCAGTTTATCGGTTAATCAGTATAGATGGATTAACATCTGGACGTCTATTTTAGGTCAGCCTTTAGCCGGATTGCCAGCAATTTTTTGCCCTAACGCTCTTTTGGGCAAACCGCTTGCCGCCATTTTCATCGCTTGAAACAGTTTCTGGCGAATTTTCATTTTGCATTTTGCCCGGGGGTCCGGTATAAACTGCGCGCGCGGTTCATTTGGTGCACAGCGTGTTGCAGAAAATTGAAACTTTCTGTAAACCCGGCAACGCCGCGCCATGATCTACCGTAGGTACCCAATGATGGGGCCGCCGCTTCATTGAACGTTCACGTTCTTATACTATATAGAGGCTTTGTCGTTCATCGCGAGCGGCATGCGTGGAGGTGGTTGGATTAATGATCCGTTGTCTACTGGTTGTTGGTTCTCAACAGCAGTGCCGTTCTGGCGCGCATTCTTGTGCTATTTCCCGTCTTGTCTCTACACCATCTACCCGATGTTACACACATCTGGGCGCTACTCAGGATTCTCGGGCCGGTTAACGGCTGTCTGAAGCACTGAACAAGGGTAGCCTACAGCTCTCCTGTGGGATGATTCTTTACCCGATTCACGAGGTTTGAACAGGGTGTCTTACAATAAATCTATTGGGTATAAACCGATCGCTGACCACGAACGGCAGGTGAATTCACTGCTAAAATGGGGTGTTTCCGGGTTGTTCTCGCGGGTTGTAGCTGCGATAGTGGCTGACTATATCGTCAGTATGCAAGGTGAGGCGAGTAATGTCTGTTGATATGCCGATCCAACGCCCGTCAGTAGCGGGTGATAATTTATCTTTACGCTCCATGCAGGAGGTTGCCATGAATGATCGTAATGCCAGCAAGATGCTGCGCACTTATAACGTCGCCTACTGGGGCAACAATTACTTTGACGTCAATGAGCTGGGCCACATCAGCGTGTGCCCGGACCCAGACGTCCCGCATGCGCGCGTCGATCTCGCCGAGTTGGTGAAAGAGCGCCAAAAAGATGGCCAGCGCCTACCTGCCTTGTTCTGCTTCCCGCAGATCTTGCAGCATCGTCTGCGTTCCATTAACGCCGCGTTCAAACGTGCGCGTGAATCCTTCGGCTATGAAGGTGGCTACTTCCTGGTTTACCCGATCAAGGTTAACCAGCACCGTCGCGTCATTGAATCACTGGTCAACTCCGGTGAACCGCTGGGGCTGGAAGCCGGTTCCAAGGCGGAACTGATGGCGGTACTGGCCCACGCCGGTATGACCCGCTCGGTGATCGTCTGTAATGGCTACAAAGACCGTGAATATGTTCGTCTGGCGCTGATCGGTGAAAAGCTGGGGCACAAAGTGTACCTGGTGATCGAGAAGATGTCGGAAATCCAGATGGTGCTGGAAGAAGCTGAGCGCCTGAATGTGATCCCACGCCTGGGTGTGCGTGCTCGCCTGGCCTCACAAGGGGCAGGTAAATGGCAGTCGAGCGGTGGCGAAAAATCCAAGTTCGGTCTGGCAGCCATTCAGGTATTGAAGCTGGTGGAAACCCTGCGTGAAGCGGGCCGCCTGGATAGCCTGCAACTGCTGCATTTCCACCTGGGTTCTCAGTTGGCCAACATTCGCGATATCGCCACTGGCGTACGTGAGTCTGCGCGTTTCTACGTAGAGCTGCATAAGCTGGGTGTTAACATTCAATGTTTCGACGTGGGTGGCGGCCTGGGGGTGGATTATGAAGGCACCCGTTCGCAGTCCGACTGTTCGGTCAACTACGGCCTGAATGAATATGCCAACAACGTGATTTGGGGGATCGGTGATGCCTGTAATGAGCATGGCCTGCCGCATCCAACGGTGATCACCGAGTCTGGCCGTGCCGTAACCGCCCACCATACGGTGCTGGTTTCCAACGTCATTGGCGTTGAGCGCAACGAATTCTGTGAGCCGGTTCCTCCGGTCGAAGATGCGCCGCGCGCGCTGGAAAGCATGTGGGAAACCTGGCAGGAAATGAACGAGCCGGAAAACCGTCGTTCGCTGCGTGAATGGTTGCACGATAGCCAGATGGATCTGCACGACGTGCATACCCAGTATGCCCATGGCATGTTGGATCTGACCAAGCGTGCCTACGCCGAGCAGCTGTATCTGAACATCTGCAACAAGATCCAGCAGCAGCTCGACCCGAGCAATCGTGCGCACCGGCCAATCATTGATGAATTGCAGGAGCGGATGGCGGACAAGTTCTACGTCAACTTCTCACTGTTCCAGTCGATGCCGGATGCCTGGGGTATCGACCAGTTGTTCCCGGTCTTGCCGTTGGAAGGCTTGGACAAGCCGCCGGAAGGCCGTGCGGTATTGCTGGATATCACCTGTGACTCCGATGGCACCATCGATCACTATATTGATGGTGACGGCGTAGCCACCACCATGCCGATGCCGCCGTACGATCCGGAAAACCCGCCTCTGCTTGGGTTCTTCATGGTTGGTGCCTATCAGGAAATCCTGGGCAATATGCACAACCTGTTTGGCGATACGGCTTCGGTAGACGTGTTTGTGTTCCCTGATGGCAGCGTAGAGACCGAGCTGTCTGATGAAGGCGATAGCGTAGCCGACATGCTGGAATATGTGCAGCTCGATCCGATCGCGCTGCTGGCTAAATTCCGCGATCAGGTGAAAGAAACCGATCTTGACGCGGAGTTGCAGGCGCAATTTGTCGAAGAGTTTGAGGCCGGTCTGTATGGTTATACTTATCTCGAAGATGAGTAAGCTATCCCGATAAGCTGACATACTTTCTATCCAGGAGCGCGGCAGAGGCTGCGCTCCTTCATTTAGCCCTCTTAGCCCTTACCCCGCCAAATTAGAAATTCCATTTAAACTTTCAACGTATTAATGCAGCGTTCCCAGTTATCACAAATTTGTGAACTCTCCGTGAGGATTTGGTCACGACTTTCTCTGTAGTTTGTCATTGTCGGTGAATAGCACCAGAGGTAACGATGATGATCAACAGACGGTATTTTATTCTGGGCGGTGGGGCACTCTCTGTGGCCTATGCCGTAGGCTTGCTGCCTGCACTTTTTTCTCGTTCGGTGATGGCGGAGTCGTTTGCCGTCAACTATACCGCAGAGCAATGGCGGCAACGGCTCTCTGCCAGCCAATATGCAGTTTTGCGCGAGGAAGGCACAGAGCCACCTTACAGCAGCCCGCTTAATGAGGAGCACCGCGATGGTCAGTTTGCCTGTGCGGGTTGCCAGCAGGCGCTGTTTTCTTCCCACACCAAATTTGACAGCCATACCGGCTGGCCCAGTTTCTGGCAACCCCTCGAACAGGCGGTGGCGACGCGTAAGGATCGAACGCTGGGCATGGTCCGCGAAGAGGTGCATTGCAGCCGCTGCGGCGGGCATTTGGGGCACGTATTTGATGATGGCCCGCAACCCACCGGTTTGCGCTACTGCATGAATGGCATCGCCATGCTGTTCACGCCAAGCTCGGTCTGACCAGAATAGTGAGGAATCATATGAGAAACGTAGACAAAACGCTGCCATCGCTAGGTAAATACGGCATATGGGGCGCGGTATTGGTTGCCGCTGGATTCTGTTTGCAAAGCGTTGCCTGGCCACTGGGTGATGCCGAGGCGGCGGTAGAGATCCCTGCGCCGGTAAAAGACGAAGCGCCAACGGCATCGCGCACGGAAACCGCGATCTTTGCCGGCGGTTGTTTCTGGGGCGTGCAGGGGGTGTTCCAGCACGTTAAAGGCGTGACCAATGCCATATCCGGTTATACCGGAGGTACGGCACAAACGGCTAATTATGAAGCCGTCAGCGGAGGGGATACCGGCCATGCGGAGTCTGTGCAGGTCACCTTTGATCCACAGCAGATTTCCTATGGCCAACTGCTGCAAATCTATTTTTCGGTAGCACACAACCCAACCGAACTCGATCGCCAGGGGCCGGACAGTGGCACGCAATACCGCTCAGCCGTTTTCCCACTGACGGCGTCACAACAGCAGGTTGCCAAGGCTTATATTGCACAGCTGGATGCCAGTAAACGCTTTGCCAAACCGCTGGTGACCCGCATTGAGGACAAGGGTCATTTTTATCCTGCCGAGGCTTACCACCAAAACTATCTCACCCTTAACCCGGAACAGCCCTATATCGTGGTGAATGATTTACCAAAGGTAAAACAGTTACAGCAGCTGTTCCCAACGCAATATCGTACAGATCCGGTGTTGGTGAAATAACAACAGTCTCTGTTGTAATATATTAGCCAGGGGAGTTCTCCCAGTAGCCTCAAGCCATCTCCCCGGAGATGGCTTTTACTTATTTATTTTACGTTATCAATCAATTAATAATAGTTGACGGTGCTGTTGAGTTGTTCTGTTTATTTTGGTAATTTCATTGTTAAAGAAAACCTCTGTTCAAAAATAAAGTAAATAACAATCTGTCACCTTTAATTAAATCACTAATGCTCAAGTGTCGATTGGTAATAATCGCTATTAATTTCATTTACAGGGAACGGTAATATTTATGGTTAATAATAGATTGCCAGAACAACGTTATATCGTCGTCAAGACGATTAAATTGGCTGATCCAATCACGTGACGCGTCTCTACCGCCAGGCCTATTTTGCCGCCCAGGCCACGCGAGCCGAAGGGGGGATTTTGATTTCCCCCAGTCCGGATATGACGCTTTATGCCTGTGCCAGCGTGCTCTTGGTGGTTGCATTAATCGCTTTTTTAATTGGCGGCGAATATACCCGTAAAGCCCGTCTGGAAGGTGTTGTGATGCCTTCAACCGGTGTCGTCAAAGTGGTTGCGCGTACGCAAGGGCGGGTTGAGGCCTTGCTGATTAAAGAAGGCGATGAGGTTGCAGCAGGCCAATTACTTTATCGGCTAAGTGGCGAACGCTATGACGGCCAGGGGTTGGCCACCTTGGCGACGCTGAAAAACTCCCTGGCGCAGCAGTATCAGATGTTGGTGCAGCAACAGCATCAGGAGGTTGCCGCCATTACCCTGCAGATACAGGGATTACGGCAGCGGGCAAGCCAACTGAAGGATGAACTGCGCAGCGCCGATGGGGCTCTGAAACAGACGCTGCGCCAGGCGGCGTTAACCCGCTCGATGATGGAGCGTTATCACCGTTTGGTGCGGCAAAAGTATGTCTCCGAGCTTGAGTATCAGCAAAAGCAGATTGAACTGGCGGCGGCGGAAGGTTATGTCGAAAACCAGCGGCAGGTACAACAGCGTCTGAAGCGTGAGTTGACCTCGGTTGAAACGGATCAGGGGAGTTTGTTGCAGCAGGGGCAAAGCCGCCGGGTGGAGCTGGATCGGTTACTACAAGGGATCCGTCAGCAACAAATAGAGTTGCAATCACAGGAGGAGAGCACGCTGGCTGCCCCGGTGGCAGGGCGTGTTGCTGCGGTGTTGGTCAAGGCGGGGCAAACGGTCAACCAAAATGAGCCGCTGTTAACGCTGGTGCCACAGGCGGCCCAAATGCAGATTGAGCTGTATGCGCCGAGCAAGTCCGTTGGGTTTATCAAGCCTCATCAGCGGGTTGGCCTGCGTTTCGCGGCTTATCCCTATGAAAAATTTGGCGTGCAGTATGGCACGACGCGGGAAGTGACCCGCATCAGCCTCAGCCCGACAGATGTCATGCCGCATAACCCGGTGGTGTGGAAAGAAAACGAGGGGCATTACCGGGTGATTGTCGTGCCAGATAAACCCAGCGTGACAGTGTATGGCCATCAGGAATTACTGCGCACCGGGATGGTGGTGGCCGCAGATATCGAGCTGGACAAGCGGCGACTGTACGAATGGTTGCTGGAACCGTTATGGAGCCTGCAAGGAAAAATATAGCCATGGAATGGACCGAGCATTTGCACCTGAATTTGCATTGGCGCCGCCGCTTGCCGTTGATCCGTCAAACCGAGTCGGCGGAATGTGGGGTGGCCTGTCTGGCGATGGTCGCCGGTTGGCACGGTTATCGTATTGACCTCCCCAGCCTGCGTGCAAGATTCAATGTTTCGACGCAGGGCATGACTTTCGTGCATTTGATGGAATGCGCTCAGATCCTGAAATTAACAGGTCGTGCGGTACGTTTAGAGCTGGAGGAACTCAGCCAACTGACCGTACCCTGCATTTTGCACTGGGATCTCAACCACTTTGTAGTGCTTAAACGGGTACGTGGCAACGAGATCGAACTGCACGATCCGGCACGCGGGGCGGTAAACATGTCGTTGGTACAGGCTAACCGTCATTTTACCGGTGTCGCGCTGGAACTGACGCCAACCCATGACTTTGAGCAGCGTGACGAACGCAAGAAAGTGCGGCTAGCCGAATTGGTCGGTAAGACGGTAGGGTTGAAAGCTGCGTTGGCGCGCATTTTCTGCTTTGCCCTGGCGTTGGAAGTCTTGGCCTTGCTTAGTCCGTTGATCAATCAGATCGTGATCGATGAAGTCCTGGTGGCGCTGGATGATAGCCTGCTGGTGCTGATCGTCATTGCCATGTTGCTGATGAGTGCGACCCAGACGTTGATTGGCCTGGCCCGGCAATGGGCCACCATCACCATGGCGGTCAATTTCAATATGCAGTGGACGGCCAACGTGTTCCATCACCTGCTGCGTCTGCCGATCGACTGGTTTGAGAAGCGTGACATTGGCAATGTTAGCGCCAAGTTTGATGCGGTCGATACCATTCAGGATACGCTCACCACCAGCATCCTTGAGGCGCTGCTGGACGTATTGCTGGTGGTCGGTACCTTGGGCATGATGTTGCTCTACAGCGTGTCGTTATCCATGCTGGCGTTGGGCGCGGCGCTGATTTATGGCTTATTACGCGTGTTATGGTTTCGCACCCTGCGCCGGGCGGCGGAGGACAGTTGGACGGCGGGTACCCTGGAATCAAGCCACTTTCTGGAAACGCTGCATGGCATGCTTAGCCTGCGGGTTAATGGGGCGCTGGCCCAGCGGGAATCTGCATGGCGTAACCTGAATATCGCCAGACGCAATAGCCAACTGCGTGAGCATAAGCTGGCCATCGGCTACGACATCATTAACCAGGTCATTGGTAGCTTGGTGGGCGCGGCGGTGCTGTGGTTTGGTGCCAATTCGGTGCTGTCGGGCTCGTTTTCGATCGGCATGCTGGTGGCGTATATGTCATTTCAAGGGCGTTTTTCCGCCAGCATCAATGGCCTGATCGATAAGGCGTTTGCCTGGCGAATGCTGGATGTCTATAACGAACGGCTGGCAGATATTGTGCTGACCCAGAAGGAGGGCGGTGCTCAGGCGGCAGAATCTCTTACCGTAGCTTTCCCCGTGCAAAGAGAGGATCGCCCGGTTATTGAACTGGAAAATATCACCTTCAGCTACGGCCAGGGAGGTAACGATATCCTGGCTGGAGCGGCGTTGCGTATTATGCCTGGGGAGGTGGTGGCGCTGGTAGGGCGCTCCGGCTGCGGGAAAACCACCCTGGCGAAGATCCTGCTGGGGCTTTACCCGCCAACGGCCGGGAGGTTGCAGGTGTTTGGCATCGATCATCATCATGCGGGCTATCGGCAGGTTCGCCAGATGATCGGCGCGGTGATGCAAGAGGATCGGTTATTCCGTGGGGCAATACTCGACAACATCACCTTTTTCTCTCAACACAGCGATCTGGATTGGGCGCAACACTGTGCTCAACTGGCACAGTTGCATGAGGATATCATCGCGTTACCGATGGGCTACCAGACGTTGATTGGGGAAATGGGGAATTCGTTATCGGGGGGCCAAAAGCAGCGCCTGCTGTTGGCCCGGGCATTATACAAACGCCCACGGTTACTGATCCTGGACGAGGCAACCAGCCATCTTGATGTTACCAATGAAATCCTGATCGGCAGCACTTTGCGCAACCTGGGCTTAACCATCCTGCTGATTGCTCACCGGCCTGAGACGATAGCCTCTGCCGATCGAGTGGTCGAACTCGATGCTGGCAGGTTGGTTGTTCCTTCTTCTGCATCAGCTGACAACGGGCACCTTGAAGAGTGAACCAATTGCGGCGATAATCTACCCATTGAAACAGACATCGAATAAATCCCTTTCTCGTCGGGCTAACGACGCGGGAGGGATTTTTTTTTGCTACCGCCCAAGCGTCCGGCTACGGGCGAACCGTTGAAAAATGAGGGTAAATATGAGTACCTTAGGCCATCAGCCCGATAATTCCTTAGTGTCCAACGTCTTTGGTTTCCTGCGCTTTCCGCTGAACTTTATGCCTTACGATAGCGATGCAGAGTGGGTGATCACCGGTGTTCCTTTTGATATGGCTACCTCCGGCCGCGCCGGTGGGCGTCATGGCCCTGCGGCGATCCGCCAGGTTTCTACCAATCTGGCATGGGAAGGGGCGCGCTGGCCGTGGAACTTTGATCTGCGCGATCGTCTGAACGTGGTCGATTGTGGTGACGTGGTATTCAACTTTGGTGATGCCCAGGATATGAGCGACAAGCTGCAGGCGCACGCAGAAAAACTGCTGGCAGCTGGCAAACGCATGCTCTCTTTCGGTGGTGACCACTTCGTGACGCTGCCGTTGCTGCGCGCGCATGCCAAGCATTTTGGCAAAATGGCGCTGGTGCATTTCGATGCCCATACCGACACCT
Organism: Serratia sp. T13T92; assembly: GCF_047530105.1. Taxonomy (NCBI): domain Bacteria; kingdom Pseudomonadati; phylum Pseudomonadota; class Gammaproteobacteria; order Enterobacterales; family Yersiniaceae; genus Serratia; species Serratia sp. T13T92. The sequence goes on along the minus strand of NZ_JBLJAK010000005.1, from coordinate 151,571 downwards.
ATGCCAACGGCAGCAAGTTTGACCACGGCACCATGTTCTTCCATGCGCCGAACGAAGGTCTGATCGATCCCAATCACTCCGTGCAAATCGGTATCCGTACCGAGTTCGATCGTGACAACGGCTTCACCGTACTGGATGCTGCGCAGGTTAACGATCGTGGCGTGGACGATCTGCTGGCGCAGATCAAACAGATCGTTGGCGATATGCCGGTTTATCTGACCTTCGATATCGACTGCCTGGATCCGGCTTTCGCACCTGGCACCGGCACCCCGGTGATCGGCGGCCTGACCTCCGATCGCGCCCTGAAACTGGTGCGTGGTATGCAGTCGCTGAACATTGTCGGCATGGATGTGGTAGAAGTAGCTCCGGCTTACGACCAGTCAGAGATCACCGCACTGGCTGCGGCGACCTTGGGTCTGGAAATGTTGTATCTGCAAGCTGCCAAAAAGCAGGGCTAAATCAGTTTGCTGAATGGGTAGGGGTCGTACATAGTCGACCGTAGGGGCGCTGCATGCTGCGCCCGCTTGGCAGCGGCCCTTACCCGTCAACCCATCATGAAAATATTGCCGTGAAGATAAAGTGTATTTCGCGTTTACGGAGGAACCGTGCTGACTAAACCATCTATACGCCTCAACAAATATATTAGCGAGAGCGGCATCTGCTCGCGTCGCGATGCCGATCGTTACATCGAACAGGGCAATGTTTTTATCAACGGTAAGCGCGTAGCGCTCGGCGATCGGGTATTCGCTGGCGATGTGGTCAAGGTTAACGGGCAGCTTATTGAACCCCGTAACGAAGACAACCTGATTTTTATTGCGCTGAACAAGCCGGTGGGTATCGTCAGCACCACCGAAGACGGTGAAAAAGACAATATTGTCGATTTCGTCAACCACAGTACCCGTGTCTTCCCGATCGGGCGGTTGGATAAAGACTCGCAGGGGCTGATCTTCCTTACCAACCACGGCGATCTGGTGAACAAGATCCTGCGTGCCGGTAACGACCACGAGAAGGAATATCTGGTCACGGTTAACAAACCGGTGACCGACGATTTTATTCGTGGTTTGGGTGCCGGAGTGCCGATGCTGGGCACGGTGACCAAGAAATGCAAGGTGAAGAAAGAAGCTCCCTTTGTGTTCCGTATCGTGCTGGTACAGGGGCTTAACCGCCAGATCCGCCGTATGTGTGAGCATTTCGGTTATGAAGTAACCAAGCTGGAACGCACCCGCATCATGAACGTGGGCCTGTCTGGGCTGCCGTTAGGGGAGTGGCGCGATTTGACGGACGACGAGCTGGTTGAGCTGTTTAAGTTGATTGAGGACTCGTCCTCCGAGGCCAAACCCGCGAAGAAAGCGGCCAAGCCCAAGCCAGCGGTGAAAAAACCGGCGAGCAGCGGGCAGAAAGCCGCGGATAAAGCGGGCAGTCAAGCACCGGCGCGTAAGCGTTTTGCTCAGCCTGGGCGCAAAAAGAAAGGGCGCTGAAACGGGCGCAGCATGCGGCGCCCCCACAAATCACTGCTGATTAAACGGCCTCAGTCATCATGACTGGGGCTTTTTTCTTGTAGGGGCGAACATGTCCAACCGTAGGGGCGCTGCATGCTGCGCCCGGCCCTTTTATCTTGTTTTCACCCCCGGTGCATTTTTTCGTGATCCACTCCGCAGTTGTAACTTTAAAATAACCAATCATTAACATTCTTCCCTTTGCTGGCTTGACGAAAGATTCGCCATACCTATAGTGACTGTATTAAATAAGAAACTGAGTTTCATATATGAAACAATCAGATAGAGGACAGAAGCAATGAGCTGGAAGAACGTGTGCGAAGTGTCTCAAGTTAAAGAAGATTTTCCTTTCTCCGCCAATATTGAGGGAAAAGAGGTCGGCGTCTATTTGATCGACGGTCAATATTACGCGCTGGAAGACGTTTGCCCGCATGCCTATGCCTTGCTCAGCCAAGGGTTTGTCGATGACGGAAAAGTGGAGTGTCCACTGCACGAAGCGGTGTTCGATGTGCGTAGCGGCCAATGCCTGCGCGAACCCGGTGGCCGTGATCTGCAAACCTACCCTACCCGGGTGATCGACAATCAAATCCAAATCACCTTTATCGCGGAGGAATAAGCATGCAGCACATTACCGATTTCAACCCTTGGCTGCCGGATACCCAACAGGTGATCCCGGCGCGTGAGGGCGGCAACGGCCAAATCCACCAACCCGGCCAGTTTCAGAATGTGATCTGGCAAACCCGGGCACGTGTACCAGACGGGTTTGAAACCTCGTTGGTGGCCGCGCTGGAAGAGATCTTCGAGCAAGGGGCTGAGGAGCTGGAGCAGATTGTCAGCGCTCTCAATCAGCGTCGCCTGTTCGATCGCAGTGGTCAGCCATGGAATGAAGCCACGTTCCGCGAATTCCTACACGTCAACGGTTTCTGAGCCGCACAGGGAGAAGGACAATGACAGCAAACACAACATCCTCCGCGCAGACGGTACAAGACTATCTGGATCAGGGCCTGCGTGGTATGTGGTACCCGGTATTGGCCAGTTGGGAAGTGGGTAACAACCCGGTGGGCATCACCCGTCTTGAACAACAGATCGTGGTGTGGCGCGATAAACAAGGGGCGATCCACGCACTGGAAGATCGTTGTCCGCATCGTGGCGCTCGCCTGTCGATGGGCTGGAACCTTGGCGATCGCATTGCCTGCTGGTATCACGGCGTTGAAGTGGGGGGCGATGGTGAGGTTAAAGATGTGCCAGCGGTGGACCGTTGCCCGCTGGTGGGGCAGAAATGCCTGAAATCCTACCCGGCAAAAGAGGCTTACGGTGCGGTGTTCCTGTATTTCGGCGTCACTGCCGACGAACAGCCTGCCGAACTGACCTTCCCGCAGGAACTGGCGGATGAGGCCAACTACAGCAACTTCCTGTGTACCGCCAGCTGGGACTGCAACTATCAATACGCATTGGAAAACGTGATGGATCCGATGCATGGCACCTACCTGCACTCCTCATCGCATTCGATGGCGGAAGGAGATCGCAAGGCCGATATGGCGCTGGAACCTACCGACAGCGGTTTCATCTTTAAGAAGAACGGCCAGATTGGCGTGAACTTTGACTGGGTAGAATTTGGCAGCAGCGGCGCCTATTGGATGCGCCTGTCGATCCCTTACAAAAAGCGTTTTGGGCCAGGCGGCCACTTCTGGATCATCGGCATGGTGGTGCCGGAAGATAAAGATCACTGCCGGGTATTCTTCTGGCGTATCCGCAAAGTGAAAGACTGGCAGCGTGACGCATGGCGCTTTATGTATCGCAACCGTCTGGAAGAACTGCACTGGGACGTACTGGAGCAGGATCGCATCGTGCTGGAGAACATGGCACCGAACGCGCGCGGTCGTGAATACCTGTATCAGCACGATGTAGGCCTCTCCCGCCTGCGCCGTATGATGCAGAAAGAGGCACAAAAGCAGCTGGCAACGCTCAGCGAGCTGGAGGCGGCACAGTGAGCGGCTTGCTGGCAGGAAAACGTATCGTAGTCACCGGAGCGGCACGTGGGCTGGGGCGCAGCTTTGCCGCTGCGGTGGCTCAGGCCGGGGCCAGCGTGGTGATGTGCGATATCCTGGCGGAAGAGTTGCAGGACAGCGCCGCCAGCCTGCGTGAACAGGGGGCACAGGTAGAAGCTCAGGTTATCGATCTGGCTTCACCGCAATCCATCATTGCGGCGTTCAGTGCGATAGCCCAGGGCGGCGCGATCGACGGGCTGGTGAACAACGCCGCGATGGCAACCGGTGTCGGTGGCAAAACCATGATGGAATACGACATTGAGCTGTGGGACAAGGTCATGCAGGTCAACGTACGAGGGACCTGGTTGGTGAGTCAGGCTGCGGTGCCATTATTAGCCCAAACGCCGCACGCCAAAATCGTCAATGTTGCCTCGGATACCGCCTTGTGGGGCGCGCCGAAACTGATGGCCTATGTGGCGAGCAAAGGGGCGATCATCTCGATGACCCGCTCCATGGCACGTGAGCTGGGGCCACAGGGCATCTGCGTCAACGCCATAGCACCGGGCTTGACGCGCGTTGAAGCCACTGAGTATGTCCCTGCCGAACGGCATCAGCTTTACGAGCAAGGCCGGGCACTGGCAGGCGCACAGCATCCGGACGATGTGACCGGTAGCGTGCTCTATCTGCTGTCGCCGCTGGCGGATTTTGTCACCGGTCAACTGATACCGGTCAACGGTGGTTTCGTGTTTAACTGACCGCCTGACGGACAGGCAAACATTTAGGAGCAGCACATGGCAGACGACCAAGCGTGTAAATATCTGATCCCGGGGCTGGATCGCGGGTTACAACTGTTGCTGGCCTTCGGCGAGCAGCATAAGGAAATGACCTTTGCAGAATTACATCGCCTGGTCGATATGCCAAAGGCAACCGCCTACCGCGTGGTGCAAACGCTGGAGCATCTGGGCTTTTTGGAGCGCAATCCACGCACCAATACCTTTGCGTTGGGGATCAAAGTGCTGCGTCTGGGCTTTGAGTATATCGCCTCGCTGGACGTGGCCCAGGCTGGCCAACCGGTGATTGAGCAACTGCGCGATCGCAGCCAATGCAGCAGCCATCTGGCGATCCGCGATGGGCATGACGTGATCTATATCGCCCGCGTCAGTGCGGCTGGCTCGCAGATCAACCAGGTAAGCGTCGGTACCCGTTTACCAGCGCACCGCACCTCTCTTGGCCGTATGCTGCTGACCAGCACCAGCCGGGAAGAGTTTGAACGCCTGTTCCCGCATGAAGCCTTGCCCGATGCGGCTCCGGGGACACCGGCCAATCGCGAAGCGCTGTGGCAGATGGTGCAGCAGGATAAGGCTCGTGGCTATGTGATTGGCGAATCCTTCTTCCGCCATGGCATTTCCTCGATCGTCTATCCGATCTTTAACCGCGAACAGCGGGTGGAAGCGGTGGTCAGCATTATGGTGCCGTCCGATGAGATCCCGAAGGCGGATCGCGAGCGGTTGCGCATGGAAGTCCGGGACGCTGCGGTGAAAATTTCCGGCCTGCTGGGCGCGCCACCGCAGGCTAACGTCGGCTAACTATGTTGTCTGGGCGAAGCTATTCGCCCACTACCAATCACTCAGGCAGGGATAAGACTCATGAGCTTCATGGGCCGGGGTCGATCATGCCTGAAAAACGCATTCAGCGAGAACGTGAGGCACAATAATGAGCATAACCGGAATCGAAAAGCTGGAATTTGGCGTCGAAGATCTGCCAACGTGCGAAAAATTCATGCAGGACTTCGGTCTGCAACCGACGCTACAGCATTGGGGCGAACCGCGCCGTGAATTTACCACGTTGAGCGGGGCTAGCGTGGTGCTGTATCCGCAAGACAGCGAGCTCTTACCGGCCGCGTTTGAGGCAGGTTCCACCTTGCGCCGCATGACCTGGGCGGTTGAAAGCCCTGCCGCGCTGGCTGCGTTGCAACCCCTGTTGGCGCAGATGCCAGGCTTTCGCCACGTTGGCGAAGAACTGGAATGTCGCGATCCCAACGGTATGACGCTGCGTTTTGCCGTTACGGCGCAGCAACCGGTGGAACTGCCCGTTTCGCCTATCAACCAATGGGGCGATGTACGCCGCATCGACCAGCCTAGCCCGGTTTATGCCAAAGCCGAGCCGGTCAATATCGGCCACGTAGTATTCTTCGTTGAGGATTTGGCTGCTACCGAACGCTTCTACTGCGATCTGCTCGGCTTCCAGGTTTCCGATCGCTATATCGATCGCGCCGTCTTCCTGCGCACCCAGGCTCGGGGTGGCCATCACAACCTGTTCCTGCTGAAACTACCTAACCGCCCACGGGGCCTGAATCACGTCGCTTTCACCGTACGCGATATCCATGAAGTGATCGGCGGTGGCATCGCGATGAATAAAGAACAGTGGAGCACCTTTATTGGCCCAGGCCGCCACCCGATCTCCTCGGCCTATTTTTGGTACGTCAACAGCCCGACCGGCGGTGCCTTTGAGTATTACACCAATGATGACTACCTGACGGAAAACTGGCAGCCGCGTGAGCTTGAGCATTCGCTGGTGTCGTTTACCGAATGGGCGGTCGAAGGCGGGATCGATCACGATACCCGCCGCCAACATAAGAAGCCGGGGGCGGTATGAGCCAACCAACCCGTGCAGGCATTGTCATTATCGGCGGCGGTCAGGCCGGTGGTTGGGCTGCGAAAACGCTGCGCGATCGCGGTTATAGCGGCAGGTTGTCGGTGATCAGTGACGAGCCTTATGATTTTTACGAACGTCCACCGCTCTCCAAGGCGGCGCTGTTGGATGGCAGTGCACCACTCAGCCGCCTGTTCAGTGAAGAGGTGGTCGCCGGGATGAATATCGACTGGTACCGCCCACTTCGTGCCGAAGCCATCGACGGACAGCAGCAAATCGTCACGCTCAGCGACGGCAGCCAGTTGCAGTTCGATCAACTGCTGATCGCCACCGGTGGCCGACCACGCCTGCCGGATGCCAACTGGGCCAAACACCCGCGAGTAATGACCCTACGTTCCTGGGATGATGCGGCACGCCTGCGCCAGGGCCTACAGCAATGCCAAAAGCTGGCGATTGTGGGTGGTGGCTGGATCGGGCTGGAGATTGCCGCCTCGGCCCGCAAGCTGGGTGTTGACGTGACGGTGTTTGAGCGCCAACCCGCGCTGTGTATGCGTAGCGTAGGGGCTGGCGTTTCCCAGGCGTTGTTGGAACTGCATCAACAGCAAGGCGTCACCGTGCATTGCGACTGCGGCGAGATCACGCTTGAAGATCGCGAGGGTGAAGCCTGGATTGGCAGCGCCAGCAGTGCCGCGCAGCCCTTCGACCTGGTGGTTGTCGGCATCGGCGTTGAGCTGAATCTGGAACTGGCCCACAGCGCCGGGCTGAAGCTTGAAGGCGGGATCGTCGTCGATGGGCAAGGGCGTACCAGCCACCCGGCCATTTTTGCCGCAGGCGATGTTGCGCGCCATCCGACCCTAGGCCTGTGTCTCCAATCCTGGGCCTACGCACAGAATCAGGCGATCAGCACCGCTTGCGCGATGTTGGATGCGTTTGCCGCCCCTTACGATGATGTTGCCTGGCTGTGGTCGGATCAATACGACGCCAATATCCAAATCCTGGGCGTCCCTACCGGCGGCGTTCACCAGATAGTGCGCCGCACGCCGCAGTCACAACTGTTCTTCACCCTGAATGCCGATCGGCAACTGGTGCAACTGGTGGCGTTTAACGACGCGCGCACCATCAAGCTGGGTAAACGCTGGCTGGCCAGCGGCCGGGTACTGGATCCGCAGCAACTGGCGGATGTGGAATTTTCTCTGATGGCGTTGAAATAACGCCCGACCCAAAGGGAGCGTTTTATGACTACGCAAGATATCGACGCCCGCAGCGGTCGGGTGGGGGATGCTGTTGCCGAAAATTCACCAACCAGCGTGCGTTGGTCGGTGCCGGCAGCCCTGTTTGCCTGTGTGCTGTTGGCGTTTTTCGACAAGATCAGCATTGCCGCGCTGTTTTCTGACCACGAGTTTCAGCAGGCGATGGGCATCGGCTTTGATCCCACCCGGCTCGGGCTGCTGATGAGCGCCTTTTTATTCTCCTACGGCTTCTCTTCAATGCTGTTGAGCGGCATTGGCGATCGGCTCAATCCGGTCAAAGTGCTGATTGGCATGATGGTGACCTGGGGCGTGCTGATGGTGCTGATGGGGATGACGCGCTCTTATCACACCATGATGACGCTACGTATCCTGCTGGGCATCGCCGAAGGGCCGCTGTTGCCAATGGCCTATGCCATCGTGCGCCAGGCTTTTCCGCAACGTCTCCAGGCGCGTGCCACCATGCTGTGGCTGCTGGGGACCCCGATTGGGGCGGCGCTGGGCTTTCCGGTCACGCTGTTCATTCTCAGCCGCTTTAACTGGGAAACCACCTTCTTCTTTATGGCGTTTCTGACCGTGCCGGTGATGTTGCTGGTGCTGTTTGGCATGCGTCACCTGAACGTGGCGCGCCCGGCAGCCAGCACCACCAGTAAACCGGCCGTTGCCGAGCGTAAACAGCTGCGCCGTGAACTGTTCAGCACCCCACATTTTTGGATGATTTGCCTGTTTAACATCGCATTTCTTACCTACCTGTGGGGCATGAACGGCTGGCTGCCGAGCTATCTGATCGAAGGCAAAGGCATTCATCTGGAGCACGCCGGATACCTGTCGTCACTGCCGTTTATTGCCATGTTGCTTGGCGAGGTGGTGGGGGCCTGGCTGTCGGACAAGATGGATCGCCGCGCGTTGGCCTGTTTCATCTCGCTGTGCGGTGCCGGGATCGGTTTGGGTGTCGTTCTGTATATGCAGGGCACCTACAGCGTGATCGCCGCCATGTCCTTCAGCACCTTTATGTGGGGAGCCGGTGCGCCAAACATCTTCGCGCTGTTGGCCAAGGCCACCAGCAGCCGGGTGAGCGCCACCGCTGGCGGGGTATTTAACGGATTGGGTAATTTTGCCGGTGCATTGGCACCGGTGCTGATGGGGGCACTGATCGCCGCCACCGGCAATATGGATAACGGTTTGCTGTTCCTGGTGGTGATGGCCTTTGTCGGCTGCGCCATTCTGCTGCCGTTACTGAATAAGTATTGATGCAACGAAGGAGAGACAACATGTCCCAGGTTGAGAATAAAGCCGGCATCAAGCCGCAGGATCTGACGATGGAAAACTGGGTGGAATCGCGTATCGCCCGTTTTGAAGGCCGTAAATATGACTGGAATGCACTGAAGTTCCAGGCCGATTACGATCCGAAGTACCGCCGTGCGCAGATGCGCTATATCGGCACCGGTGCCACCGGCGTCGTCAGCGACACCAACACCATTCCGGCGGGGAACTTTACCTTCTCCACCATGGTGCTGCCGTCGAAATGTGAGGGGCCATTGCACCTGCATGACGACGTTGAAGAAGTGTTCTTTATGCTCAAAGGCAAGATCACGCTGATGATCCAGGACGGTGAAGAGTATTACGAAACCATCCTGAAAGAGCGCGATCTGATTTCTGTTCCGGCAGGGATTTATCGCGGCCTGTTCAATCACGGCGAAGAAGAAGCGCTGATGTGCGTGATGCTCGGTACTTCCAAGCCGGAAACTCCGACTTACCCGGCCGATCACCCGTTGTCGAAAGTGAAGCGTAACTGATGAACGGCTTACCGGAACGCCAGCAGGCGGATTGTGGAGGCCAGCGGCTAAGTTGGCGCGAAGCCGGGCATGGTCGGGCAGTAGTGCTGCTGCATGGCATCAGTTCCGGTTCTGCTTCGTGGGTGAAGCAGTTCAGCGATCGCGCCCTGACCGACGGACACCGCCTGATTGCCTGGGATGCTCCGGGTTATGGCGGTAGCGCCGCGTTGGCACAGACAGAGCCAGATGCTGCCGCTTATGCCAACGCGCTGGCGGCGTTGATCGCCGAGTTGGAATTACAACAGCCGCTGATCGTTGGACATTCGCTCGGTGCGTTGATCGGCAGTGCCTTTGCCGCTGCCAATCCGGATGGGCTGAGTGGACTGGTACTTGCCGATCCGGCTCAGGGCTATGCCACTGCGCCGCTGGAAAAACGCCAGCAGGTGTATGGCCAACGCAAACAGATGATCGAAACGCTTGGCCCACAGGGCTACGGCGAACAGCGTGCGGCGGCACTGCTGCGTGAAGATGCGGATCCGCAGGATATTGCCTGGGTACGTAGCGGCATGCAGCAACTTGATCCAGCCGGTTTTCTCAGTGCCGCCTGGATGCTGGCCAATGACGATATCAACCGTTACCTGCTGCGCTATCGCGGCCCGTTACAGGTGTGGTGTGGCAGTGTCGATCGCATCACTCCACCGCAGGGGGCCGCAACGTTGGCGCAACAGCAGGATGCGACAATGCGCCTGATTGATGTGGCGGGGCATGCCAGCTATCTCGATGCGCCAGCGCTGTTTAACCGCTATTTGCAGGACTTTACGGGGGCAATCCAACCATGAATTTTCAGATTGAACGGCGAGTGGCGGTGGTCACCGGAGGATCCTCGGGGATCGGTTTTGAAACGCTGCGTCTGTTGCTGGCCGAAGGGGCGAAAGTCGCTTTCTGTGGCCGCAATCAGGACAAACTGGCCAGCGCCGAGGCCAGCCTGCGTGAAGAGTTCCCGCAGGCGGAGATCCTGGCGTTACGCTGCGATGTGCTCGACGCCGAGCAGGTTGCCAAGTTTGCCGAGCAGGTCAGCACGCATTTTGGCGCAGTGGATATGTTGATCAACAACGCCGGGCAGGGGTTTGTGGCGCATTTCGATCAGACACCACGTGAAGCCTGGTTGCATGAAGCGGAGCTGAAACTGTTCGGGGTGATCAACCCGGTGCAGGCCTTTTTACCGGCGCTGGAGCGTTCAGATATCGCCTCCATTACCTGCGTTAACTCATTGCTGGCCCTGCAGCCGGAAGAGCACATGATTGCCACCTCGGCGGCCCGTGCCGCGTTGCTCAATATGACACTGACCTTATCCAAAGAGCTGGTGAGCAAAGGGGTTCGCGTCAATTCCATCCTGCTGGGCATGGTGGAGTCGGGCCAATGGCGGCGGCGTTTCGCCGAGCGCCAGGATCAACAACAAAGCTGGGAACAGTGGACGGCAGCGATTGCCGAGCGGCGTGGCATCCCTATGGGGCGTTTGGGCAAACCGCAGGAACCGGCACGGGCGCTGCTGTTTTTAGCCTCCCCCATGGCCTCCTTTACCACCGGCGCGGCGCTGGACGTTTCCGGCGGTTTCAATCGCCATCTCTGACGGGACTGAAAAGATGAAGAAGATCATGATGATTGGCTATGGCGCGATGGCAAAAGAGGTGCTGGCGCGCCTGCCGGAAGGTGTAGCCGTTGGTTGGATCGTGGCACGGGAAACGCATCATGCCGAGATCGACGCTGCGTTTGCCGGACAGGTGCAGGCGCTGACCCATCCTGACCAGTGTACCGAGCAACCTGATTTGGTGCTGGAGTGTGCCAGCCAGCAGGCGGTCGCCGAGTTTGGTGAGGCCATCGTTAAACGTGGCTGGCGGCTGGCGGTGATCTCTACTGGCGCTCTGGCAGATGCTGCATTGCAACTGCGTTTGCAGCAGGCCTGCACACGCTACCACGGGCGGCTGATTGTGCTGTCTGGTGCGGTGGCGGGTATGGATGGCTTGGCTTCGGCGCGGGAAGGCGGGTTGGACAGTGTGACCTATCAGTCCAGCAAAAGCCCGGCCAGTTGGCGCGGCAGCCCGGCGGAAAAACTGATTAATCTGGATGCCGTCAGCGAAGCGCAGGTGTTCTTTGAAGGGTCAGCCCGGGAAGCCGCAAGCATGTTCCCAGCCAACGCCAACGTAGCGGCCACTATTGCGCTGCATGGCTTGGGGATGGATGCCACGCGGGTACGCTTACAGGTAGATCCTCATACTCAACGTAATACTCACCGCTTACAGGTGTGTGGCCAGTTTGGCGAGTTCCAGATTGAGCTGTGCGGCAACCCGCTGGCCAGCAACCCGAAAACGTCAACGCTGGCGGCGCTGAGTGCGGTACAAGCCTGCCGCAGTCTGGTAGACGGCGGTTTTATTGCCTGAATGGCAGGAGCAAAGCATGGAAACGTTAAAGATTTTTCTTGCCGGCCGCTGGTGCGAAGGGCGCGGCGAAGAAATGAGTTCGGTTTTCCCGGCTGATGGCAGCGTGAATGCTCGCCTGCGAGCGGCCAACGTCGAGGATGTGAATGAGGCCGTTGCGGCGGCAGAAAAAGCCTGGCGCGAGCCGAGCTGGCGTGGACTGGTGCCGCATCAGCGCGCGGCGATCCTGCATCGCGTCAGCGATTTGATTACTGAACAAGTAGAGGAATTGGCGCAGCTGCAAACCCGTGACAATGGCAAACCGCTAGCGGAGACCCGCGGTCTGGTGATGAGTGCGGCGGCTACGGCTCGCTATTTTGCTGCTGCCTGTGAGGTGCTGGAGGGCGAACTTCCCACCCAACGTAACCGTGACGCGATGACGCTGAGCCAGTATCAGCCGCTGGGCGTGATAGCGGCGATCACGCCGTGGAACTCACCGATTGCCAGTGAAATGCAGAAGGTGGCTCCGGCGCTGGCGGCAGGGAATGCGGTGGTACTGAAACCGGCAGAAGCCACGCCGTTAATGGCGCTGAAGCTGGCCGAACTGTTTGAACAGGCAGGCTTGCCTGCCGGATTGCTCAGCGTATTGCCGGGCAAGGGCTCGGTGATTGGTGAAGCCTTGGCTCGCCATCCGTTGGTGAAAAAGATCTCCTTCACCGGAGGGACTTCCACGGGCCGTCATTTGGCGCATATTGCCGCAGAAAAACTGATCCCTACCTCGTTAGAGTTGGGGGGCAAGTCGCCCACCATCGTGCTGGAAGATGCGGATCTGGAACAGGCTGCTCGTGGTATCTGCTACGGCATTTTCAGCTCGGCCGGGCAGGCATGTATCGCCGGTTCACGGCTGTTTGTGCACCGTTCGCTGTATCAGCCGCTGTTGGCCCGTTTATGCGAGCTGACCGCCGGGCTGCGTATTGGTAACCCGCTGCAAGCCGGTGTCCACCTCGGCCCGCTGATCAGCCACAAGCATCGCCAGAGCGTGGCGGACTACGTGGCCTTGGCTCAGCAGGAAGGGGGCCGGGTGCTCATTGGCGGTGAAGCCCCTGCCGATCCGCAGTTGGTTCAGGGTAGCTATTACCTGCCGACCATTATTGAAGGGCTGAGCAACAGTGCCCGCACTTGCCAGGAAGAGATCTTTGGCCCGGTGCTGGTGGTGTTGCCGTTTGACGATGAACAGCAGTTGATCGAACAGGCCAACGACTCGATCTATGGCCTGGCTGCCGGGATCTGGAGCCGTGATTTTGCTCGTTCGATGGCGCTGGCGGAACAGCTGGAAACCGGCACCGTCTGGATCAATACCTACAAGACATTCTCGATTTCCACACCGTTTGGTGGCTTTAAACAAAGCGGCCTGGGGCGCGAAAAGGGCCTGCATGGCATCCAGGCCTATATGCAGCAAAAGAGTTTGTATCTCTCCCTTAACAACCAACCTAACAGCTGGAGCAATTAAGCTGCGGTCAGAAACCCATAGATAATAAGAAGGCAGAAGATGAGCGAAAAAATTACGGTTGGTGAGGCGATAGCCCGAACGTTGGAACAGTACGAGGTGGCGGCAATGTACGGCATCATCTCGATCCATAATCTGCCGATTGCCGATGCCGTTGGGCAGCGTGGCGCGATCCGTTTTGTTCCGGCGCGCGGTGAGGCAGGTGCTGTAACTATGGCCGATGCCCATGGGCGCTTTTCTGGCTTGGGGGTGGCGCTGACCAGTACCGGTGCCGGAGCCGGTAACGCCGTCGGTGCGATGATTGAAGCGCTGAATGCCAATACGCCGCTGTTGCATATCACCGGTCAGGTAGAGAAAGCCTATCTGGATGCGGATGCCGGGTTTATCCATGAAACCAAGGATCAACTGGGCTTCCTGCGCGCCTGTTCTAAACAGGCTTATCGGGTGAACTCGCCGGAGCAGGCGGTCGCGGTGATCCAGCGCGCCATTCTGGATGCGCAGACCGTGCCTTGTGGCCCGGTGGCGGTCGAGATCCCGATCGATATTCAGAACAGCCTGGTTCCCGCCAGCCTGGTAGGGAAGGTGGTGCTGCCTCCTGCTCTGCCTGCTGCGGACGAAGCTGCGGTTGAACGTCTTTACCAACAGGTGAAGCGTGCCAAGCGTCCATTGCTGTGGGTCGGTGGTGGTGCGCTGGCCTGTCGTGAGGCGGTGAAACAGTTGGCGGATGCCGGTGTGGTCGTGATCTCCAGCACCCATGGGCGTGGGATTTTACCGGATAGCCATCCGCGCAGCCTGCGGGCCTTCCACAACTCGCCAAGCGTAGAGGCGATCCTGACGCAGTGTGATTTGACGCTGGTGGCCGGTTCCCGCCTGCGGAGTAACGAAACTCGTACCTGGTCACTGCCACTACCTCGCCCGTTGGTACAGATTGATATCGATCCGGCAGCGGCCAACCGCAATTATCTGGCGGATGAGCAGGTTTATGGCGACTGTTCCGCCTTGCTGAGTGCGCTGGCAGCACGCCTGGCCCCCGGTGAGAAGGTGAATGCCGAGTGGGATGCCGAGATTGGCCGTGCGGTTGAGTTGGCCGAAACGGCGCTGCGCCAGCAGTCTGGTGAGTACGCCAAATTGAATGATGCCATCGCCGCCGCGCTGCCGCAGGATGGCCTGCTGGTACGTGATATCACCGTTTCTGGCAGCGTGTGGGGTAGCCGTCTGTTCCGGGCCATCTCGCCTTTATGCAATATTCACTCACTGGCCGGAGCGATCGGCATGGGGTTACCGATGGCGATCGGCACGGCCATTGCCAACCCGCAGCGTAAGGTGGTTGGCTTGGTCGGGGACGGCGGTTTGGCGCTGGGCCTGGGGGAACTGGCAACCATGGCGCAGGAACAGGCCAATATCACTTTGCTGATCATGAACGACGGCGGCTATGGCGTGATGCGTGGCATTCAGGACAAGTATTTCTCTGGACGCCAGTATTATAACGAACTGCATACTCCGGCGTTCTGCCAGGTAGCGGAAGCTATGGGGCTGAAAGCCTGGAAAGTGAGCGATGCCGCGCAGTTTGGTGGCGTGCTGGCGGAGGCGATTAATTACCCTGGGCCATCGGTGGTAGAGGTTGATATGAAAAGCGTTGGGCCGTTGACCTTCGCTGGCCCACCGCAGAAGCTGTACTGATTGCTTGCTCGGTTCCCTCTCTAGATACGTACTCCCAAGAGAGGGAACATAGCGTTACTTGCCGGCGGCGATGCGATCGCGAATGTGCTTGGCACGGGCTTCGGAAGTTGGGTGGCTGTCAAACATGCTGCTTTCATGACCACCGTCTAATTTCGCCAGTTTATCGAAACTGGTGGCCAGGCCTGCAGGATTGATGCCGCGTTTTTTCAGCAGATCGAACGAGTAATCATCCGCATCGCTTTCCTGTTTCTGTGAGAACTGGGCATTGACCAGTTTTTCGCCCAGATCGGCCAACTGCGACTGAGACAGTGAGGCTGCTACGCCGCCAGCTGAAGATGCTGCGGTACGTAATGCCACTGTCCCATAAGCGACCTGCATGGCTTTACGAGTGTGGCCCAGCGCAACGTGGCCCATTTCATGGCCCAGTACGCCTTCGACTTCGTTATCATCCATCATGTCCATCAGGCCGCTGTAGACGCGGATACAGCCGTTAGCCATCGCCCAGGCATTGACGTCTTTGGTCACGTAAACCTTGTAGTTTGCAGGGGTACCGTTGATGTTATCCCCCAACGCTGCGGCAATCTTGTTCAGGCGCTTGGTATAGTCGCTGCTTGCTGGCGCAATTTGCTCCTGGCTATCCATCTCTGCGCAGGATTTATCACTGAGTGCCTTGACGTCGCTATCGCTCAGCGTCGCCGCCTGGTAGGCCTGGGCGCCGGATTGTAGTAGGGTATCGGTATTAAGGTTTTGACAGCCGCTCAATAAAGCAGTAATGCTCAGTGCAATCAAAGAAGTACGGATTTTCATCGTTCTATCGTCCTGTGATAGTTAAGGGGGGATCTGCTGCCATTATTCTGCGCATAGCCTAGTGTACGGCAGGCTTGGTCGAAATAGCTATATTCCGAAATGTGTTCCGAACGTGCGCATTAGTGATGAACTCGCTCTCATTCGGTATTAGGGATTGCTGTTTCAATGCCGAGTCTGAGAAAATAGAAATCTTGATCGCTTTTTTAATCCGACCTGGAGTAAAACATGTCCTCTCGTAAAGAGCTTGCCAACGCCATTCGCGCACTTAGCATGGATGCCGTACAAAAAGCCAATTCCGGCCACCCGGGTGCCCCTATGGGCATGGCAGATATCGCCGAAGTCCTGTGGCGTGACTACCTGAACCACAACCCGACTAACCCGCACTGGGCTGACCGCGACCGTTTCGTGTTGTCTAACGGCCATGGCTCAATGCTGATTTACAGCCTGTTGCACCTCACCGGCTACGATCTGCCGATGAGCGAGCTGGAAAACTTCCGCCAACTGCATTCCAAAACTCCGGGTCACCCAGAATATGGTTATACCCCAGGCGTAGAAACCACCACCGGTCCGCTGGGCCAGGGGATCGCCAACGCGATCGGTTTCGCCATTGCCGAACGTACGCTGGCCGCGCAGTTCAACCGCCCGGGCCACGACATTGTTGACCACCACACCTACGCCTTCATGGGCGATGGCTGCATGATGGAAGGCATCTCTCACGAAGTCTGTTCCCTGGCTGGTACCATGAAGCTGGGCAAATTGACTGCGTTCTATGATGACAACGGTATCTCCATCGACGGCCACGTAGAAGGCTGGTTCACCGACGATACCGCCAAGCGTTTCGAAGCCTATGGCTGGCACGTGGTGCGTGGCGTTGACGGCCACAACAGCGACTCTATCAAAGCCGCGATCGAAGAAGCCCATAAGGTCACCGACAAACCTTCCCTGCTGATGTGCAAAACCGTGATTGGCTTCGGTTCACCACACAAAGCGGGCACCCATGATTCCCACGGTGCTCCACTGGGCGCAGCCGAAGTTGCGGCTACCCGTGAAGCTCTGGGCTGGAAATACGCTGCCTTCGAAATCCCGCAGGACATTTATGCCCAGTGGGATGCCAAAGAAGCTGGTAAAGCTAAAGAAGCCGCCTGGAACGAGAAACTGGCCGCTTACACCAAAGCCTTCCCGGAACTGGCCGCAGAGTTCAAACGCCGCACCAGCGGTGAACTGCCAGCCAACTGGAAAGCGGAAGCGAAGAAATTCGTTGAGCAGTTGCAGGCTAACCCAGCCAACATCGCCAGCCGTAAGGCATCACAGAACTCACTGGAAGCCTTCGGCAAACTGCTGCCTGAATTCCTCGGTGGTTCTGCGGACCTGGCACCAAGTAACCTGACCATGTGGTCTGGCTCCAAGTCTCTGGGTGACGATCTGGCGGGTAACTATATCCATTACGGCGTGCGCGAATTCGGCATGACCGCCATCACCAACGGTATTGCACTGCACGGTGGTTTCCTGCCGTACTCTGCAACCTTCCTGATGTTCGTGGAATACGCCCGTAACGCGGTGCGTATGGCTGCGCTGATGAAAATCCGCAACGTGTTCGTCTACACCCACGACTCTATCGGTCTGGGCGAAGATGGCCCGACGCACCAGCCGGTTGAGCAATTGGCCAGCCTGCGCGTGACCCCGAATATGAGCACCTGGCGTCCTTGTGACCAAGTGGAATCCGCTGTCGCTTGGCAGTATGGCATCGAGCGCAATGATGGCCCGACCACGCTGGTGTTCTCCCGCCAGAACCTGACCCAGCAGCCACGTACCGCCGAGCAATTGGCGAACGTTTATCGCGGTGGTTATGTGCTGAAAGACTGCGCAGGTACTCCGGACGTGATCCTGATTGCTACCGGTTCTGAAGTAGGCATCACCGTTGAAGCTGCCGACAAGCTGACCGCCGAAGGGCGTAAAGTGCGCGTGGTATCCATGCCGTCTACCGACGCCTTCGACAAACAGGACGCGGCCTACCGTGAATCTGTGCTGCCAGCGGCAGTTTCCGCTCGCGTAGCAGTGGAAGCGGGTATCGCGGATTACTGGTACAAATATGTTGGCCTGAACGGCGCTATCGTGGGCATGACCACCTTCGGTGAGTCTGCTCCGGCAGAGCTGTTGTTCAAAGAGTTCGGCTTCACCGTCGACAATGTGGTAGCCAAGGCTAACGCGTTGTTGAAATAACGACTGAGCTTTAACTGTGCGAGGGGCGAATATTCGCCCCTTATTTTTTACTCCTCGCAACCAACCTCTCTCCATCCACAGCCAGGCAACATTAAGAAATCCTTAATGATTGGATAATCATGGCTGTTGCTGTCCAAAAATCGCCCACCATCACAAAACAGCAACATGGCGAATTAACGGCGTTGCTTAACCATCGCTATTCGCTATATGTTAATTTTTGGTTTTATAAATGTAACCAGGAGTTAATGATATGTTTTTGAAAATTAGCGTATCCATGGCGGCGGCCGTCTTGATCTCTGCTCCGGCCTTCGCGCAGTTCCCGGCAGGCTACCCGGCCGATTATCAAAAGATTGTCGATGCGGCGAAAAAAGAAGGCAAGGTAGTGGTGTACTCCACCACGGATACCAAAGCCGCGGGGCCACTGATCCAGGGGTTTGAAGCGCTGTATCCTGGTATCAAAGTCGAATACAACGATATGAACAGCACCGAGCTGTATAACCGCTATATCAGCGAGCAGGCGGCTGGGGGCACCAGTGGTGACGTGGTGTGGAGTTCTTCCATGGATACCGCGCTGAAGCTGGCCACCGACTATGCGTTGGAATATGCCTCGCCAGAGCAGGGGCAATTGCCTAAGTGGGCCGTGTGGAAAGATAAGGCTTATGGCACAACTTATGAGCCGGTGGTGTTTATCTACAACAAGCGCCTGATCCCGCAGGGTGAGGTGCCAGATTCCCATGCTGCGCTGGCTAAACTGATTGCCAGCCAGCCGGATAAATTCAAAAAGAAAGTCACCACCTATGACATCGAGAAGTCGGGCCTGGGCTTCATGCTCTCGGTGCAAGACTTCAAGGCCGATCCAAACTACTTCGCTACCTTGGCCGATATCGCCAAGGGCGGGTTGGCCGTGCAGTCTTCCACCGGCACCATGATGGAAAGGGTCTCGTCAGGCGAAAACCTGATTGGTTTTAATATTCTGGGGTCCTATGCCGAGGCGCGAGCCAAAACCGACCCTTCACTCGGTATCTCATATCCCAAAGACTACACGCTGGTGTTGTCACGCGTGACCTTTATCAGCCAGGAAGCGGCCAACAGCAATGCGGCCAAACTGTGGGTGAACTACGTGCTGTCTGAGCAAGGGCAGAACATCCTGGCCAACAAGGCTGATATCCCTTCCATTCGCAACGATATCGAAGGCAAGAACGACATCGATGGCATGACGCAGATGTTGGGCAAGGCGTTGAAACCGATCCCGGTGGACGAAAGCCTGCTGGAATATCTGGAACCTGCCAAACGCCTGGACTACATCAAACAGTGGCGTACCGCCGCCGCGAAGTAATGGTGGAATTGGGGCCATGCTAATCATTGTTGCCCCTCACCCCAACCCTCTCCCACAGGGAGAGGGGGCTGGTACGGAGTTGGGGTGAGGTGCAGAAGTTAATCTGTAACAGGCTTAATGCTTGGGGCGGGTGCCGTGATTAAGTTGTGGCGCATTCAGTCTCCTCTCCCTGTGGGAGCTGGTACGGAGTTGGGGGTCAGGTGCCGGAGTTAATCTGTAACAGGATTAATGTTTGGGGCGGGTGCCGTGATTAAGTTGTGGCACATTCGGTCCCCTCTCCCTGTGGGAGAGGGTTAGGGTGAGGGGAACTACACAGAGCTAAAATCTCTGCGGTGTTCTCCTTCAGCATGAAGCCTGTATTGCTTAAACAGGGAACTCTACCCCGGTGCATCTCAGGATGCAGGGGATATCACCATCGGGACAGTCTATGAAAGCATTGCGCAAAAAGTGGCAGAGTCTGCCGCGCGGCTTGGTGGTGCTGATAACCGCGCTGGTTATCTACGTACCACTGTCGTTTATCGTGATCCAAAGCTTCCTTTCCGCGCCGTTTTTCTCGCCTTCCAAGGTGTTCAGCCTTGAGGCCTTCCGCTTTATCTTTACCGACCCCGATTTCTACAAGGCGCTGAAAAGCGGGTTTATTCTGGCATTTGGTCTGGTGGTCATCTCCATTCCGTTGGGCGGCGTACTGGCGTTTTTAATGGTGAGAACCGATCTGCCGGGCCGCCGCTTTATTGAACCGCTGATCCTGGTGCCGATCTTCGTCTCGCCGATGGTGTTGGGTTTTGGCTACGTGGTGGCCGCCGGGCCGGTCGGTTTCTTCTCGCTGTGGGCGGAATCCTTGCTGGGTTTTGTGCCCTGGAATATCTATGCGATGGGCAGCATCGTGGTGATCGCCGGGCTGACGCACGTTCCCCATGCTTATCTCTATATTTCATCGGCGCTGCGCAGCGTCGGCTCGGATGTCGAAGAGGCCGCCCGCACCGCCGGGGCTTCTCCGTTGCAGGTGATGACTGCCGTCAGCTTGCCCATGGTGCGCCCGTCGATCCTATACGCCAGCGTCTTGCTGTTCTTCCTGGGGCTGGAAGTGTTTGGGCTGATGCTGGTGCTGGGCGATCCGGAAGGCAACCTGGTGCTGGCGACTTACCTGTATCAACTGACCAACAAGCTGGGTACGCCGTCTTACCACCTGATGGCGGCGGTGGCGGTAGTGTTGATCTGCATTACCATTCCATTGGTTATGCTGCAACGGCGTCTGATGCGTACCGCCAACCGCTTTGTCACGGTCAAGGGCAAAGCCTCACAGGCCCGTGCATTACCCTTGGGTAAATGGCGCTGGGTTGCCGGTGGCGTGGTGGTCTTGTGGCTTACCGTGACCATCGGTGTTCCGCTGGTGGGCGTGGTGCTGCGTGCCTTTATCTCCAACTGGGGCGTCGGGGTTTCCATTTGGGATGAGCTGTCACTCAACACCTTCCGCACCATTTGGCAGCAACCTAACTTGCTGCGGGCGATTGTCAACTCGATGGCGATCGGAGTGTTCGGTGGTGCGCTGGCGGTGGTGTGTTATCTGTTTATCGGCATTGCGATGCACCGTAAACCTGACGGCGTAACCCGTTTTCTGGATTACAGCGTACTGGTGCCGCGAGCTGTGCCTGGCTTACTGGCAGGCTTGGCCTTCCTGTGGGTGTTCTTGTTCCTGCCGATGTGGCTGGATAAATCGCTAAAAGCCGGTTGGCTCTCTGCGCTGCCGATCGCCGAATGGTTGCGTGAAAACCTGGTGGTGTGGCTACGTTCCCTGCGTAGCACTATCTTCAGCGTCTGGCTGGCTTATACCGTGGTGTGGATGGCTTATGGCCTGCGGCTGATCTCATCGACGCTGTTGCAGGTTGCTCCAGAGTTGGAGGAGGCTGCACGCAGCACCGGAGCCTCTCGCGGGCAGATCACGCGCCATGTGACGATCCCTCTCTCCCGCTACGGCCTGATTGGTTCCTGGCTGCTGATGTTCCTGATCTTCGAACGTGAATATTCCACCGGGGTCTATCTGCTGTCCCCGGGTACGGAAACTATAGGTTCTATGCTGGTTTCCCTGTGGGCGGCGGGGGCGATCGATATTGTCGCCGCGCTCTCTTTTATTAACATCCTTCTGGTCGTGTTAGGACTAGGGATTGCCCTGCGATTTGGAGTGAAAATCCATGATTGAGCTTTCGGTAGATAACCTGCACCTGACCTACGGCGATAACCCGGTATTGAAGGGCGTTTCCATGCAGCTCAAACGGGGGGAGGTAGTTTCACTACTCGGGCCGTCAGGCAGTGGCAAAACCACCTTGCTGCGTGCGGTGGCCGGGTTGGAAAAACCCACCCAGGGGAAAATCGTCATTGGCAACAATACCGTCTATGACGGCACGGCGCGCAGCGAGATCCCGGCGGAAGAACGCAATCTGGGCCTGGTGTTTCAATCCTATGCGTTATGGCCCCACAAAACCGTGTTTGATAACGTGGCCTATCCGCTGAAATTACGCAAAACGCCTGCGGCGGAAGTTACTCAGCGTGTACAAGCGGTACTCGAACAGCTCGGCCTGGGGCAGTTAGGTAAGCGTCATCCCCATCAACTCTCCGGTGGTCAGCAACAGCGCGTGGCGATTGGCCGTGCGTTGGTCTATAACCCACCGGTGATCTTGCTGGATGAGCCGCTATCTAACCTGGACGCCAAGCTGCGCGAGGAAGCGCGGGTGTTCCTGCGTGAGCTGATCATCAAACTGGGTCTTTCTGCGCTGATGGTGACTCACGACCAGAACGAGGCGATGGCGATCTCCGATCGGATCCTGCTGCTCAATAACGGCAAGATCGAACAGCAGGGCACACCACAGGAAATGTATGGTTCGCCTGCCACGCTGTTCACCGCCGAGTTTATGGGCAGCAATAACCGTCTGTTTGGCAAGGTGACGGAGATCCGTGAAGGCAATGCGCGGATCGAAGGTAAAGACTGGGTGCTGTGGGGCAAGGCCGGGGCTGGATTAACCACCGGGCAGGAAGCAACGGCGGTGATCCGCGTTGAGCGCGTACGCTTGGGGGAAGATCCGCAAGGTAATCAGATCGCGTTACCCCTGCTGACCAGCATGTATCTAGGTGACCGTTGGGAATATCTGTTCCGCACGGTAGCAGAGGACTTTGTGGTTCGCGCCTATGGCACAGAAGTCCGTGGCCAAGAGATGTGTACGCTGTCTCTGCCCGCTGAACATCTGTGGATTTTCCCCAAGGTGTAGCGAGGGGTTGATAACGCAGGGCGCAGAGATCGCCCTGCGGACAATGAGATGCACTTAGCAGCGCAGTTGCGCAAATTACCGGTTCAGCTTTAAAGTTAATCCCCCCTGCAGCAGCCAGTGAAACAATTCACTGGTGCGAGTAAAGTTCAGTTTTTTCATCGCAGAGCGTTTATGTGAGTGCACGGTTTTCACTTTCAGTTGCAGAATATTTGCCGTTTGCGACTGGCTGACCCCTTGCCTCAGGTAATGCAGAACCTGGCGTTCGCGTTCTGTCAGGCTCTGGCGATGGCAGGCAGGGCAAGGGGGCGCCTTTTCTTGTGGTTTAGCGTTGAACTGCATTGCCAGTTTTACTTTCCCCAGCATATCGCCGAGGCTTTGGTTACGGTATAGCGTACTACTCTTGGCGATACAGCGGATGGGAGGATTAAAATGCCTTTCGGCTCGATCACGTATCACAAAATAGAGCGGTTGAGGTGCGTCAGCAGGAAAGCGCCGACAGATGTCGGTTTTTTCGCCCTGGTACAGCGCCTGAAAAATGATATCTGGTTTCTCGCTGGGGTAGCCGCTAAAAAAATTAACCTGGGTACGCAGTTCGGTAAAATACTCAACCAGCCCGTACTGCAGACCTGCTAAGAAGTAGCTATTGTGATCGTTTAATAAGATGGTTATTTTTTTCTGCATGGTCAAATTCCATTTAGCGTTGTGTCTATTTCAATTGCCGCGAAGATCGTCTGGGGATGCTATAAAAGCAATGCGTTAGCTATAGGGGATAACTTATCTGTATAACATGGTATATAAACGGTTTTAATATTCCAAGCTAACTCACTTAACCTCAATATATTGGCTTTTAATCTTGAGGATTTAATCTTTTCTGGCTGATTATTAGGAGGGTGTGGTTTTTCATGGCATAGCATTAAACTTTTATACTATGCCATTTTCCACTAAAGCATGGCAGCAGCTTAGTGGCGGGGTTAGTATGCGCTGCTAGCCTTGCTTTATGCAGACTAGGAACGGATTGCTAAATCCCCTAATTAATAATGCATTGTGGAATAAAGGTACTACTTCCGTATAAATATCAACGAGTTCAATTTCCGGCATGACATATTTTCGCCAGATATCGTCCGGAGTATTGTCGGCGGGATGGACTTGTTCATGAGTGAATTGAACATTGTTACCCCCTTTTATTTCTGATGGTGTGATGGAGAAGGCGATGTTGCGATCCAGCAGATAGCGGGTGTCATTTTCTTTGATCGAGCCGGTGATGTAAAACATGCCGGATTTTGATGTGGAAAAAATGATGGTAGCACTTGCCTTAAGCACAATATTACTTTTTGCTTTCACCTGTAGCGATATTTGCTGAGTGTCGCAGCGGAAGGGTTTTCTACCCTGATGATGAACGTTGAAGTACCATAGGCACATCAGTAGGACGGTGAGGAGTAACGCTACGCCAATAATTTTTTTCATTTCATTTTACTCAATGGTTTTAAATACTTTGCAATGCTGATAATCGCCTTCAGTCGTGTCTTTTTGACAGGCAGCCAGAAAAGTTATCTTCAATAGTTCGTTATCGGGGCGCTCTTCAGTATAAAAAATGTCTTGCCTGACCAGGTCACAATCCAGTTTTTCTGACTCCAGTATCTTTTTCGCCCTGAACTCTGAGCCGGGAATAGGGTCTTTTCTGATAGAGTAAATATCACATTGTTTATAGGTACTAATTAATTTTAGCTGAGTTGATGGTGCCCTAAGCAGCAAAGCCAGGCCGATGAAACCCAATGCAGTCAGCAGTGCCAGGGTAGGTATTATCATGGTTTTTATGGTCAATTTATCTGGCATGACTAGTGGAAGAGTGCTGATGGACTTTTCCTCTTTAACAGCCCCCTCCTTCTCTGGTTTCGTCATTACTTGTTCCACTTTCTTTATCTTGGTATCGGCTTTTGGTTTTGGTGTGGGGTGAATATCTGCTTCCATTCTAAACCCTATCTTAGGTAGGGTTATAATGATGGATTTTTCTATTCCCAGGCTAACAAATGATTTTCTCAACTCACTGATGCAGTTGTTCAAGCCAGCGTTGGAAGCAGGAAAACCATAATCCTCCCACGCATTTTTCAGTAAAGAATCACGGGATAAGTTAACTCCATTGTTTTTGATAAACTCATTAAGCACTCGGCAAGAGGGTTTTGAGAGTTCAAGAGCCGTCTGATTATTATTGTTTAATGCGAGTGTTCGATGCTCCGGATCAAACACAATGATTAAATTTATGGTGTATTTCATTTTATAATCAACTTCCTAGGTGTTTTTGATGAGATGATTTTTCTGACTAAGATTAATCTTTCTTTATAAATTTAGGAGAAATCTAAGTTAAGTGTGCATAGCTAGTCAAGTGTGACTTTTGAATTTATTTTTCATCAACATTTACGTTGTTTTCTAATGAGTTAGAAATGCTGCTCATTGTTGATTATTCACTCTTTGTTGGTGTTTAATGTTAATTGATATCATTTTTTAGATTAAAAATCTAACATTTGACATAAGATCAGATTAATTTGCTGTTTGTTGCGATCGGACATAATATTTATCGGGTCGCCGAAAGCTATGTGTTTATGTACTCAGCGTAATGTATTACGACATGTAAAAACGGTGACGACCAATAATATGGAGGCGCAGGCTCGACCTGTGCTGTTTTTAGTTAGAAAAAAGGACAAAATGATGAAATTGACGCAAATTGCCATGGCCACTTTATTGGCGAGCGGTATCTCATTCGGCGCTCAGGCTGCTACCGGTAACAGCGGGAGCGTGACGTTCACCGGAGAAGTCAGGGATTCGCCATGCGATCTGGCTGCGGGCCAGGATGGGACGGATATCAAGGTGGATTTTAGTCAGCTTTCCATGTCTGGGTTGAACTCAGGCAATAGCGTCACCAAGGACTTCAATATCCAATTGGAGAACTGCGCGATGGATAAGAAAACGGCAGAAATTACCTTCAACAGCACCAACCAGATTGCGGGTAAAAACCTGCTGAAAACCAATGGCAGTGCGACCGGTTTGGGTATCAAAATCAACGATATTACCTTTGGTACGGCGTTGCCACTGACTGGTCTGGCAGACGGCAAAAATACCCTGACGTATACCGCGATGGTGCAGAAAGCCGATGACGCTACTGCGGTCACCGGGGGGGATTTCACCACTAGCACCAACTTTGTGATTGCCTATAAATAAAGAATTCTTCTGACGCAGGAGATGTGCTCTTGCGTCAGAACGTTTCTTTTGCATGGCAGGACAGAGTCACCGTTCTGCCATCGCTATTGTAACCACGAAACACTATTCACTGTGCGGAGTTAGCGCAAAACTCTTTTCATGCATTGTCTGGATAGATTTTTCCTATGCCTCTGTAGCTATGTTCACCCCTCTGGGATCCTTGTTATGGGGGGCAGCAGCATCTGGTGTAAATGATGTGATGGATTGCTTGTGAAAGGGATTCTGGATAATAGCCTATGATTCAGTCACGGTTTATAAAAAACCGTATCACGTTGTCGATATTACTGATGCTAACGGCAGGGCATACACAGGCTGTCAAATTCAATATCGACATGCTTGATGCGCAAGATAAAACGAATGTTGATTTTTCCCGATTTTCTCAGTCCGGCTATGTGATGCCGGATGATTATCAATTACAGGTTACCGTCAACGGCGAGAGCTTGGGCAATGAACGGGTTATTTCATTTTATTTGCCTGAGGGCATAGCGGCCGTAGAGTCCGATGCCGTTAATTTACCTCAGGCATGCCTGTCACAGGAAATGGTTGATTCGCTAGGGTTAACGACTTCCGCTCGTGAGAAGGTCACTACCTGGCGCAACGGGCAGTGTGCCGATTTTAGCGCTTTGCCAGGGGTCACGCTGGTTCCTGACCTTGGGGCCAGTCTGTTGAAGATTAATGTGCCCCAAGCCTGGCTGGAGTACAGCGATAATTCTTGGCTGCCGCCTTCCCGTTGGGATCACGGTATTCCCGGGATACTGTTGGATTACAATCTGAATGCCTCGGTAACTCGTCCACAAGGGGGAGGAAGCCGACAGCGAAATATCAGCGTTAATGGCACCGCCGGGATGAATGCAGGGGCTTGGCGCTTGCGGGCAGACTATCAGGGTAATAATAGCCAGATCTCCGGGCCTAACCCGTCCTCCAGGCGCAACTTTGACCTGACCAGGGTTTATCTTTATCGCCCTTTACCCAGCCTGCAGTCAACGCTGACCTTGGGGGAGGATTATGTTAACTCTGCCCTGTTTGACTCATGGCGTTATACCGGTGGGAAATTGGCCAGCGATGAACGGATGTTACCACCGCGTTTAAGAGACTACGCCCCGGAAATCATCGGGGTGGCTAATAGTAACGCGCGAGTCACTGTGACCCAGCAGGGGGGAAAGTATATGACAGTACTGTCCCGGCGGGCCCTTTCCGTATTCAGAGCCTGGACAGCGCCATTCGCGGCACGTTGGATGTGACCATTACCGAACAAAATGGCGAGCAGCGTAAGTTCAGCGTTTCCACTGCGTCGGTGCCCTATCTGACCCGACCAGGGCAGATGCGTTATCAACTGATCACCGGGCGGCCCAGCACATGGCAGCATAATCTGGAGGGACCGCCGTTTGTTGCCGGTGAAATGACCTGGGGTATCAGTAACGCCTGGTCCGTCTACGGCGGCGCGACGTTATCCCGGGACTATCAGGCTGCGGCACTGGGGGTGGGGCGTGATCTGTTCGTGTTGGGAACCATGGCGCTGGATGTCACCCAGACCGCGGCGCGATTCCCCCAGTACGATGATCGGCAGGGTAAATCCTGGCGTCTAAGTTACTCCAAGTTCTTTGATGAGATGGATACCGATGTGACCTTTGCCGGATATCGTTTCTCGGAGAAGGATTTTCTCAGTATGCAAGAGTACCTGGATGTGCGTTACCGGGAAGATACACGTGGCCATCAGAAAGAACGCTATCAGATTAACGTCAACAAGCGTTTTGAGGGCTTTTCGCTGGGGCTGAACTATGAAAGGCAGACATATTGGGATCAAGGGGATACCAATACGTTTGGCGGAACTGTCGGTACCTATTTTGATCTGCCGTCATTGGGGTTGAGAAACCTGTCGGTCACTGGCACGGTCACCCGCAGCCAGTATCAGGGGCGTGAGGATAATCTGGTTAGCGTGATGATTTCGGTGCCGCTGGGGCTAGGTACGGTGAGCTATAACGCCAGTCAAAGCCGAGGGCGCTATAACCAGCAAGTCGGGTATTACGGCGTGGCGGGGCAGGACAGTTACAGCGTGAATGCCGGGGTTATCAGTGGCGCTCAGGCCTCGGCCAATAGTCAGTTTAATGGCATGTACACCCATAATGGCAATATGGCCAAGGTCAGCGCAAATGCGGCTTTTGAAGGCCGTGGTACATCCTCTTTCGGGTTTAATGCCAGCGGTGGTCTGACGGTCACCGGGCTCGGGGCGGCGCTGCACCCTGCGGGTTATAACGGCGGAACCCGGCTGATGTTGAGCACGGATGGCATCGCCGGGGTGCCGTTAAACACTTCGGGCGTTAAGAGCAACCGCTGGGGGATCGGCGTGTTGGGCGATATAAACAGTTATTACCGTACGACTGCACGTATTGATGTCAACACCTTGCCGGAGGATGTCGAGGCGGTTCAGGGGGTAGTAGAGGCCTCGTTGACGGAGGGCGCGATTGGTTACCGCCGATTTTCCGTATTGCAGGGGGCTACAGCGTTTGCGGTGCTGCGGTTGGCGGATAGCAGTTATCCCCCCTTTGGTGCAAGCGTGACAGATAGCCGAGGACGAGAGGTGGGGCTGGTGGGGGAACAGGGGCTGGCATGGCTCAGCGGTATTGCCCCCAAGAGTGCCTTGAATGTGGCATGGGCAGGAGAAGTTCAGTGCCAGGTGCAGTTACCAGCGCAGATTGGCGAGTCTAATCTGTTATTGCCTTGTCGACCAACCACGTCGGATCAGATTAATTAATAAAGAGTAAATACTTATGAGAGTTCGCAAGATGAAAATCAGCACCGTTTGGAGTTTAGTGACGTTGTTGGTCTTACCTTTAACGGGGCAGTCGGCGGTCACGCTAGACCGAACCCGGGCGGTATTTGATGGTGCTAGCCAGTCTATCAGCCTGAATATCAGCAACGATAATCAGCAGCAGCCCTATCTGGCGCAATCCTGGCTGGAAGATGAACAACATAACAAGGTGCCAACGGGCCCTTTGATCATTACGCCGCCGGTACAGCGTTTGGAGCCGGGGGCTAAAGGGATCATTCGGGTGAAGGCCACGGGCTCAGTGAGCCAGCTCCCTCAGGACAGGGAGTCGCTGTTTTATTTTAACCTGCGGGAAATCCCACCGGAGAGTGACAAGCCGAATGTGCTGCAGATAGCGTTACAGAGCAAAATCAAACTGTTTTACCGGCCGAAGGCACTGAAACGTGAACCGGGAGCGGTATGGCAAGATCAGTTGGTCTTGCATACTGAAAACGGCGGTTATCGGATAGACAATCCCACACCGTATTACGTCACGGTGATCGGGCTGGGGGGGACTGAGAAACAGTCGCTGGAAGGGGATTTTGACAGCGTGATGCTAGCCCCGAAAAGTAGTGCCCGCGTGAAAAGCGGCATTTATGCCAAACCTTATTTAACCTACATCAATGATTATGGTGGTCGCCCTACGTTGGCGTTTCGCTGTAGCGGTAGCCAGTGTGTCGCTCGCTAAACAGGGTAAAGGGACTTATGAACAGACGATTGATAGGGGGAAGTGTCTGCCTGTTGCTAGTGCTATCGCTGGCGAGCCAGGCGGCCGATCATCTGGAACTGGTATTTAAGGGGGTCCTGCTGGTGGCAAACTGCCAGTTTGACCAAGAGGGTAGTAGTCAGAAGGTCTCCTTGCCCAGCCAAAACTTACGTTTTTTCGAACACAACTCGCGTACCCAAACCACGCCATTTGCCCTTGGCCTGAAAGACTGTACGCCAGCCACTCTGGGGAAAATGGTGAAACTGACGTTTAACAGTACGCAGACTCAACAGGTCAATGGGGTCGCTATGCTGGCTACCACCGGCGATACCGGGCTGGTGATTGGTCTGGAAGACAGTCTCGGTCAGGCGATTGTCCTGGGGCGTGAGGTGAAAGCCGGTGCCATTAGCCAAATCGGCTCCGGGGGCATTAACCAGTTTCAGTTTGGCGCCTATGCGTTGGCTCCGGGTGCGGTAAAAGCGGGTGATTACAGCGCGACGGTAACGGTTGAGGCCAGTTATCAGTAGGAGAAAACATGCGACAAAATGGCAAACGATTTTGGCGATATGCCCTGTTCAGCCTGATGTTGGGGGCGGCAGCCGTGCAGGCGGATGTCCCCATTACCGTCAAGGCGACGATATTGATCCCGGTGTGTAATATCACCAGCGAGAGCGGTGAGTCACGGTTGGAAGTGCCTTTTGGAGAGCTCATCTTGCAGGATGCAGGCAGCGCCAAAGCGGAAAAATCGGTCCGCATCAAGGTTTCGTGTAGCGGTGGGGTACCTGTGGGCAAGAGTTTGAAAATGTACTTGGCGCCTACCGCTTACGGCGTGATGAACACTATGGGAGACAACGTGTTGGGAACCTCGCAGTCTGGGGTCGGGATAGCGTTATCCCGTGACAACATGGCCTTTACTATTGGTCAATGGCTGCCGATACAGGCTGGGTTATTTACGCTCACCGGGCGGGTAGTTATCCAGGATGGGATGGGTAAAGAGGGGGGAGCGTTTAGCG
The DNA here is from genome assembly GCF_047530105.1 of Serratia sp. T13T92. NCBI lineage: Bacteria > Pseudomonadati > Pseudomonadota > Gammaproteobacteria > Enterobacterales > Yersiniaceae > Serratia > Serratia sp. T13T92. Next base: position 121,412 of record NZ_JBLJAK010000005.1, on the reverse strand, counting down.
CTACTGCGTCACTGTTTACCAGTTATATCTAGATTATGAATAGGCCTGAGATAAAAGGGCGCGGGGAATATACAGATGAGTGAAACGTGCAGCATAAAATACCTCAAGGCGCGGGGGGGGGGGGCTATTAATCGGCTTGATGAGCATGGCCCCCGCTTTTGCTGACTATAATGTAACCGCCATAAGTGCCATCTCCCGAGTGAATATTAGCGGCAAAGCTGAGGTGAGTACAGGGCTGGTAAGCACGTATGTTATCAATAGCAGCACTGTCTCTGGCAAGGTGTCTTGTGGCGCTGCAAATTTGTCTCCAGGATCTGCATGGCACTATACGTTGATTGATTTACCTAAAGAGCCTGGCAACGCCGAACGTTATCGGATTAATGACAATTTATCTATTTCTGCGACGGCGGCTAATAATTCGCTTGGTACATGGGTAAATAAAACGTCGTGGTTGTGTTCTAGAGATAATAAATCTGAAGATGCTTGGGAATTTACCGTGGCTTTTCCTATTACGCTTTCTTTTTATATAAAAAGGCGTCCTATTGATAATGTGATTACTTTTCCTTCAATGCCATTGGGAGGATATATTCGCAGTTTTGGCCGTCCAATGGGGCTAAATGAAAGGATTTATGCTATCCCATTTTATCTGCAGGGGGGAACGATACAATTACCCAATGTATGCAAGGTAAATCCTGTTGCCCTGACGTTGGACCACGGTATGCTGTCAGCAGATAGCGTCTCGCATCGCACTTCTGCACCCATTACTTATACTTGTGACTCGCCGGTGAAGGCGACTTTCTCACTGAGCTATGAGGCGGATGGCAATGGTACATTGCCGTTGAAAGACACGGCAGGAAAAACCGGTGCGGTCTCTAAGCTGACGATTACCGATCCAGAAACTGGGGTTTCAGGCAGAAGCATTGAGGCGGCTATTAAGACGTCAAAAACCTTTACGGTCAGCAGCGAGCTTTCTAAAATCACGGGGAGTGGACAATTGAGTGGTAGCGCCTGGCTCATTGCCTTACAGGATTAACTCAATTGTGCTGAGAATGTGAGCAGTGAAACTTTCACCGTTGGGTGAGCAGAAAGGGGAGCACCGATCTGCTCCCCTAAGAAGTTCAATTACAGCTGAGTCAGTTTTTTCACTTCCAGACTGACCAGTTTCCCTTCCAATTCGGCCAGGAAGGCATCGTGGTAAGACATTGCCATGTGCTCTTTCAGCGCTTGCTCAGAAGTCCAGCGTTCGATAAATACGAAAGCGCCTGGATGGCCCTGCTCTTCATGCAAATCATATTGGATGCAGCCTGGTTCGGAACGGCTTGGGGCGACCATGGCGCGCACGGCTTTGTCTACCGCAGCACGGTGTTCTGGCATGGCTTTGATCAGGGCGACTACTTTGATTTCACTCATCTTGGTTCCTTGTAGAAAACAGTAAAAGATAGAGAGACTGCAGACATTTCCCCACAGGCTCACAACATGGGGGCCGCTGCTAGGCGGGCGCAGCATGCAGCGCCCCTACGGTCGAACATCTGCGACCTCTACCCATTCAGCAATCTGAGGGTAAAGAATATTTCCATCAGCATTCGCTTCACCTAACAAACGCAGGGTCTATTATGGTGGTCTTGACGTTACCGGCAAGTCATTTGCGCATTCGAACTCAATTCGGCTAGCGGGGGCTGAGGGTAAAAATGTGCGCTAGATCATTTTATTTTCGCAAAGTCCCCTCGACATGACAGGCAGCGCATTGCGCCTGTTCCTTTTGGCAAAACTTTGGTTTATGCTCGGCTGAAGCGTTTCAGTTATCACTGTTGTCAGTGGAAATGCAGAGTGAGCGGTTGCGATGAGCAACGAGGTTTGACGAATAATGCAAAGCAGCGATTCACAGCAGGCGGTACGCTAAAGTACTCTAGGCGAGATAATCAGTCTGCGCGATCCTTGAAGTGGAACACCACCGTCAGGGAGCGCCCTTTTTCAGGGAGTAGCATGACCATCCGCATAGCGATAAACGGCTTTGGCCGTATTGGCCGCAGCGTTTTACGCGCACTGTACGAATCGGGACGACGCGCCGAAATTTCTGTCGTCGCCATCAACGAACTGGCACATGCCGAGGGGATGGCCCACCTGCTAAAATATGACTCCAGCCACGGCCGCTTTGCCTGGGATGTGCGCCAGGAATGTGACGTGTTGAGCGTGGGGGATGACAGCATTCGTTTGTTGCATCAGCCAGAGCTGCACCAGTTGCCCTGGGGTGAACTGGGCGTGGATGTGGTGCTGGATTGCAGCGGTGTGTACGGCAGCAGGGCAGATGGCGAAGCTCATCTGGCGGCAGGGGCAAAAAAAGTGCTGTTTGCCCATCCGGGCGGTAACGATCTGGATGCAACCATCGTGTTTGGGGTTAACCACCAAACGCTGCGTGGCGAGCATCGCATCGTGTCCAATGCCTCCTGTACCACCAACTGCATTATTCCGATTATCAAGCTGTTGGACGATGCCTACAGCATTGAGTCCGGCACGGTTACCACCATCCACTCCTCGATGAACGATCAGCCGGTGATAGACGCCTATCATCAGGATTTGCGGCGCACCCGCGCGGCGAGCCAGTCGATTATACCGGTCGACACCAAGCTGGCAGCGGGCATTACGCGCATCTTCCCGCAGTTTTGCGATCGTTTTGAAGCGATCTCCGTGAGGGTGCCGACGATCAACGTAACGGCCATCGATCTTAGCGTCAGCGTGAGCTCGAAGGTGTTGGTCACAGAGGTAAACCAGCTGTTGCAAAAGGCGGCACAGGGATCATTTCGTGGTATAGTTGACTATACAGAACTACCATTAGTCTCGATTGATTTTAACCATGACCCGCACAGCGCCATCGTTGATGGGACGCAAACTCGGGTCAGCGGACAGCACCTGATCAAGACCTTGGTCTGGTGTGATAACGAATGGGGCTTTGCCAACCGGATGTTGGATACAACACGGGCAATGGCCGCAAGCGGTTTCTAGTAAGGCGCTATCAACGTGGTGTTGATGCGTCGCTCAGGCAACTTTATAGAGAATCAACAAAGAGGGTTCACCATGTCTGTAATTAAGATGTCCGATCTGGATCTGGCGGGTAAACGCGTTCTGATCCGTTCCGATCTGAACGTACCAGTGAAAGACGGCAAAGTGACTTCAGATGCGCGTATCCGTGCCTCCCTGCCAACTATCGAAGCTGCGCTGAAACAAGGCGCCCGCGTGATGGTAACTTCCCACCTGGGTCGTCCTACCGAAGGCGAGTACAACGAAGAGTTCTCCCTGTTGCCAGTGGTCAACTACCTGAAAGATCATCTGAAATCTCCAGTCCGTCTGGCGAAGGATTATCTGGAAGGCGTTGACGTTGCAGAAGGTGAACTGGTTGTTCTGGAAAACGTTCGCTTCAACAAAGGCGAGAAGAAAGACGACGAAGTGCTGTCCAAGAAATATGCTGCGCTGTGCGACGTGTATGTGATGGACGCCTTTGGTACCGCACACCGTGCGCAGGCTTCTACACATGGCGTGGGCAAATTTGCTCCGGTTGCCTGTGCAGGCCCGCTGCTGTCTGCGGAACTGGAAGCTCTGGGCAAAGCGCTGGGTAACCCGGCTCGTCCAATGGTGGCTATCGTTGGTGGTTCTAAAGTGTCTACCAAACTGACCGTGCTGGATTCTCTGTCCAAGATCGCCGATCAGTTGATCGTTGGTGGCGGCATCGCTAACACCTTCGTGGCGGCACAAGGGAATAACGTGGGGCAGTCCCTGTACGAACCTGATCTGATCCCGAACGCGCAAAAACTGTTGGAAACCTGCGATATTCCGGTGCCAACCGACGTACGCGTAGCAACCGAGTTCTCTGAAACCGCAGTGGCCACTGTGAAGCAGGCCAACGAGATCCAGGACAACGAGCAAATTCTGGATATGGGCGATGTCTCTGCCGAGCGTCTGGCCGTTATCCTGAAGAACGCCAAAACCATTCTGTGGAATGGCCCGGTTGGCGTATTCGAGTTCCCTAACTTCCGTCGTGGCACCGAAATCGTTGCACGCGCTATCGCAGATAGCGAAGCCTTCTCCATTGCAGGCGGCGGCGACACCCTGGCAGCTATCGATCTGTTCGGTATCGCTGACAAAATTTCCTACATCTCTACCGGCGGCGGCGCCTTCCTGGAATTCGTTGAAGGGAAACCTCTGCCTGCAGTAGTAATGCTGGAAGAGCGCGCTAAGCAGTAATTCAGATAACGGGGGGCGCAAGCCGCCCGTTTGTTTATGCTCCCCAGCTGAGCTGTGGGGGTAAAAAAATCGCTATTTATCCATCGCTACCACTAGCTTGCAGGTTGTAGCTTGCAAGACGACGGGTATACGGCCAACGAAACAGGACAACGTCTAATGTCTAAAATTTTTGATTTCGTAAAACCAGGTGTCATCACAGGTGATGACGTGCAGAAAATTTTCGCAGTTGCCAAAGAGAACAACTTTGCACTGCCAGCGGTAAACTGCGTGGGTACCGACTCCATCAACGCAGTGCTGGAAACAGCAGCCAAGGTGCGTGCTCCAGTAATCGTTCAGTTCTCTAACGGCGGTGCTGGCTTTATCGCGGGTAAAGGCATCAAAACTGACGTGCCACAAGGTGCTGCGATCCTGGGCGCAATCTCTGGCGCGCACCACGTGCATCAGATGGCTGAACATTACGGCGTGCCAGTGATCCTGCACACCGACCACTGCGCGAAGAAACTGCTGCCATGGTTAGACGGCCTGTTGGACGCGGGTGAGAAGCACTTCGCGGCGACCGGTAAGCCACTGTTCTCTTCACACATGATCGACCTGTCTGAAGAATCACTGGAAGAAAACATCGAAATTTGCAGCAAGTACCTGACCCGCATGGCGAAGATCGGTATGACCCTGGAAATCGAACTGGGATGCACCGGCGGTGAAGAAGATGGCGTAGACAACAGCCACATGGACGCTTCTTCCCTGTACACTCAGCCACAAGACGTTGATTACGCGTACGAAAAACTGAACGCTATCAGCCCACGCTTCACCATCGCTGCCTCTTTCGGCAACGTACACGGTGTTTACAAGCCAGGCAACGTGAAACTGACCCCAACCATTCTGCGTGATTCTCAGGACTATGTTTCCAAGAAACACAACCTGCCGCACAACGCGTTGAACTTCGTGTTCCACGGTGGTTCAGGTTCTACCGCAGCAGAAATCAAAGAAGCGGTCAGCTACGGCGTAGTGAAAATGAACATCGATACCGACACCCAGTGGGCAACTTGGGAAGGTATCCTGAACTACTACAAAAAGAACGAAGGCTATCTGCAGGGCCAACTGGGTAACCCAGAAGGTGCCGACAAGCCGAACAAGAAATACTACGATCCACGCGTATGGACTCGTGCTGCTCAGACTTCCATGATCACCCGTCTGGAACTGGCATTCAAAGAACTGAACGCGGTAGACGTGCTGTAATAGCGTCCCTTCGTACAGATTGATGCTAAAAGGCTCCCGAGGGAGCCTTTTTTATGATGAAGCGGGCACAGCATGCGGCGCCCCTACAGGGTAAGACTCGTGACAATGTATTTGTAGTGGCGAGCATGTTCGACCGTAGGGGCGCTGCATGCTGCGCCCGTTCACCTAATCAGCTACCCCAATAACCCCGCCCCGACGTTAATCGACAATCCCAGTATCAAGATATTGAAGACAAAAGAGATCACCGATTGCAGTAGGGTAATTTTACGCACGTCTGCGGTGCCCACGGCCACGTCGGCAGTTTGTGACGCCACGGCAATGGTGAAGGAGAAATAAGCGAAGTCCCAATAGTTTGGCTCGGTCAGCTTGCCGGGAAACAATAGCGGTAACACCTCCGTATTGGCCCGCTGGCGGTAAAACAGATGGCCGTAGTGCATGGTGAATGCCGTGGGTAACAGCAGCCAGGAAACCACCAGTGTGGAGCCGGTCAGTGCCAGATGCAGCGTTTTCAACGCGTCGCTGACCTGTTTGGCAGTGCTCAATTCAAACAGGATGGCCAGAATGCTCACCACGCAGCCCAAACTGACCAGCGCCAATACCTGGCTGGCACTCTCGTCCTGCTTGCGTGCCAATTGCCGGGTACGTTGTGGCGTGCAGCCCAGCATCAGATGCCAAAGGCACAATAAATAGATCCAGGCCATCACGTTCCAACCAACGATCAGCCGTTGCAGCCATGGCAGATGAGCAGGAAGCAGCCCGACACATACAAGCCCAGCACCTACCGAAATCAATAATCTGGGGCGTACTCGCCAATAGTGCTTAAGCGAGGAGGAAATAGCGATCACGATGAACTTTCCTTGTGCCGTAAGGGTGTTTTTATCATAGTTGAAATCGGGTTAACCCGATATTTATTCAGGCTATACCCGTTAAAAGCGGTGGAAAATTTTACCCGTTGTGGTTGGCACTGCGGCAAAATGTTGGTTACCCTTAGCTGTGGTTTGTTTATTGGCCCTGTTTCGCCAGTATATTTTGCTCATTTTCCCCGCACGGGGATGTCAAGTAGGACGTCAGAATGGAAGAACTTAACGTAGTAGAAGGCATTAACAATGCCAGCAGTTGGCTAGTCAATCATCAGGATATGCTGATCCAGTATGCGGTGAATATTGTTGCCGCAATCGTGATTTTCATTATTGGTTCGGTGGTGGCTCGCGTAGTGAGTAATGCGCTCAGCCGTGTGATGAAGCTGCGTGGCATCGATGCCACCGTGGCGGATTTCCTGGCTGCGATGGCACGTTACAGCATCCTGGCGTTTACCTTTATTGCGGTGCTGGGGCGCGTTGGTGTTCAGACTACCTCGGTAATTGCCGTTCTGGGTGCGGCCGGTCTGGCCGTGGGTTTGGCGCTGCAAGGCTCCTTGTCCAACTTTGCGGCTGGCGTGCTGCTGGTGGCCTTCCGTCCGCTGCGGGCCGGGGAGTTTGTCGATCTGGGTGGCGTTTCAGGTACGGTAGATCAGGTGCAGATCTTCTCCACTACGCTGCGTACTTCAGATAACAAAACCATTGTGGTGCCGAACGGTAAAATCATCGCGGGCAATATCATCAACTATTCCCGTGAGCCAAACCGCCGCGTGGATATCGTGGTCGGTGTGGCTTATGACGCTGATATCGATCTGGTGAAGAAAGTGTTGGGTGACGTGATCGCGGCAGATAAGCGCATCATGCACGATAAAGGCGTGACGGTTCGCCTCAATGAGATGGCACCTTCTTCACTGAACTTTGTGACTCGCTCCTGGACCACCAATGCCGAGTACTGGAACGTGTACTTTGATCTGATGGAAAACTTCAAGCGTCAGTTGGATGCCCACCAGATCGGTATTCCATTCCCGCAGATGGACGTGCATGTCCGCCATGTAGCGAAAGCGGCAGAGCAGCCGGAGTAATGATCTGACGTTCCCTCACTTTGTAGTGAGGGAACGGATTTCAATCAAACAAACGGAGCTAACGGATCGGCAGCGGCAAAGGCCGTTTCACGTTCTGCCAGCGGGGGATAGATCAACTCGTTGGTAATGGAGACTTTGATTTTCTTTCCCTCTTCTTTGGTGAATTTCACCACCTGTTCCCAACCTTCGCTGTAGACCGCGCCCCAAGACCCCAGATCCAGACAGGTAACGTAATTCACCTGGCGGTAGGGCAAGGGTTCAATACCGATCAGATCGGCGGCGACGTTATGGCCGACAAAGCGCCCTAACATAATGGCGTGCTGGCAGGTCATCAGGGCGTGATTGCCTTGATCGTCAGTACTGGCAAAGGCGACATCGCCGGTCGCATAAACCGCGTTCTGCCCTATCACTTTTAAGTGCTGATCGACGTGCAGCCTGCCTTGCGGATCGCGCTCACCCGGGATTTGCCGGGTTAACGGGCTGGCCTGTACGCCCACGGTTAAAATCACGGTGCTGGAGGCGATATGTTCGCCGTTTTTCAGCGTCAGCCCGCTCTCGTCAATCGCCTTAATCTCGCTATTCAGCCGCCACTCGACGCCTAGCTCTAGCGAGGCTTGGCTAATCACGTCGCGCAGTTGCTCGCTGTAACGGCCTCCCGCCACCGGGCTGCGATCGACGACAATCACACGAATTGCAGCTGAATCACCGAGGATCGCCCGTAAGCGTGCAGGCATTTCGGTGGCCACCTCAATACCGGTAAAGCCGCCGCCACAAACGATGACGGTATTACGTGCGGCGCTCTCAGGCTGCTCGGCCAACGTAGCAAGATGTCGCTCCAGGCGGGCTGCACTCTCCATTTGATCGACGTCGAAGGCGTGCTGCTGTGCTCCAGGCAAGGCATGAGCGATGTGGCTACCGGTCGCCATGATCAGGCGATCGTAACGTACGGCTGTCAGTTGGTCCTGCTCGTTGTGGTACCAAACCTGCTGGCTGGCGCTATCAATCTCACTGGCAACCCCGGCGATAAATTTTACCCCGGTTACTGCGAATAATGGCAGCAGCGGAGCGGCGTGGTTTTCCACCTCGGACTCATAGAAACGGGGGCGAACACGCAGCTCTGCCTGAGGGGACAGCACGGTGATCTCGATATCGTGACGATCGTGGAGATCGGTTAATCGTGCCGCGCTCAATGCCGCCCACATCCCTGCAAAACCGGCACCCAGGATAAGAATTTGTTGTTTCATGTTGTCACTCCGCTGTTGTTTCAGCTGTAAATTGGCTTAATCGTGTAACTGCGACTATATTGGTCGTAGTTAAGATCATCAAGCCTTTTACCAGTAATCTTGGGGGTGGTTTGTTTAATTGTTTGAATTTTATTGTATTTTAATTTTTCATGGTGTGAATGCATGCTGGCATTGCATCGCTGAAGGGAAGAAATTACTATCTAACTCAGAATTAATCGCGCGGAGATAACATGGCGTTCTACAGTTCCGGGGTGGAGTATGGCATCCATAGCCTGATGTGTATGGTCGATAGCAAAGGCGAAGGGCGTGAGATGAGCGTGCGTGAAATCGCCGAATTGCAGGGCGTGCCTTATGACTACCTGGCCAAGATATTCACCAAGTTTTCCAAGGCTAAGTTGGTTGAAAGCAGCGAGGGTAAGGGCGGTGGCTTTCGGCTGGCCAAACCGGCCGATCAGATCACCGTGCTGGATATCGTGGCGGCTATCGACGGTGAAAAGGCCATCTTCGACTGCAAAGAGATACGCCAACGCTTGGCCGTATTTGATGCACCTGCGCCCGACTGGGCCTGTGAAGGCATCTGCGGCGTGCGCCAGGTGATGAATATTGCCCAGCAACGTATGGAAGAGGCGCTATCGCAACATACCGTGCTGGATCTGGTGCGGCGGATGTTGAGAAAGGCGCCGGATGTCTTCCCGATCCAGATTGAAGAGTGGATCGATCATCGCCGTAATGATTGAGCATTAGTATTACTGATGCCTGATTAGAAATATCCATTTCCCCTAATAATTTTCTCTTCGTATGATGCGCGTGTTGAACAGCACACGCCGCTTTCCCGGCGCTGATATTTCCAGAAGGAACACCATGTTAGCCATCTATCTGCAAGGCTTTGCCTTGAGCGCCGCGATGATCCTGCCGCTTGGCCCACAAAACGTGTTTGTGATGAACCAGGGGATCCGTCGCCATTATCATCTGATGACCGCCTCGCTGTGCGCGTTGAGCGATATCATTCTGATTTGCGCCGGTATTTTTGGCGGTAGCGCCTTGCTCAGCAGTTCACCTATGCTATTGGCGTTGGTGACCTGGGGCGGCGTTGCTTTCCTGCTGTGGTACGGCTGGGGGGCTTTCCGCACCGCGTTTAGTCAACATATGGAACTGGCTACGGCGCAAGAGATGAAGCAAAACCGCTGGCGCATTGTGGTGACCATGTTGGCTGTCACCTGGCTGAACCCGCATGTGTACCTCGATACCTTTGTGGTGCTCGGCAGCCTGGGAGGGCAACTGACGCCAGACATTCGTTCCTGGTTTGCCCTTGGCGCGGTCAGTGCTTCGGTCGTCTGGTTCTTTGCCTTGGCATTGCTGGCCTCATGGCTGGCTCCGTGGCTGAAAACCCTGACGGCACAACGTATTATCAACGTTCTGGTCGGGCTGGTGATGTGGGTCATTGCACTGCAATTGGCCTGGCATGGGCTAACCGCTAATTGGTAAGAATCGGCCATGCCAACCATATTAGTATTTTAATCATATTCTTGATTTTTCTATACGAAAAAGCCCGCTTTACGAGAGCGGGCTTTTTATCACTATGGCTTAACTGCTCAGGCTATTTGCCCTCATCGCTATTGCAAGCTCTAGCAAACTTATCGGTCGTTAAAGCGCAAAAACGTTACCAGCGGAAGGACCTTTGGCACCATTCTCAATAGAGAATTCTACTTTTTGCCCTTCATCTAACGTTTTAAAATCGTTACTTTGGATCGCAGAAAAATGCACGAAGACATCTTTGCTGCCATCAGCAGGAGTAATAAAACCAAAACCTTTACCTGCATCAAACCATTTTACTAAACCAGTCATTTTATCAGACATAGATACTTCCTTTAATATTGAGCCACTCAATGTGGCGAACATGGCCTGTTTTGCAGAGATTTACTTATTGGGCACTTAGGAGGAGGCTCATGAAGAAGGATATCTATGGATAGCTCTTGGACTGAGGACTGCTTTACTAAAACTGCTTTCATAAGGTCTGTGTTCCAAACCGATGAACCATAATAGTCACGTACTGATTAATTTTGCAAGCATTAACTTCACTAACTTTTTTCACACGTGTACAGCGACTTATCTTTTCAATGACTGTACGTACGGAACACGAAACTTGGCTGAACCATGAAAGCTAAAAGCCCTGACCGTTGCAGTCAGGGCTTTTAGGGTACTACAAACTTAAGATTTAACATTAATCAACTTACATAACTTGATACTACTGATTTTGGTACTGCTCTAAATGCACTTGTTTATCACAGATAATATTGGGTGATAAAAGATAGCTATATCATCCTCCCTATACTGACTGATGTTTATAACGCCTGCTAATCCGAAGAAACATCCAAGATTGAGTAGGTTAAACTAGTACATCTCCCCTCGCGATATAAAATAATTGATGCGTAGCCTTACTTTCGTTGCGATAACATTCTTTCAACAACACGCAACATCAAAAAACTATAAATCAAAGCCTTACACCATCGCGTTAACATACATACTTTGCGATTATAGATACTGACTACATGGCCTTAAAACATTATCGCGTGAGCCTGCTACTCTACCCAACTGCGATTATCCCATACAAAAATATTTCGTAGCCTTTATCGCAAAAAACTAAAACCCTATTAAAAGTACATGCTACTTGCTCTTTATATTAACAGCGAGCTGTTTTATGTGCCGCTGTTGATGCCTAATTTACGGATTTTAGATACTGTGTCAATACTGTTTTTAACAACATGTTTTTATTATCAGTAAATCCAAGTTAAAACAGGCTCAGCATGAAGGTGTGACAAACTCTGATGCTGTTAATACCGTGTTAAAAGGTGTGTTTCTCACTTGATTTCCTGATAGGTTCTTCACAATGAAGAACCTCAAGAATTCCGCTCCAACCTTTTTTGGCTGAACTCCGTAATGCTTTTTCATCATGCCAATGACGTTTTAGCTTTTGATGGGGTTATTTATGCAATTTAAGTGAGTTGCGTAATCGGTAGATGGAGGCGTTGCTTCGTCTGTCGCAGATCTTACGCCCCTTTCCTACCAGAAAACGCAATTTCCGTGATGCGATTTTTCAATTTTTTCAGGACAACGCTACCCTTTGTCACTAATCCGAATTCCAAGGGCGGCAGGATGTGTTAGCTTTGAAGGCAAGCATTTCGTCATTCAAGGAGACACTGTGAAGCTTAAAGCATTGGCCATGGCCGCAATGATTGGATTAGGCACGTTACCTCTGGCGCTGCAGGCAGCAGAAGTACCTGAAGGGCCGCATGTGGTCACTTCCGGCACGGCCAGCGTAGACGCCACCCCGGATATTGCCACACTGGCGATCGAAGTCAGCGTCTCTGCCAAAGATGCCGCCCAGGCGAAAAAACAGGTTGATGAACGCGTAGCGCAGTATTTTGACTTCCTGCAGAAAAACGGCATTGAAAAGAAAGATATCAATGCGGCCAACCTGCGTACCCAGCCAGAATATGACTATCTGAAAACCGGTGAATCGCAGCTGAAAGGCTACCAGGCCGTGCGCCAGGTGCAGGTGACCTTGCGCCAGTTGGATAAACTCAACGAGCTGTTGGACGGTGCGCTGAAATCGGGTTTGAACGAAATTCGTGCGGTTGAGCTTGGGGTGGCCAAGCCAGAGGTTTATCGCGAGCAGGCGCGTCAGAAAGCGATTGAAAACGCCACTCAGCAAGCCGCCTCGTTGGCGCAGGGCTTTAAGGCCAAGCTGGGGCCGGTGTACAGCATTCGCTATCACGTAGCCAACTACCAGCCGATGCCGGTCGCGCGCATGTTTAAGGCCGCTTCTGCGGCACCGGAAAGCGATGCCGCTCAGACTTACGAACAGCAAAGTATTCACTTTGACGATCAGGTGGACGTGGTATTCGAGCTGAAAACCAACGCCGCGCAGTAAGCAATCTCTTGCCATGGCGCGGTGTTATGCCGCGCCTTTAATCCTGCCTTAATACCTGATGCCCGTGAGACAGCAGCGCATCGGTGACCTTACGCATCATGCGGCTCTCCGGCGCAAAGCGGTGCCAGAACAGCATACGGCGCTGAAACAGGCCCGGAGTCAGGTCGATCAGTTCTCCGCTAGCCAGCTCTCTCTCAATCTGCAAATGCGGGATCATACAGCAGGTGGTGCCTTGCCGTGCCAACTGAACAAATGCCTCTGACGAGTTAACGATATGGCAGGGAACGCTGCCCGGCGAGAGATCGAAGTTCTGCTGTAAAAACGCCTGATGCATATCATCGAGATGATCGAAAGCCACCGCCGGTGCCTTCAGCAGGGCAGAACGGGTCACGCCATTAGGGAAATAGCGATCGGCAAAGGCTTTCGAGGCGACAAACAGATAGTCCAGCGCGCCCAACCGATCGACCAGGCAGCTCGGCAGCGGCTGCGGCTGGATACTCACCGCACCCACCACTTCCCCCCGGCGCAGACGTTCCTGCGTGCGGGTTTCGTCTTCCACCTGCAAATTCAGACGTACAGGAGAATCGGCCAGCACCGGTTTTAGCGCCGGTAACAGCCAGGTTGCCAGGCTGTCGGCGTTGACCGCCAGTGACAGCAACAGCGGCGTATCGACCCCATTGTCATTCCCTAACCACTCCTCTTCCAGCAGCTCGACCTGATGCAGCAAGGCCAGCAGTTTTTGACCCTGCTCGGTTGGGCGCGGTGGCACGGTGCGTACCAGTAGCGGTTGGCCGAACAGGTTTTCCAACTGTTTGATGCGCTGGGATACCGCCGATTGGGTGATGCAAAGTTTTTGTGCCGCGCGCTCAAAGCCACGCTCACGGATCACCGCGTCCAGCGCTTGCAGCGTTCTATAGTCTGGGCGTTTCATCGGAGAGAAGATCCCTTTTAGTAAATTGATTCAGGCACTATGCCACATTTTTGCACTTTCTCAGGTGAAAAAATCCCGCCGCTCTTTTCAGTGCGGGCGCCGTAGGGAAGGGCAGAAATGTGCGTCAGGTTAAATAAGTGTGTTTTAGCCTAAGTTGCCGTCAGTGATTTACCCTATAATACGCACACGTTTTCGTATATAGGCAATGAGACATCATGACTCAGGATGAACTGAAAAAAGCGGTAGGCTGGGCAGCATTGGAATTCGTGAAGCCTGGCACTATCGTGGGCGTGGGCACCGGCTCTACTGCGGCTCACTTTATCGATGCGTTGGGTTCGATCAAACACCAGATCGAAGGCGCGGTATCCAGCTCAGACGCGTCGACCGCCAAGCTGAAAAGCCTGGGGATCCACGTATTCGATAGCAATGAAGTGGATTCGTTGGATATCTACGTGGACGGTGCCGATGAAATCAACGGCCACATGCAGATGATTAAAGGCGGTGGCGCAGCGTTGACCCGCGAGAAGATCATTGCTGCCATTGCCCGTCAGTTTATCTGCATTGTCGATTCCACCAAGCAGGTTGATTTGCTGGGTAAATTCCCGCTGCCGGTAGAAGTGATCCCGATGGCCCGCTCCTACGTAGCGCGTGAGCTGGTCAAACTGGGCGGCCTGCCGGAATACCGCCAGAACGTGTTAACCGATAACGGCAACGTGATCCTGGACGTGCACAACCTGGAAATCCTTGACGCTATCGCGTTGGAAAATAAGATCAACAGCATCGCTGGTGTGGTTACCGTGGGTCTGTTTGCCAACCGTGGCGCGGACGTTGCACTGGTCGGCACGCCGGATGGCGTAAAAAAAGTGGTCAGATAATCTGGCCGTTAACAGGTTGAGCAATCCCAGCCTGTTCACTAAGTAGGGGCGCTGCATGCTGCGCCCTTTAACCGTGCCCGTCATAATTCTTGTCTTAAAATATCTTTTCTCAAAATCGACGAATTTGGTGACATATGTCACATTCCGTTAATAACCTCCGTTAAGCTTCTGCCTAAATCTTTCCCAATGGCATTTTCCACCAGAAAGCACCGACATCGCTGAGCCTTGTGCTAACGGGCAGGCAATCGTTTGTATTGCCGGGCGCGTTATTTTTGTTATGTTGGAGGGACGTGCTGTTGATTTTGGGTTGCTGCCAGTGTGGTGGCAATTTGAAAGCTATCCCCGTCGTGTGGTTTAAAGGATGGCGGGTATAAAGGGGAAAACAGCCGCTTCTGAAGTCTGATTATAGGGTCGGGTAAATGGCAAAAGTATCATTGGAGAAAGACAGGATTAAGTTCCTGTTGGTAGAAGGGGTTCATCAGAGCACCGTAGATAACCTGCGTGCTGCCGGATATAGCAACATCGAATATCACAAAGGTGCGTTAGACACCGAAGCGCTGAAAGCATCGATCCGCGATGCACACTTCGTAGGTATCCGATCGCGCACACATCTGTCCGAGGAAGTCTTCGCGGCTGCAGAGAAGCTGGTCGCGGTGGGCTGTTTCTGTATCGGCACCAACCAGGTTGATTTGAAAGCGGCGACCAAACGCGGCATTCCGGTGTTTAACGCGCCTTTCTCCAATACTCGATCCGTGGCCGAAATGGTGCTGGGTGAGCTGCTGTTGATGCTGCGTGGGATCCCAACGGCCAATGCCAAGGCACACCGTGGCCAGTGGCAGAAACTGGCCGTGGGCTCGTATGAAGCACGGGGCAAGAAACTGGGGATCATCGGCTACGGCCATATCGGGACTCAGCTCGGCATCCTGGCGGAAGGCCTGGGGATGAAGGTGTTCTTCTACGACATCGAGAACAAGCTGCCGCTGGGTAATGCCCAACAGGTGCGCCATCTGTCCGATCTGCTCAATATGAGCGACGTGGTCACGCTGCACGTGCCGGAAACGCTGTCGACCAAGAACATGATCGGCACCGAAGAGCTGGCGCTGATGAAGCCAGGTGCGATCCTGATCAACGCCTCACGCGGCACCGTGGTGGATATCCCGGCACTGTGTAACGCCTTGGCGAGCGACCATCTGGCCGGTGCGGCAATCGACGTGTTCCCGGAAGAGCCGGCAACCAACAGCGATCCGTTCAATTCTCCACTGTGCGAGTTCGATAACGTGCTGTTGACGCCGCATATCGGCGGTTCAACCCAGGAAGCGCAGGAGAACATCGGTGATGAGGTGGCTGGCAAGCTGGCGAAGTATTCCGATAACGGCTCAACGCTGTCTGCGGTCAACTTCCCAGAGGTGTCGCTGCCAGCTCATGGCCCGAACGCCAGCCGTTTGCTGCATATTCATGAAAACCGCCCAGGTATCCTGACGCAGATTAACCAGATCTTCGCCGAAGAAGGGGTGAACATCGCGGCCCAGTATCTGCAGACCAGCTCGGAAATCGGCTACGTGGTTATCGATATCGAAGCGGAAACCGAACGTGCGGATGCCGCGTTGCAACGTATGAAAGCGATCGAAGGGACTATCCGCGCCCGCCTGTTGCTCTAACTGGCCATACAACGGGCGCAGCATGCGGCGCCCCTACGACGAACCATCTGAGGCCGGAGCAATCCGGCCTTTTGCTATGTGGAGAGCGGCCAGGCCCAGCTTTGTGACGGGGTAATAATTTCTGGCAGAGGGATATCCCATTGCTCCACCGGCAAGGCGCTAACCCGTTGGCAATCGTGCGCAATCCCCATCGGATAGGGGCCTGCGTGCTGCCAGTTTTGTAAGGTGCGATCGTAAAACCCGCCGCCCATCCCCAGACGTTGCCCTGCCGAATCGAAGGCGACCAGCGGCGTCAATACCACATCCAACAGCGACACCGGCAAGACGTGGCGGACATCGAGCGCTGGCTCAAGAATGTTGAAGCGGTTGCTAACCAGTGATGTTTGCGCGGTGTAATGCAGGAACAGCAAGTTACCGGGGCTGAACGGATGCAAAACCGGCAGATAAACCTGTTTACCCAGTTGCCACAGCTGCTCGATCAGCGGGCCAGTATCTAGTTCACCATCAAAAGAGAGAAACGCCGCGATGTACCTGGCTGCCTGAATGCGTGGATGCTGCGCAATATTGCTGGCCATTTGCTGGGCGAAACCATGCTGTTGAGCGGGCGTTAAGGCACGGCGTCGTTGACGTATTTCGTTACGGATGAGTTGGCGTTGCTGAGCGAACTGAGGTTGCAAAGACATAGTGTTAGATTCGCCAGTAGTGGTGAGTTAACACACTGAAAACGCAGGTGAAGGGATCTCCGAGATGCCGTCGCAGGCTGTAACCCTTGAACCCATGGTTCAAGGTGAACGTGCTGTCACAATCTTAAGGCTTCTCGGACGGGCCGAGCATGCACACCGATCGTGGATCATCACATTCTGTTGGTACTAAATATCGGCTCAGGGGACTGGCCCGCTGGCAAACATCTCAGAGAAATTTTTCACTCATTGCCGGAGCCTTCAACTCCAGCAACTTAAGTTATTCGAATTGTGCATCCTGACGTTCAGAGATGCGACCCTGTTCAAGCAGTGCTTGTTCAATGGTCTGTTGCAGCATACGAATTCGTTGTTCCATATTGGCCGCATAGTCACGCGTTTTCAAGCGTTCTTGAGCAAGTTCGTGACAGACGTTCAATGCTGCGATAAATACGAGCTGCTCTGTATTTGTGACTCTAGTGCGAACTTTAAGATCTTGCAACCGTTGGTTAAGATCTTCTGCTGCCATGTTCAACGCATCTTGTTGTTCTGGCGGGCAATTGACTCTTAACGAGCGGCCAAAAATTTGAATATCTACCGGTTGTGCAGACATGCCACCTTCCTGCCTAAATTTCGCGCCAGCACCGGTCAGCCATTGCCGGGCTGCCGAAGCGGGCGTCACTATATATACCTGGGTACCAAGATTCAACACTTTTTCAGTACCTGGTTGTAATCTACCGCGCCTAACATTACCAGACAAAAAACGGTTGCAAAATGCGTATTTACCGTACGTTTGCCCGGACTGCGCTGATTATAACTAGCCACTGAGGTGTTGCCTCAACTGGTATACCAACGGACCTTGGTGGTAGCATAACACGAACTTATCCTGCCAACGATGACGAATGCGCATGTCTATACAGAATACATTTCCAAGTTACCAATCTTTGACCGTGGCTCTTAACCAGCAGGCGGTTGCTTTGACCGCCGCTGAGATGCACGGTTTGATCAGTGGCCTGCTGTGCGGCGGCAACCGTGACGCCAGCTGGCAGACGCTAGTGTTTGATCTGACCAACGAGGGTATTGCCTTCCCGCAGGCGCTGAGCCAACCGTTACAGCAGCTGCATGAAATCACTCGTGATACGCTGGAAGATGACGAATTCATGTTCCAACTGATGATGCCGGAAGGCGAAACCGTCAGCGTGTTTGACCGTGCGGATGCCTTGGCAGGTTGGGTAAACCACTTCCTGTTGGGGCTGGGCATGATGCAGCCGAAGCTGGCGCAGGTGAAAGATGAAGTGGGCGAGGCGATCGACGATCTGCGTAATATCGCTCAACTGGGTTATGACGAAGGCGAAGACCAGGAAGAACTGGAACAGTCGCTGGAAGAAGTGGTGGAGTACGTGCGCGTTGCTGCGCTGCTTTGCCATACTGAATTTACCCGCCAGAAACCGACGGCCCCGGAAAATAAAAGGCCAACGTTGCACTGACCGGCGGATCCCACGTCCGTTGGCCGAGAGCGCTGATAACCCCTACTGACCGCGTTCAGCAGGTGGCATAAACCGATTTCAGGAGATGTGATGACCCAGCAGGAATTTCATAAACGCCGTCAGGCTTTGTTGGCAC
This sequence comes from Serratia sp. T13T92, assembly GCF_047530105.1. Taxonomy (NCBI): domain Bacteria; kingdom Pseudomonadati; phylum Pseudomonadota; class Gammaproteobacteria; order Enterobacterales; family Yersiniaceae; genus Serratia; species Serratia sp. T13T92. The sequence goes on along the minus strand of NZ_JBLJAK010000005.1, from coordinate 103,062 downwards.
AGATGGCTCCGGCCAGCGCGGCAGTGATTTTTGCCGCACCGGAAGCGACGCGTAGTGCAGACTCTGAATATCCTTATCGTCAGAACAGTGATTTCTGGTATCTGACCGGTTTCAACGAGCCGGAAGCGGTGCTGATCCTGGTGAAGAGTGATGAAACTCATAACCACAGCGTGCTGTTCAACCGCGTACGCGATCTGACGGCAGAAATCTGGTTTGGCCGCCGTTTGGGGCAAGACGCGGCTCCGGCCAAGCTGGGTGTAGACCGCGCGCTGGCCTTCGACGAAATCAACGATCAACTGCACCTGCTGCTCAACGGCCTGGACGTGGTGTATCACGCGCAGGGGCAATATGCCTATGCCGATGAAATCCTGTTCGGCGCGCTGGATAAACTGCGTAAAGGCTTCCGTCAGAATCTGGAAGCTCCTGCAACCCTGACGGATTACCGTCCTTGGCTGCATGACATGCGCCTGTTCAAATCGGCAGAAGAAGTTGCCGTTATGCGCCGCGCCGGTGAGATCAGCGCAATGGCACATACCCGTGCGATGGAAAAGTGCCGCCCGGGCATGTTCGAATATCAGCTCGAAGGGGAGATCCTGCACGAGTTTAATCGCCTGGGAGCCCGTTTCCCGTCTTACAACACCATCGTCGGCAGCGGAGAGAATGGCTGCATCCTGCATTACACCGAGAACGAGTGTGAAATGCGTGACGGCGATTTGGTGCTGATTGATGCCGGTTGTGAATATCGTGGGTATGCCGGCGATATCACCCGCACCTTCCCGGTTAATGGCAAGTTCAGCAAGCCGCAGCGTGAGGTATATGACATCGTGCTGGCGTCGATCAACAAGGCGCTGGAAATGTTTAAACCGGGGATCAGCATTCGCGAAGTGAACGATCAGGTCGTGCGCATCATGATCGCCGGGTTGGTTGAGCTGGGCGTGATGAAGGGCGACGTGGAACAGCTGTTTGCCGAGCAGGCACACCGCCAGTTCTTTATGCACGGCCTGAGCCATTGGTTGGGGCTGGATGTGCATGACGTGGGCCACTATGGCTCAGCGAGCCGCGATCGCGTGCTGGAGCCTGGCATGGTGTTGACGGTAGAACCTGGCCTGTATATCGCACCGGATGCCGATGTGCCGCAGGAGTATCGCGGTATCGGTATTCGCATCGAAGATGACATCCTGATCACCCAAGACGGCAATGAGAATTTGACCGCCAGCGTGGTGAAGGATGCCGACGCGATTGAAGCCCTGATGGCGGCGGCCAGATAACATGAGCGTAATCATTGTGGGCGGTGGGATGGCTGGCGCTACGTTGGCGCTGGCGATTTCATCACTGACGCAGGGCAAGGTGGCCGTCGATCTGGTGGAGGCCACCCGGCCGGACGATCGTGCGCATCCAGGTTTTGATGCACGGGCTATCGCTCTGGCGCAGGGAACCTGCCAACAGCTGGCTCGTATCGGCGTTTGGGCTGCGTTGCGGGACTGTGCCACGGCAATCACTCACGTCCACGTCAGCGATCGCGGGCATGCCGGTTTTGTGAACCTGCACGCGCAAGACTATCAGGTGGAGGCGTTGGGGCAGGTGATTGAACTGCACGACGCTGGACAGCGGTTGTTTGCTCTGCTGGCGAAGGCTCCTGGGGTCACTCTGCATTGTCCGGCCAAAGTGGTCGACGTGCTGCGCACCGCCGATCGTGCTGAAGTGCAGTTGGATAACGGGCAGCGCCTGACGGGCCAGTTGCTGGTGGCGGCGGACGGTTCACGTTCGGCGCTGGCGCAGGTCTGCAATATCCAGTGGCAGCAGAGTGATTACCCGCAGTTTGCCACCATTGCCAACGTTTCGACGGCTGAGGCTCCGCAAGGTCGGGCGTTCGAACGCTTCACCCGCTACGGGCCGTTGGCGCTGTTGCCGATGTCTGGTGGGCGTAGTTCGTTGGTTTGGTGCCATGCGCGGGAAAATCGTGAACAGGTCGATAGCTGGAGTGATGAGCGTTTTCTCAGTGAGCTGCAACAGGCCTTCGGCTGGCGGCTGGGTAAGATGCTGAAGGCGGGTAAGCGCCACAGTTACCCTCTTAGCCTGCTGAAGGCCAATCAGCACGTTAGCCACCGTCTGGCGCTGGTTGGCAACGCGGCGCAGACGCTGCATCCGATCGCCGGGCAGGGATTCAACCTGGGCTTGCGAGACGTGATGTCGCTGGCGGAAACCTTGGCAGAAGCCGCGCAGGCTGGCACCGATTTGGGTGCCTATGCGTTATTGAGCCAGTATCAGCAACGTCGGCAACAGGATCAGCAGGCGACTATTGGCGTCACCGACGGTTTGATCCGCCTGTTTGCCAATAGCTACGCGCCGCTGGTCGCCGGGCGTAATCTGGGGCTGATGGCAATGGAGCAGCTACCGGCCATGCGCGATGCCTTTGCCAAACGCACGTTAGGTTGGGTTGAACGCTAATTTTTCCCTTAGCTATGTGCTGAAGTCGGTCAGAATGTTGACTGTTGTCACCGTACCAACTCCCTCTCCCTAGTGGGATAGAGTGAGGCCGAAGTTGGGATGAACACTAATTTTTGCCCTACCTGCCTTGCCGAAGTGGGGCAATATTTTGATAAAAGTCGCCAAATCAGCTCCCTCTCCCTGTGGGAGAGGGTTGGGGTGAGGGGCAAATTTAAGGAACTCAAGCAGCATGCAATCATTTGATGTGATTATCGCCGGTGGCGGTATGGTGGGATTGGCACTGGCCTGCGGCTTGCAGGGAAGTGGCCTGCGCGTCGCGGTGCTGGAACAACGGCAGCCGGAACTATCGCCGTTGCCAGAACAACCCGCTTTGCGCGTATCTGCCATTAACGCCGCCAGCGAGCGCTTGCTGCAAAGCATTGGCGTGTGGGATGAGATCCGCAACCTGCGCGCCAGCCCGTATAACGCGATGGAAGTCTGGGATCGTGACAGCTTCGGTAAGATCGCGTTTCGCGGCGACGAATGTGGTTTCAGCCATCTCGGCCATATCATTGAAAACGAGGTGATCCAGCAGGCGCTGTGGCACAAGGCCGCCACCTTGGCCGATGTGACGCTGCTCGCTCCGGCCGCGCTGAAACAGGTGGCATGGGGGGAAAATGACGCCTTCGTCACACTGGAAGATGGCCGCATGTTAACCGCCCGACTGATGATCGGGGCCGACGGAGCCAACTCCTGGCTGCGCCAGCACGCCGATATCCCGTTGACCTTCTGGGACTACCGCCACAGCGCGCTGGTGGCTACCATTCGCACCGAAGATCCCCATTTGGCCACGGCCCGCCAGGTGTTTCATGGCGAAGGGATCCTGGCCTTCCTGCCGTTTAGCGATCCGCATTTGAGTTCGATCGTCTGGTCGGTTGCGCCAGAAGAAGCTGAACGGCTGCAACAGCTGGAACCGGAAGCCTTTAACCGGGAACTGGCAATGACCTTCGATATGCGTTTGGGTAACTGCCAGCTCGAAAGCGAGCGGCTGACCTTCCCGCTTACCGGGCGATACGCCCGCAGCTTTGCCGCCCATCGTCTGGCGCTGGTAGGGGATGCGGCACACACCGTGCATCCGCTGGCCGGGCAGGGCGTAAACCTGGGCTTTATGGACGCCGCCGAGTTGATATCCGAGCTGAAGCGCCTGCAACGTCAGGGCAAGGATATTGGTCAACACCTGTATCTGCGCCGTTATGAGCGCCGCCGCAAGCACGGTGCTGCAGTTATGCTGGCGAGCATGCAAGGGTTCCGCGAACTGTTTGCAGGCCATAACCCGGCGAAGAAACTGCTGCGTGACGTGGGCTTGAGGCTGGCAGACAGCCTGCCGGGCGTGAAGCCGAAACTGGTGCGGCAGGCCATGGGGCTTAACGATCTGCCGGACTGGCTCGCCTAAAACCAGTGTAGTTGTCAAACGGGCGCAGCATGCGGCGCGCCCCCACGGCCGAATATTTCAGCAACCATGGCGTTGCGGCATAAACTTGACCGATTCACTACGTCGTAGGGAGTGCCACATGCCGCGCCCGCTAATCTGCATGTTTACCCGTCATCGATTTCCCTTATACCTCCCTTCGTTTGAGAAATTCTAATTTCAGGCAGAATTTCCCATTACTTTTTCTAATTCCATGGTCGGTTATCAAAAACCGAAATTCTCTATCCCAGCCTCTGTTTGTTATATAACTTCGGATTTTTGCCGCTTTAATTGTTAATTTTGTGCCTCAAAGCGCATTTTTCCAGTGAAAAACTCTGCAAACTAACGCGGCATTTTACCGACCCTGAACCCGGTCGAGCCTATTTTAACTTATGGTTAATAGGGGCGTTCGGTGTTAACGTCAGGGCAAAGGTATCGTTTGCGTCGTTGACCATTGGCGAGGCAATTTGTGTTGAGCAGCCAGCGTGTTTCGCGCAATCAGGCCCGCGAGCTACACCCGCCTTATTGCGTAATAACACCCTGTCTTCGGCTACTTGAGTGGAAAGAGGGAAAAGATGGCAAAGCAAACCCCACTGTACGACCAGCACGTGGCGTGCGGTGCGCGCATGGTTGATTTTCATGGCTGGATGATGCCGCTGCACTATGGCTCCCAGATTGATGAACACCACGCCGTGCGTCAGGATGCCGGCATGTTCGATGTCTCCCATATGACCATCGTGGATCTGCGCGGTGCTCGTACCCGTGAATTCCTGCGTTACCTGTTGGCGAACGATGTCGCCAAACTCACTCAATCTGGTAAAGCGCTGTATACCGGCATGCTGAATGCGTCCGGCGGCGTGATCGACGATCTGATCGTCTATTTCTTTACCGAAGACTATTTCCGCCTGGTGGTGAACTCCGCCACCCGCGAAAAGGATCTGGCCTGGATCGAACAGCATGCGGCTCCGTACAACGTTGAGCTGACGGTGCGTGACGATCTGGCGCTGGTTGCGGTGCAAGGTCCACAGGCCAAAGAGCGCGCCGCCACCTTATTTACCCCAGAACAGAAGCAGGCTGTGGAAGGCATGAAGCCGTTCTTCGGCGTGCAGGCGGGTGACCTGTTTATTGCTACCACCGGCTATACCGGCGAAGCGGGCTATGAAATTGCCCTGCCGAAAGAGCAGGTGGTGGATTTCTGGCAGAAACTGCTGGCCGCTGGGGTCAAACCTGCCGGACTGGGTGCCCGCGACACCCTGCGCCTGGAGGCCGGTATGAACCTCTACGGCCAGGAAATGGACGAAGGCGTTTCACCACTGGCTGCCAATATGGGCTGGACCGTTGCCTGGGAACCGCAGGATCGTCAGTTTATCGGCCGTGAAGCGTTGGAACAGCAGCGCGAAAATGGCACCGAACAACTGGTCGGCTTGATCATGACGGAAAAAGGCGTATTACGTAATGAGCTGCCGGTGCATTTCACCGATGCGAACGGTCAACCCCAGGTTGGGGTGATCACCAGCGGTTCTTTCTCACCAACCTTGGGCTTCAGCATTGCGTTGGCAAGGGTTCCGGCCGGTATCGGTGAGCAGGCTATCGTACAGATCCGTAACCGTGAAATGCCTGTGAAAGTCTGTAAGCCAGGTTTTGTACGTGCCGGTAAGTCACTGATCAATTAGTTTTTATTCTTCGAAGGAGTAGCAGGCCAATGAGCAATGTGCCAACAGAATTGAAATACGCCACCTCCCATGAGTGGGTGCGTGACGCAGGCAACGGTGAATATGTTGTCGGTATCACCGAACACGCGCAGGAACTGCTGGGCGATATGGTCTTTGTCGATCTGCCGGAAGTCGGCACCACGGTTTCCGCGGGCGATGACTGTGCCGTTGCGGAGTCGGTCAAGGCCGCTTCCGATATTTACGCGCCAATCAGCGGTGAGATCATCGCGGTTAACGGCGAACTGGAAAGCTCCCCGGAGCTGGTCAACAGCGAGCCATACGGCGAAGGTTGGCTGTTCCGCATCAAGGCATCCGATGCGGCAGAGCTAGACAAGCTGCTAGATGCTGGTGCTTACCAGGCCTCCATCGACGAATAATCACTATCACGCCCCACCTACCTGTGGGGCGTTTTGCAGTTCAGGCTATATCCCGTACCCCGCAAGCATTCAGGAATTTGTAGCAATGACTCAGACACTCAGCCAACTTGAACACAGCGAAGCGTTCATCGAGCGCCACATCGGCTCTTCCGCAGAGCAACAGCAGCAGATGCTGGAAGCCGTGGGCGCTCGCTCGCTCAGCGCGCTGATCCAACAGATTGTGCCAGCCGATATCCAACTGCCAGGGCCTCCGCCGGTAGGCGATGCGGCCACGGAACATCAGGCGCTGGCCGAACTGAAGGCGATTGCCTCACAGAATCAGCGCTACAAATCCTATATCGGTATGGGCTACAGCGCGGTGCTGACGCCGCCGGTGATCCTGCGCAACATGCTGGAAAACCCAGGCTGGTATACCGCTTATACCCCTTATCAGCCGGAAGTGTCGCAAGGCCGCCTTGAGGCGCTGCTCAACTTCCAGACGCTGACTCTCGATCTGACCGGGCTGGATCTGGCCTCTGCCTCCTTGCTGGATGAAGCTACCGCTGCCGCAGAAGCGATGGCGTTGGCCAAACGTGCCAGCAAACTGAAAGACGCCAACCGCTTCTTTGTGGCTGACGATGTGCACCCACAAACGCTGGACGTGGTACGTACCCGTGCCGAAACCTTTGGCTTTGACGTGATCGTCGACAAACCGGCGAAGGTGTTGGAGCTGCAAGGCGTGTTTGGCGTACTGCTGCAACAGGTTGGCACCACTGGTGAACTGCACGATTACAGCGCCCTGTTGGCAGAGCTGAAAACGCGCAAAATCATCACCAGCGTGGCAGCCGATATCATGGCGCTGGTGCTGTTGACGGCACCGGGCAAGCAAGGGGCCGACGTGGTATTCGGTTCTGCGCAACGCTTTGGCGTACCAATGGGCTACGGTGGCCCACACGCAGCGTTCTTCGCCTGCCGTGACGAATTCAAACGCTCGATGCCTGGCCGTATTATCGGGGTGTCCCGCGATGCTGCCGGCAATACCGCGCTACGCATGGCGATGCAAACCCGTGAGCAACATATCCGCCGCGAAAAGGCCAACTCGAATATCTGTACCTCGCAGGTGCTGCTGGCCAATATCGCCAGCCTGTATGCGGTGTACCATGGTCCACAAGGCCTGCAACGTATCGCCGGGCGTATCCATCGCCTGACCGATATTCTGGCCGCTGGCCTGCAACAAGCGGGCCTGACACTGCGCCATCAAACCTGGTTCGACACGCTGACCGTGGAAGTGAAAGACAAGGCGGCGGTGCTGGAACGTGCGCTGGGCTTTGGCATCAACCTGCGTACCGATATCCACGGGGCAGTCGGCATCACGCTGGATGAAGCGACTTCCCGTGAAGATGTGCAGACGCTGTTTGCCCTGTTGGTCGGCGATAACCACGGTTTGGATATCGATGCGCTGGATGCCGCCGTGAGCAAAAACAGCCAGTCGATCCCGGCGGCAATGCTGCGTAAAGATCCGATCCTCACGCATCCGGTGTTTAACCGCTATCACAGCGAAACCGAGATGATGCGTTATATGCACCGTCTTGAGCGTAAAGATCTGGCGTTGAACCAGGCGATGATCCCGCTGGGCTCCTGCACCATGAAGCTGAACGCCGCTGCGGAAATGATCCCGATCACCTGGCCTGAATTCTCTGAACTTCACCCGTTCTGTCCGCCGGAGCAGGCCGCAGGTTATCAAGTGATGATTGGGCAGCTTTCCCAATGGTTGGTGCAACTGACCGGTTACGATGCGGTGTGCATGCAGCCTAACTCGGGCGCACAGGGCGAATATGCCGGTTTGCTGGCGATCCGCCGCTACCATGAAAGCCGCAATGAGGCAGGGCGTAATATCTGCCTGATCCCAAGCTCGGCGCACGGTACCAACCCTGCTTCTGCCCAGATGGCGGGCATGGGCGTGGTGGTCGTGGCCTGTGACAAGAACGGCAACATCGATCTGCACGATCTGCGGGTGAAAGCCGAGCAGGCCGGGGAGGCCCTGTCGTGCATCATGGTGACCTACCCGTCAACCCACGGCGTGTATGAAGAAACCATCCGCGAAGTGTGCCAGATCGTGCATCAGTTTGGCGGCCAGGTTTACCTGGATGGAGCCAACATGAACGCGCAGGTGGGGATCACCACGCCGGGCTATATCGGCGCGGACGTATCGCACCTCAACCTGCATAAAACCTTCTGTATCCCTCACGGCGGTGGCGGCCCAGGCATGGGACCTATCGGCGTGAAGTCTCATCTGGCACCTTTCGTACCAGGCCACAGCGTGGTGCAGATTGATGGCGTTACCACCCAGCAGGGCGCGGTTTCTGCCGCACCGTTCGGCAGCGCCTCTATCTTGCCGATCAGCTGGATGTATATCCGCATGATGGGCGCGGAAGGGCTGAAGCAGGCCAGCCAGGTGGCAATCCTGAATGCCAACTACATCGCAACCCGCCTGAAAGATGCTTACCCGGTGCTGTATACCGGCCGCGATCACCGCGTGGCGCACGAATGTATTCTGGATATTCGTCCGCTGAAAGAAGAGACCGGCATTAGCGAGATGGATATCGCCAAACGCCTGATCGACTATGGTTTCCATGCGCCAACCATGTCATTCCCGGTGGCAGGCACGCTGATGGTTGAACCGACCGAGTCGGAAAACAAGGTGGAACTGGATCGCTTTATCGATGCGATGCTGGCTATCCGCAGTGAGATTGACCGCGTGCAGCAAGGCGAATGGCCACTGGAAGACAACCCATTGGTTAACGCACCGCACGTGCAGGCGGAACTGGTCAGCGACTGGCAGCATGCTTACAGCCGCGAGCTGGCGGTATTCCCGATAGCTGGCGTACGTGAGAATAAATACTGGCCGAGTGTGAAGCGCCTGGATGATGTCTACGGCGATCGTAATCTGTTCTGCTCTTGCGTACCGATGAGCGACTACGAATAACACCATCTGCCAAAATGATGATCGAGGGACACTGCATGATGCCGTGTCCCTTTTTTATTGCAGCTCCACAGTGATTGCTGTTCACTGAGTAACGGGTCACCCGAACGAACAAGGAAACGGTATGAAAGCGGCAGTCGTTAATACGTTAGGTCAGGCACCACAGTTAGGCGTTTTTGCTGCCCCACAGCCATTAGACGGCGAAGTGGCTATCGAAGTGATGGTTGCCGGTATCAAACAGTTGGATCGCGCCATTGTGGCTGGTAAACACTACTCCAGCCCGAAGGATCTGCCGTTTGTCCCCGGTACCGATGGTGTAGGCAGAACACCAGATGGGCAGCGGGTGTACTTTGCTTCTTTTCGCCAGCCACACGGCGCATTGGCCGAGCGTACCGTTGCTTCATGGACGGTTCCAGTGCCCGATGCGCTGGATGATGCGACCGCCGCAGCGTTGATCAATCCGGCGCTGGCGGCATGGTTGCCGCTGTTCTGGCGTGCCAATATTCAGCCAGGGGAAACCGTCTTGATCATTGGCGCGACTGGTACCTCAGGCAAGCTGGCGGTTGCGGCGGCGCGTCAGGCCGGTGCCGGGCGAATTGTCGCGGCTGGACGGCGGCAGAGCGTACTGGATGCGTTAGCAGTGGATGCCACGGTGGATCTGAGCCTTGAGGGTATTGAACTACAGCAAGCCTTTACCGCCGCTGCCGGGCCGCAAGGCTATGACGTGGTGGTGGATTATATCTGGGGGCCCGCTACGGAGGCACTGCTGGCGACCTTCAATAATCACGATCTTTCCTCTCATGCTGGTGGGCTGGGCATCCGCTTAGTGAACGTAGGCTCCATGGCTGGGCCTACCATTAGTTTGCCTGCGGCGGTGCTGCGCAGTACGCAGTTGCAGATCCTGGGTAGTGGCACGGGCAACTTCCCGCCGATCCCGCAATTAAAAACCATCGTGGCCGATATTCTTGCACTGGCAGCGGAAGGAAAAATCAGTGTCGATACCCAGGAACATGCCTTTGCCGATATTGCCGAGGCGTGGGATATCAACAAGAAAAGCGATACCCGCTCCGTTATCCGCATCCGCGACTAAGCGCAGTTAAGGAACAGAAATGACAAAAGTAGTGTTAGTGACCGGTGCCAGCCGTGGGATAGGCCGCGCGACGGCATTATTATTAGCCCAACAAGGCTATGCGGTGGGCGTCAATTATCTGCGCGATAGTGAGGCGGCTGAGCAGGTGGTGGCGCAAATCCGCCAACAGGGTGGCAAGGCGCAGGCACTGCAAGCCGATATCGCTGAAGAAGCAGAAGTGGTGGCGATGTTTGCTGAATTGGAGGCCACGCTGGGGCCAATCGGCGCTCTGGTCAATAACGCGGGCATTCTGTTCCAACAGGCGAGCATTGAGCAACTCACCGCCGAGCGGATCAATAAGGTGCTGACGACCAACGTCACCGGGTATTTTCTCTGCTGCCGCGAAGCGGTAAAACGTATGGCGCTACGCCATGGTGGGCAGGGCGGAGCGATCGTCAATGTGTCTTCCGCTGCGTCGCGTCTGGGGGCCCCGTGGGAATATATCGACTATGCGGCGTCAAAAGGGGCTGTGGATACGTTGACTACCGGTCTGGCGTTGGAAGTGGCGGCACAGGGGATACGCGTCAACTGTGTAAGGCCAGGTTGTATTTATACCGAGATGCATGCCAGCGGAGGAGAGCCGGGGCGGGTAGATCGGGTGAAGGCGGCGTTGCCAATGCAGCGGGGGGGGCAGCCAGAGGAAGTGGCGCAAGCTGTTGCCTGGCTGCTTTCCGATGCGGCGTCCTACGTCACCGGCACTTTTATCGAAGCCGCTGGCGGTCGTTAAGCACGGCAATTGCGGTATCCCCTCACCCCAACCCTCTCCCACAGGGAGAGGGAGCTAGTACTGAGTCGTAATCAGGTATAGGTGTTAATCTTTAACGGGGCGATTTAGGGGACGAATACAGAAGCTGATATGTAGCACGTTAAGTCCCCTCTCCCTTTGGGAGAGGGTTAGGGTGAGGGGCGTGTTGATTATCAAAATAACTGACAGCACTACCCTCATCGATTACTTCAGCCAGCCTTTACGCTGCGCATCCTGCAAATGCTGCTCCAAATGTTGCCACAGCTCAGGATGGATATCGGCAATCATCGTATTACGGTCCAATACCTGCTGCAGGCTAATATCATTTTCTACCCAGCTCTGACCGCCGTTGTGCAGGTTCATCAGCATTGGCATGCAGCGATCCAGCACCAGCGCAAAACGGGCATCGGCGCTTTCGCCTGCTTCATACTCTTGCCACAGCGCGGTGAAAACCCCGCGTTGAGGTTCAGGTAATATCCCGAACAGCCGTTTTGCCGCCGCCACTTCCTGATCGTGGATCGCCGCCCGTGCCGCCAGATCGTAAACCATAACGTCACCGGCATCGATCTCGACGATATCGTGCAGCAGGGCCATCTGGATCACGCGCTGAATATCCACTTCATCGCTGGCATAAGGGGCCAGGCTCAAAGCCGCAATGGCAAAGTGCCAACTGTGCTCGGCCGAGTTTTCCTGACGTTGGGTGCCCATCACCTTGGTACGGCGTTGCACGCTTTTAAGTTTGTCGATTTCCATCAGAAACTGGATAGTTTGAGTCATGGAGCCAAAGTCTAACGCGGGTACAGCGGATGACATGGTACGAACCTCGAGGTGAATGATGGGATACCCGCCGTCTTCCAGCCGTAACTGAAATCCATAGGGTGCAAAGCATATCGATTGTAGCCCAGCGGGCTGAGGATTTCGATGTTAGCGTGGTGTTACAAGCGTACACAGTTTTATTTTAGCGTACACGTGTACACTGGAATCGTTCTCAGTTAATCTCATTTGCGGTTAATTCGCACAATATGCGTTGTTTTGAGGAGTTGCGCGTTATGGGGAAAAAGGACGAAGTGAAAGTCGGGGCCGACCAGTTGCCCGCCACGGCTTATCCATGGGCAGAGGAAATTGCCAACAGCATTAGCCACGGTATTGGCTTGGTGTTTGGGATTGTCGGCCTGGTGCTGCTGTTGGTTCAGGCGGTAAACGACGGCGCTGGGGTAACGGCCATTACCAGTTATAGCCTGTATGGCGGCAGTATGATCCTGCTGTTCCTGGCTTCCACGCTGTACCATGCTATTCCACATCAGAGAGCCAAACACTGGCTGAAAAAATTTGACCACTGCGCTATCTACCTGCTGATCGCCGGAACCTATACGCCGTTCCTGCTGGTGGGGCTGGACTCACCGTTGGCGCGAGGGCTGATGGTGGTGATCTGGGGGCTGGCGCTGTTCGGCGTGATCTTCAAACTGGCATTTGCGCACCGTTTCGAGGTGCTGTCGCTGGTGACCTATCTGACCATGGGCTGGCTATCGCTGATCGTGATCTACCAGTTGGCAATGCGCCTGGACGTCGGTGGAGTCACTTTACTGGCGGTGGGGGGCGTGGTGTATACGCTAGGGGTGATTTTCTACGCCTCGAAACGCTTCCGCTTTGGCCATGCGATCTGGCACGGTTTTGTGCTCGGCGGCAGTGTGTGCCACTTCATGGCGATCTACCTTTACGTATAATCCGCCCATCTGTTGTCGATATATTGCCAAAGCGTTTCTTTTGGGTTAAAAAGAGGCGCTTGTTTCTTTCGGGTATCCAGCAAGCCTTAGCTTTATTTCTGAGCCCGCCAAACCCCTCGCTTTCAAGTCGCAGGGGGTTGGCTGCGCTTGCTGCTGGCTGACCTGCATCTTGAGATCTATGGGGTATTTGCACCTCCCGGTGCCTTTAATCATTACCCAGGACTCTTCACTATGATCGTTCGTTTATCCAAAGCCCTGCTGGTTTGCGCTATCGCGCTATTTGCCTCACTGGTGGCCTTTGGCAATATCACCGATTACGACACCAACTTCGCTTTCGTACGCCATGTTTTTATGATGGATACGATCTTCCCTAATGCCACTATCACCTATCGTTCCATTCAGTCGCCATGGCTGCATCAGGTGGGGTATATCGGCATTATTGCGTTGGAAACCCTCACCGCTATTTTGTGTTGGATTGGGGGGATCCGCCTGCTGTGCGGCCTGAAATTGCCTGCGGCCAGCTTTAACCGTGCCAAGACCTTTGCCATCGCAGGGTTGACGTTAGGCTTCCTCACCTGGCAGGTGGCCTTTATGTCGGTTGGTGGTGAGTGGTTTGGCATGTGGATGTCAAAACAGTGGAACGGGGTGCCCGATGCCTTCCGCTTCTTTGTCACTATTTTGCTGGTGCTGATTTATCTGGTGCCGCGTGATGGGGAATTGGACGAATAACTCGTCTGGCCGCAGGCGCGATGCCTGCGGCCAAACCATTTACTTTTCTTCTGCCAGTGAGTAAGGCAGAGGCTTGATGGCTAACTGGCTGCTGGCATCATCGCGTACGCGCAGCACGCTGTCCGCCTCCAGGTCGTTATTCATTACCACTTGCACCCACAGTGTCCCGTCAGCTAGCGAGCTTGCTGCCAATACGGTGCCGGTACGGCGCCAGTTTTCACCCAGCTTCAACTCCAGATCGTCACCCGCCTGTGGAACCTGACTGCTTTTACCTTCCAGCCAGTACAGGGCACGTTTGTTGGCTCCCCGGAACTTGGCACGAGCTACCATTTCCTGCCCGGTGTAGCAGCCTTTACTGAAGCTGATCCCGTCCAGCGCCTGTAGATTGGTCGCCTGAGGGATCAACTGCGCACTGTTTGCAGCATCAATCACCGGATAACCGGCCTCGATATCCAGTGCCAGCCATTGGCGGCTGTCGTTCAGTTCAGCCTGACCTTCCAGCTTGGAAGCTAGCAGAGCGGCGGTTTCTGCCGTGGTAATCAGCACAAAACGTTCTGCTGGCAGCGCAAAGTGCAGCAAGGTGGTATCGCCGTCTTGCACCACTTGATGTTCTGCATCCGGCAGGGTGCTAAACACCTTCGCCAATGCGGCCCGCGCCTCAAGGCCAGCTAGGCCCAGCAGCACCGCATCGCTGTCTGCCGCGATGGTGATTTTGGAGAACACCGCGTATTTCTTTATTTCCGCCAGTTGGCTTTCCAGCACGCTGCGGCGCTCAAGATAGGCAAAACCTTCACCGCGGTGGAATAAACGCAGATTGCTCCACATTTTGCCTTTGGCATCGCAATGGCCGCACAGCACGTGTTGATCGGCCGCCAGTTTGTCGATATCAACCGTTACCTGGCCCTGAAGATATTTTACCGTGTCTGGCCCGCTCAACTGCACCATGGCCCAATCTTCCAGTGAGATCAGCGTCAGTGGCAGATGGGAAGAGGCGGAAGGTTGACGGGGTGGAAAAGGAATATTGAACGCCATAATCGGTTCCTGCTGCATGTTTAGCATACCTGTTGGGGTTGCTACCATGGTAAAAGAGGTGGCTGGCTTTGCAAACAGTTATTACCAGGCAGCGCTTTTTTTGACATTTTACGTTTTGTTGGGTGAACGCCCTTCCCGGCGAGTATGTCAAATTGTTACTCTAGGCGCTTACGGCCAACGAGACCCAATTGCACCCAAATCGTTGGCTGACGGAATTAAATTGCGCGCGCGTTGCCATACCAAGTGTCGGTTGCCCAAGAGCATGGCAAGCCATGCCGAAAAGAGGTTAGTCATAACAACATGGATATTAATAATAAAGCACGTATTCACTGGGCCTGCCGCCGCGGCATGCGCGAGTTGGATATCTCGATCATGCCGTTTTTCGAACATGAATACGATACGCTGAGTGATGCAGACAAGGCCGTATTCATCCGCTTGCTCGAATGTGACGACCCCGATTTGTTTAACTGGCTGATGAATCATGGCGCTCCGCACGATCAAGATCTGCAGAGAATGGTGTCCCTGATCCAAACGCGAAATAAAGCCCGTGGCCCAGTGGCGATGTGATGTCCGCGTTTCCTGGCGTACCCAGTTAATCTCGTTGTTGACTCACGGCCTGCTGATTTTGCTGATCCTGATCGCCCCGTGGCCGGAAGGCTATGGCCCGATTTGGTTGGTGCTGTTGACGTTGGTGGTGTTTGAGTGCATTCGCAGCCAAAAGCGCATTGCATCCAGGCAGGGAGAACTGCGGTTGTTGGCTGAACGCCGGATTGAGTGGCATGGCCAGGAATGGCTGATGGTGAACAAGCCCTGGATGCCCGGGTTCGGTATTTTGCTGTCGCTTCAGCAGATCGACGGCAAGAAACGTCATCGGCTGTGGTTGGCTTCGGATTCCATGAGCAAAGCGGATTGGCGCCAACTGCGTCAGCGGTTGTTGTTTGAACAATCCGCTACCGACGAGGACGCATAATGAAACCGCTGCTTTGGCTGGTAGAAGACGAGCCCAGCATTGCGGATACGCTGATTTATACCCTGGAGAGCGAAGGCTTTCAGGTGCGTTGGTTTGAACGTGGCGAGCCTGCTTTGCAGGCTCTGCAACAGGGCTTACCGGCGTTGGTGATCCTCGACGTCGGCCTGCCCGATATCAACGGTTTTGAGCTTTGCCGTCGGCTGCTGGCGCAGGCGGCGGATTTACCGATCCTGTTTCTTACCGCCCGTAGCGGCGAGCTCGATCGCCTGATCGGGCTGGAAATCGGTGCCGATGACTATGTCGCCAAACCCTTTTCCCCGCGTGAGGTTAGCGCTCGTGTACGCACGATCCTGCGGCGTCTACACAAACAGCAGCGCTTGCAGCAGCCGACGCTCTATCATTTTGGTGCCTTCAGCCTGGATGAAGAGGGGGCCACGATCTGCTACCACCAACAACCGCTGCCGCTGACCCGCTATGAATTCCTGTTGTTGAAAACCCTGTTGCAAGCGCCTGGCCGGGTGTTCTCCCGCCAGCAGTTGATGGATATCGTTTGGGCCCAGGCGGAAGAGAGCCTGGATCGTACCGTCGATACCCATATCAAAACGCTGCGGGCCAAACTGCGGGCGATCGACGCCGCAGAACCCCCGATCCATACCCATCGTGGCTTAGGCTATAGCGTGAGCCGCCAGCCATGAGGATTGGCCTGCGCCTGCTGTTGGGCTATTTCCTGATTGTGGCGGTGGCGGGCTATTTCGTACTGAGCATTTTCGTTCAGGAGGTCAAACCTGGCGTACGGCGTGCCACCGAAGGCACTCTGGTGGATACTGCCAACCTGCTGGCGCAGGTGGCGCGGCTGGATATGAGACATGGGGATGCGGCAAAAGGCCAGTTAGCACAGGCTATCGCCCAGCTTAATAAGAGGCCGATCGGGGCCAATATCGCCGGGATCCGCAAAGATCGTAACGAATATCGCGTCTATCTTACCGATGGGCGCGGCAAGGTGATTTTCGATTCATCGGGCCAGGCGCTGGGGCAGGATTACTCCCGCTGGAACGATGTTTATCTGACATTACGTGGCCAATACGGTGCGCGTAGCACCCGAACGATTGCCGAAGATGAGAGCAGTTCGGTGATGTATGTCGCCGCACCGGTGGTAGAGCAAGGGCAGATTATCGGCGTGTTGAGCGTCGGCAAGCCCAACAGCACCATGGCTCCGGTGATCCGCCGCAGCGAACGGCGTATTTTGCTGGCGGGCGCGGTGCTTCTGGGGATTGCGCTGGCGATCGGCCTGGGCTTCGTCTGGTGGATTAACCGCTCGATTAACCGTCTGGTTCGCTATGCCGACGGAGTGGCGCACGGCGAGGCGGTGCCGTTACCACGCATGGGCAGCGTTGAGTTGACCCAACTGGCGCAAGCGCTGGAAAGCATGCGCATGAAGCTGGAGGGCAAGGCCTATATTGAGCAGTATGTGCATACCCTGACTCACGAGTTGAAAAGCCCGCTGGCGGCGATCCGTGGCGCGGCGGAACTCTTGCAGGAATCACCGCCACCGGCGACGGCGAAACGCTTTTTGACCAACATCGAACAGCAGAGCGCCCGCATTCAGCAATTGGTCGATAAGCTGTTGGTGCAGGCGCAGTTAGAAAGCCGGCCCGGTTTGGAACTGGCTGCGGTAGCGCTGGTGCCGTTAGTCCGGCAGATTGTCGCGGGTAAGGAAGCACAGGCCGCGCAGCGTGGTGTCACGATCAAACTGGGAGAGTTAGCGGAAGCCTCACTGACCGGGGATGCCTTTTTACTGGGGCAGGCGCTGAGCAACCTGCTGGATAACGCCCTGGACTTCACCCCTGCTGGTGGCTCGGTCAGTATTGATGGCGAGCGGTTAGATCATCACTACCAGATCACCATTTGCGATACCGGCAGCGGCATACCCGACTATGCGCTGGATAAGGTGTTTGAACGCTTCTATTCCCTGGCGCGGGAAGATAAACCCAAGAGCAGCGGCCTGGGCCTGAACTTTGTGCAGGAAGTGGCGCGCCTGCATCGTGGCACCATCCGTTTGCAAAACCTGCAACCCACCGGCGCGAAGGCTATCCTCACTTTACCTCTCTGATTACAACTTATTGCCCGCACTTCACCTTCTCTTCACATAACCACATTCTGATTTCACTTGCCGACTCTATCGTAGCGACATTACCTACAAGGAGTCTGCCACGATGTTTAAATCGGTACTGTTTTGGAAAATAACCACTCTGCTGGGATTGATGATCCTGATGATGATCCCGGTGGGCATGCTCATGGATGTGGTACAGGAACGCAGCGGCTATCGCCAGAGCGTGGTGGGGCAAGTGAGTGAAAGCACCAGCCGGGCGCAGCGTATTCTTGGGCCAGTGATCGTGATCCCTTACACCTTGCGAGAAGAGAAGAAGAATGAAAAAGGTGAAATCAAGATAGAGACCAGCCGCTATCAACGCTTTGTCTTACCCGAATCCTTGGTGGTGAATGGCAGGCCCAACGTTGAGATCCGCAAGCTGGGTATCTACCAGACTCAGGTGTATCAGGGGCCACTGGATTTCCAGGTGAAATTCGGCCAACCCGATCTGGAGGATTTGCAGCATAGCAACATTACGGTCGGCCAACCCTTCCTGATGGTGTCATTGAGCGATTCTCGCGGTATCAAAAGCATTTCTGCCCTCAACGGCATTCAACAGCAGGCCAAGTTTGAGCCGGGTACTTTGGTCAGCGGGCTTTCTCAGGGGATCCATGCACCACTGGCCCTAGCCTCGTTGCAGAAAGAAGGGCTGACGGCGGATTTCACACTGAACCTGGCAGGGACCAGCAGCTTGTCCCTGGTGCCGGTAGGGCGTAGTTCCGAACTGCTGCTGCAAAGCAACTGGCCGCACCCGAACTTCCTTGGCAACTTCCTGCCGGATGAGCGCAAAGTGACCGATAGAGGCTTCTCTGCCCGCTGGCGCAGCACCTGGTTTGCCAACAACATCAATAGCGCCTTCATGTATGACAACGGCATTATGGAAGAGGAAAAGCTGCCGACCTTCACCACCAGCCTGATCGAACCGGTCGATCACTATCAACTGACCGAGCGGGCGGTGAAGTATGCGGTGCTGTTCCTGGGGCTGACGTTTATGGCGTTCTTCCTGTTCGAAACCCTGACCGGTCTGCGGGTGCACCCAATCCAGTATCTGCTGGTGGGGGCGGCGCTGGTGCTGTTCTACCTTATCCTGCTGGCTTTCTCGGAACATCTGGGATTCGACGTAGCCTACCTGCTGGCAAGCGTGGCCTGTAGTGGACTGATTGCCTTCTACCTCAGCGCCGTGCTGCGCGGGATGCGCCGTGGCATGCTGTTCGCCGCCAGTCTGCTACTGCTGTATGGCATTCTGTATATGCTGTTGCAGTCAGAAGATAACGCGTTGGTATTAGGGTCGGTGCTGCTGTTCGGGGTGCTGGCAGGCATTATGCTGCTGACACGTAAGCTGGACTGGTATCAGGTGGCCGACCCGGCTCGCTTGAAGGGCAACGCTGCCGAGCCAGAAACCGCTGAGACGCCAGCCAGTAATGGCGATAGCCGTTTCAGATTGTGGAAGTAAGATTGTCGGGTCGAACATGTTCGACCCCTACAAATTTAGCTCGGAGTTCGTGATGTAGGGGCGCAGCATGCTGCGCCGGTTGCGTTACAGCAGAGGTTCCATCTCCAGCAGGATCTGTTCACACCACTGTTGCAGGCGTTCTTCGCTCAGGTCGTATTGATTCACTTCATCCAGCGCCAGGCCAACAAAGTGTTTGCCGTCGGCGCTGAGCGGTTTGGGGCTGGTAAATTCAAACCCGTCAATCGGCCAGAAACCGATAAACTGCACGCCCTGTGGGGCAAGCTGGTCGTGCAACATCCCCAGCGCATCCAGGAACCATTCGCCATAACCCAACTGATCGCCCATCCCGTACATGGCGACGATCTTGCCTTTCAGGTCTAGTTCAGTCAGTTGCGGCCAGATCGCTTCCCAATCCTCTTGCAGCTCACCAAAATCCCAGGTTGGAATACCCAGGATCAGGATGGAATAGTCTTCCATCAGCTTGGGGGAAACGTCTTTCAGGTTGTGCAGGTCGACCAGGTCTTCACCCAGAATCTCACGGATTTTTTCTGCCGCCATCTCGGTGTAGCAGGTGCTGGAGCCGTAAAACAGACCAATCTTCATGTTTAAACCATTTATAATGCCGTAGGTAGAATTGCAACGAGTATACCTTAAGGCATAATGCCTGTGGCATAAACGTAACCAAGAGAGGACCGCGTGCAACAGCAAGACAGTGCGCTGATTGAGCAATTCCTGGATGCGTTGTGGATCGAACGCAATCTGGCAGAGAATACGCTGGCCTCTTATCGGCTCGATTTACAGGCGCTGGCCGGTTGGCTGGCCCTCAACAACCGCAGCCTGTTACAGGCCGAAGCGTTGGACTTACAGGCCTTTCTCGCCGAACGGGTGGAGGGGGGATATAAAGCGACCAGTTCAGCCCGGTTGTTAAGCGCGATGCGCCGCCTGTTCCAATATCTCAACCGTGAAAAAATGCGGGCGGATGACCCCACCGCGTTGCTGGCCTCGCCCAAATTACCGCAGCGGTTACCCAAGGATCTGAGCGAAGCCCAGGTTGAGGCTTTGCTACAGGCACCTTGCGTCGATCAACCGTTGGAGCTGCGTGACAAGGCTATGCTCGAGGTGTTGTATGCCACCGGGTTGCGCGTGTCGGAACTGGTGGGGTTGACCATCAGCGATGTCAGCCTGCGCCAGGGCGTGGTGCGGGTGATCGGTAAAGGCAACAAAGAGCGCCTGGTGCCGTTGGGTGAAGAAGCGGTGTACTGGATCGAAAATTATCTGGAACACGGCAGGCCCTGGATGCTGAACGGCCAGACGCTGGATGTGCTGTTCCCCAGCAACCGCAGCCAGCAAATGACCCGCCAGACGTTCTGGCATCGGATTAAACACTATGCGATCCTAGCGGGAATCGACAGCGAACGGCTGTCTCCGCATGTGCTGCGCCACGCTTTCGCCACCCACTTACTGAACCATGGGGCCGATCTTCGTGTCGTACAGATGTTATTGGGGCATAGCGACCTCTCAACCACACAAATTTATACTCATGTAGCCACTGAAAGATTGAAACAGCTACATCAACAGCATCACCCGCGCGCCTGACGCGCAGGGATCGAAAGGATTGGAAGAATGAAAAAAGGTTTAATGCTGCTCTCCCTGCTGGTGGCTTCGGTTACTGGCGCGGCCCATGCTGACGATGCAGCCATTCAGAAAGCACTAGGTAGCCTGGGCATTAAGCAGGCAGACGTGCAACCCTCGCCGGTCGCCGGTTTGAAAACCGTATTGACCGAAGGCGGCACGCTGTATGTGACGGAAGATGGCAAACACGTGTTGCAAGGGCCACTGTATGACGTCAGCGGCGGTGAGCCGGTCAACGTGACTAACCAGCTGTTGATGACCCGTCTGGAAGCGCTGAAAGATCAGATGATCGTCTACAAAGCGCCGAAAGAGAAACACGTGATCACCGTGTTTACCGATATCACCTGTGGCTATTGCCACAAGCTGCACGAGCAGATGAAAGAGTACAACGATCTGGGGATCACCGTGCGCTATCTGGCGTTCCCGCGTCAGGGGCTGGAATCTCAGGCAGAGAAAGATATGCGTTCCATCTGGTGTACCGCAGACCGGGCTAAAGCCTTCGATGCTGCCATGAAGGGCGACGCGGTGTCTCCGGCAACCTGCAAAACCGATATCAGCCAGCATTATGCGCTGG
Organism: Serratia sp. T13T92; assembly: GCF_047530105.1. NCBI lineage: Bacteria > Pseudomonadati > Pseudomonadota > Gammaproteobacteria > Enterobacterales > Yersiniaceae > Serratia > Serratia sp. T13T92. The sequence continues at coordinate 81,979 of NZ_JBLJAK010000005.1, read as the reverse complement.
GCGTACAGTTTGGTATCAACGGCACCCCGGCTATCGTGCTGAAAAACGGCATGGTTGTCCCTGGCTACCAAGGGCCGAAAGAGATGGCCGCGATGTTGGATGCGCATGCAGCCTCCGCAGCCACGAAATAAGTCACGGTGAGTATTAAAACCCAATTACGCCGCCGTGAGGCGGCAGATGCCAGCCATTTACCCGCCAGCCTGCCCCCCCTGTTACGTCGTTTATACGCGTTGCGCGGAGTTAAGGGCGAGCAGGAACTGGAGCGTAGCGTCAAGGGCATGTTGCCTTGGCAGCAGTTGAGCGGTATCGATGCTGCGGTAGCGATATTGCAGCAGGCACTGGCCGATGGCCGCCGCATCATGGTGGTGGGTGACTTTGACGCCGACGGCGCCACCAGTACCGCGCTGACGGTGCTGGCCTTGCGCAGCATGGGCTGTAGCTCCATCGAATATCTGGTACCCAACCGTTTTGAAGATGGTTATGGCCTGAGCCCCGAAGTGGTGGAACAGGCGGCGGCTCGGGGTGCTGAGCTGATCGTCACGGTCGATAACGGTATCTCCTCGCATGCGGGCGTTGACGTTGCGCACGGCTTGGGAATACAGGTGCTGGTCACCGATCACCATCTACCCGGGGATACTTTGCCTGCGGCAGAGGCGATCGTTAACCCGAACCTACGTGACTGCGGTTTTCCCTCCAAATCCCTGGCCGGTGTTGGTGTTGCCTTCTATCTGATGCTGGCTTTGCGGGCCAAGCTGCGTGAAAGCGGCTGGTTTGAACAGCGTGCGCTGGCTATGCCTAATCTGGCCGAATTGCTGGATCTGGTGGCGCTGGGCACGGTGGCGGACGTGGTGCCGCTGGATGCCAACAACCGTATTCTGGTGTATCAGGGGCTGAACCGCATCCGGGCTGGCAAGTGTCGGCCAGGTATTCGCGCTCTGCTGGAAGTGGCCAACCGCGATGCGCGGCAATTGGCGGCCAGCGATCTCGGCTTTGCCCTTGGGCCACGGCTGAACGCGGCAGGGCGGCTGGACGATATGTCGATCGGCGTAGCCATGCTGTTGAGCGACGATATTGCCCAGGCGCGTATGCTGGCCAACGATCTCGACGCGCTCAACCAGACCCGGCGTGAGATTGAGCAGGGGATGCAGGTGGAGGCGCTGGAGCTGTGCGATCAACTGGAACGCACTACCACTGAACTGCCTTACGGGTTAGCGATGTATCACCCAGAATGGCATCAGGGCGTGGTGGGTATTCTGGCTTCGCGCATTAAAGAGCGTTTCCATCGCCCGGTGATCGCCTTTGCCCCTGCGGGCGACGGCATTCTGAAAGGCTCTGGCCGCTCGGTGGCCGGGTTGCATATGCGTGATGCGCTGGAGCGGCTCGATACCCTGAATCCTGGGCTGATGATGAAGTTCGGCGGCCATGCGATGGCGGCGGGCTTGTCGCTGGAAGAGGCCAAGTTTGACGAGTTCCGCCAGCGTTTTGGCGAGCTGGTCGGCGAATGGCTCGATCCGGCGATGCTGGAAGGCGTGATCTGGTCGGATGGCGAACTGATGATGCAGGAACTGACCCTGACCACCGCAGAGCTTCTGCGTGAGGGCGGGCCGTGGGGGCAGGCGTTTCCTGAGCCAACCTTTGACGGCAAGTTCCGTATCCTGCAACAGCGGCTGGTGGGCGAGAAACACCTGAAGCTGATGATCGAACCGCTCGGTGGCGGCCCATTGTTGGACGGCATTGCCTTCAACATCGACACCACACAGTGGCCGGACAGCAGCATCAAAGAAGTGGAACTGGCGTACAAACTGGACGTGAATGAGTTCCGTGGCAACCGTAACGTGCAGTTGCTAATCCAACACCTCTGGCCGCGTTAACCTGCTGGCCCCCTCACCTTAACCCTCTCCCAAAGGGAGAGGGGACTTAACGTGCCACATGTTGATTCCTGCATCCGATCGCCGATCCCCCACAAAAACTGACCAACTCGCTATAAACTGGCCGCTGGATCCGCTAGAATTACCGGTTCCAATGGCATTTCGCCATCGACGACATCAACGTAAGAACGCAAAAAATCATGTTTGAAATTAATCCGGTAAAAAACCGCATTCAGGATGTGTCCGAGCGGACAGCCGTTCTCAGGGGGTATCTTTGACTATGATGCCAAGAAAGAACGCTTAGAAGAAGTTAACGCCGAGCTGGAACAGCCGGACGTTTGGAACGAACCTGAACGCGCACAGGCATTAGGCAAAGAGCGCTCGTCGCTGGAAGCCATTGTCGAAACCATCGATCAGTTGGAACAGGGCTGTGAAGACGTCACTGGCCTGCTGGAACTGGCGGTTGAGGCGGAAGACGAAGACACCTTCAACGAGACCGTAGTTGAGCTCGATCAACTGAGCGCCAAGCTGGAACAATTAGAATTCCGTCGTATGTTCTCTGGTGAATACGACAGCGCGGACTGCTATCTGGATATCCAGGCAGGCTCCGGCGGCACCGAAGCGCAGGACTGGGCCAGCATGCTGCTGCGCATGTACCTGCGTTGGGCGGAATCCAAAGGCTTTAAAACGGAAGTGATTGAAGAGTCCGACGGCGACGTCGCGGGCCTGAAATCGGCAACCATCAAGATTATCGGCGACTACGCGTTTGGCTGGTTACGTACTGAAACCGGCGTGCATCGCCTGGTACGCAAGAGCCCATTCGATTCCGGCGGCCGTCGCCATACCTCTTTCAGTTCCGTATTTATCTATCCGGAAGTGGATGACGATATCGATATCGAAATCAACCCGGCCGATCTGCGCATTGACGTTTACCGCGCCTCCGGTGCCGGTGGTCAGCACGTTAACAAAACCGAGTCGGCGGTGCGTATTACCCACTTGCCAACCAACATTGTGGTGCAGTGCCAGAACGATCGCTCTCAGCATAAGAACAAGGATCAGGCATTCAAACAGCTGCGCGCCAAGCTGTATGAATACGAGATGCAAAAGAAAAATGCTGACAAGCAAATGCTGGAAGACAACAAGTCCGATATCGGCTGGGGCAGCCAAATCCGTTCTTACGTGCTGGATGACTCCCGCATCAAGGATTTGCGCACCAACGTCGAAACACGTAATACGCAGGCCGTACTGGATGGCGACCTGGATAAATTCATTGAGGCAAGTTTGAAAGCCGGGTTATGAGGAACAGAAATGTCTGAGCAACAAGCACAAGGCGCCGAACAGGCGTTGGATCTCAACAACGAGCTGCAGTCACGCCGTGAAAAACTGGCCGCGCTGCGCGAGAACGGCATTGCGTTCCCGAACGACTTCCGTCGTGATACCACCTCCGACAAGCTGCATGCCGAATACGGCAGCAAAGAAAACGAAGAGCTGGAATCACTGGGTATCGAAGTGACCGTGGCTGGCCGTATGATGACCCGCCGTATCATGGGTAAAGCCTCCTTCGTGACGCTGCAGGACGTGGGTGGCCGCATTCAGCTCTACGTCGCACGCGACGATCTGCCTGAAGGCGTTTACAACGAGCAGTTCAAGAAATGGGATCTGGGCGATATCCTCGGCGCGCGCGGTAAGCTGTTCAAGACCAAAACTGGCGAACTGTCTATCCACTGCACCGAGCTGCGTCTGCTGACCAAAGCACTGCGTCCGTTGCCAGACAAGTTCCACGGCCTGGCCGATCAGGAAACCCGTTATCGCCAGCGTTATCTGGATCTGATCGCCAACGAAGAATCCCGTAACACCTTCAAGATCCGTTCGCAGGTGATGGCGGCGATCCGTAACTTCATGGTGGGTCGAGGCTTTATGGAAGTCGAAACCCCGATGATGCAGGTGATCCCTGGCGGTGCGTCTGCTCGTCCGTTCGTGACTCACCACAACGCGTTGGACATCGACATGTACCTGCGTATCGCGCCAGAGCTGTATCTGAAGCGCCTGGTGGTAGGTGGCTTCGAGCGCGTGTTCGAGATCAACCGTAACTTCCGTAACGAAGGTGTTTCCCCGCGTCATAACCCAGAGTTCACCATGATGGAACTCTATATGGCGTATGCGGATTACAAAGACCTGATTGAGCTGACCGAGTCGCTGTTCCGTACGCTGGCGCAGGACGTGTTGGGTGACGTCAAGGTGCCTTATGGTGATGAGGTGTTCGACTTCGGCAAGCCGTTTGAAAAGCTGACCATGCGCGAAGCGATCAAGAAATACCGCCCGGAAACCAACCTCGACGATCTGAACGAGATGGCTAGCGCGGTAGCGATTGCCGAATCAATCGGCATCAAGGTAGAGAAGAGCTGGGGTCTGGGTCGCGTGGTTACCGAGATTTTCGAAGAGACCGCAGAAAGCCATCTGATCCAGCCAACCTTCATCACCGAGTACCCGGCAGAGGTTTCTCCGCTGGCACGTCGTAACGACGAGAACCCGGAAATCACCGACCGTTTCGAATTCTTCATCGGCGGGCGTGAAATCGGTAACGGCTTCTCGGAGCTGAACGACGCAGAAGATCAGGCGCAGCGTTTTGCCGATCAGGTTAGCGCGAAAGATGCCGGTGACGACGAAGCGATGTTCTACGACGAAGACTACGTCACCGCGCTGGAACACGGCTTGCCGCCAACTGCAGGCCTGGGCATCGGTATCGACCGTATGGTGATGCTGTTGACCAACAGCCACACCATCCGCGACGTGATCCTGTTCCCGGCCATGCGCCCGAGCAAGTAACGTTTGCTGAGTGATTAAGCCGGTACAGGCGACTGTGCCGGTTTTTTTTCGCCCGAAGAGAACCGGTTGTTGCTAACCGCTTAAAACATCGGCAGTTATGCGTTATCTTCGCTTGCCCGGCGCGCATAACCGGTTATAATGCCAATCGCACACCTAAGCGGGTGTAGTTCAATGGTAGAACGGCAGCTTCCCAAGCTGCATACGAGGGTTCGATTCCCTTCACCCGCTCCAATCTCAAGTCTCCCCGAACTCCACTGAAATCAACTACTCCCTGATTTAACAGCGTTTTTATCCTATTCCATATCAACTTGGTTTAACCCGTGTTTCCCCAATCAACCCACTATCTTCTACAGAAATGTGTGTAGTTGCACCTATGCAGTTTGAAACGACACAAATTGCGTGATTTCAGAGGTGGAAACTATACTCATGCCATCTTGGAAAACCACTTCTGCGTAGATCTGACAAACCGCCTTACAATGATAGGGGATAAGGCATGGTTCGGTTGGTAATGATTTTACTTGGGGTAGATTATTTGCGTAACCGCTGGAGAGGGTTGATGATTGCCGGTTGGTTAGGCGTGTTAGCGGGCTTAATCGTTTTCATCGATGCGTTGGATAACGCGATTTATTTCCCTTTGCATCCCTTCGCTTTCCTGTTGTTGGTTGAGGGGCTAGCAACGTTGATGGTCGCGCATACCGGCATTGGCGGGCAACGTACTTTGCGTTATGTAAAAGGAGGCGCATTTTCACTGGCCGCGGTATTGATATTGAGTGGGCAACACCATGGCCACTTTATTTTATCGATGATTTTTGGCACGTTGTTTTTGGCCGATGGGTTATTGCAAATTGTCTCCGCTGGGGTCGTGCGCTATAAAAACTGGAAGTTGGTAGTGGCTGGCGGTGTATTGGAAGTGATGTTAGCTATTTTCTTCTTTCAGCCCTACCCGACCCATTATGTCGGCACCGTGCCTTATTGTTTAGGTCTGGGGTTGATGTTTGGTGGGTGGAATATGGTTATGCTGGCGATGCGCGTCAAAAAGCTGGAGGTCAACCCCGCGGTTTTGGGTAATAAGGCCGCAGAGGAAGCCAGTAGCGCAGTAACCACGCCTTTGGTGACTGAATGGGAAGGCCCTCCGGCTGATGATGAACCTGCACTGACCATACATGTCTGGACTCCTGTGGGATCCTCGAAGAGTAAAACGGTGCCTCATCCTGTGATTGATCGTTATATTGCTGCGGTGGATAAAAATGGGGTGATTTCCACCGGCCATGCTGCACTTGAATCTCCGGAAGGTATTTATATCAGTTTGTATCCAGCGGTCGATATTGACCGGTCGCCGGATCAATTTACCCGTTTGCTGCGGGCAACCGCAGACAATAATGTTGAAGGGAAATTCCAACCGGATTATGTGACTGAGTCAGGTGCATGGTGTCCTTCAACCCAGCGTGTGCGGATCAGAAACTACGATGCTGAACGTCTGAAACGGTTCTGGGAAGTTTATCGTGAAGACAATACTTATAATCTCACGCATCGTAATTGCTCAAGCAGTGTGGCACGGGGTCTTGAAGCGGCGCTGGAAGGCGTAGTGAGCAAGATATGGGGACAACGTGGCCACTGGTGGGTGTTGAGTAAAATTCTCATGACGCCAGAATTATGGGTGGCAGTACAAATACGTAAACGCGCAAAAACGATGGCTTGGACACCAGGGCTGACGCTTGACTATGCACGTGCATTAAGCATGTTGGCGGATCCACGGCCAGCTGGCTGGATAGCCACCATACGACGTGCTCTGGAGAAAATGTTTTCTTTGCGTAAGCAATGGCGCGATGAAAAAGCGCAGGGCGCGATAGCGTCCGGCGTTCGCAATGAGCCCTCAAATGACAAAGGCAAATAGCGATTATGGCAATGTTTCCCCCTTTATACGCAGGGCTTTATTATTGGCATCAATAGCATGACGAACACTCTGCTGATTGGTATCAAAAATATCGTCAATAAACCACTGCCCATTCTCAGCCACTAAATCAAACTCGGTGGTTGTCGTGAGGTTGCTATCTCTAAAAGCGCGAAAGGTGACTGTGGCATGCGATTTTTTATTATCGTTAGAGAGAATATTGATATCCGTCACCACCAGGTTCTGATAATCCTGACACTGGCAGATCGGGTCGGCGTCAAGATAGCCCATATCGCCCGGTAAGGTTAGCGCCTGATCCTCTTCCAACACCGCGATGAATTGCTTTGAAGCAATCCGCTTCGGGCCTGTTTCGCCGATGAATGCGGCTGTAACCTCATCATGGCCATAGATGGCATAGATCCGTGCTAAAAAGTTACTGGGATTTTCAGTGGCCGATGCGGACTGCGTAAGTGCAGCAAACGAAAGGAGAAAGAAACAGAGCAAAGCAAAAGTGCGCATGGTTACAATTCCTTAATCGTTCTCTATCCCTTAAATCAACGGTCCATACTACGGCGTACTCACGTTGATGGCAACGCTTGGTCGTTCTTCTTCAGCCCTGTACGCAACCAAGGTATACGCTGGAAAACTATTCCTAAAGAAGGGGATGCGCTCAAAGATCACCACGGTGAACGCGATGATTAATACCATAACCAAGAACAAAACCGCCAGAGACAACACAAACCAGAAGCCACTCATTTCAATCGTTGTAAGCCCTATAGATGCACTATACAAAGCCCCGAAAATGAGGATAAGTGATATAGTGATCCCAACGAAATTTGCCAGCCTTCTTCGTCGGCTTTTCTTCTGAAACTCAAACGTCGAGGGGTTAACATTGAAGTCATAGAAAACCTCCTCAGAAATCACCAGTTCGGGCCGTTGTAGAGAGGCAATCTGCATCAGTATTGCACGTGTAATCTCCCAGTGATGCTTGAATTTCTTTATTTCATGCACCGGGATTAAATTTTCTTTCGTTTCACCGGATTGGGTTTGGGTGTAGATAATCAGGTTTTTAGTATTATTTTTATAGCCCGTATTACGAAAGCCAATCGTGGCCTTGGTGCCGTCCTCTAACGAACCTGTGACTTCTGGCCATAGTAGCTGATAATGACTTACACCGCCTGAAAGATCGTTGTATCGCGTATAAAAAACACCTTGAGAGGTGACGTTAAAGTACACCTCTCCATGCTTTAATTTTAAGTTGTCGCTAATTCTTTTAAAGAATAAATAATTCAGGGGGAGAAGGATCAATAAAAATAAAACACCAAGTAGAAAGGTGTCACCCTCGATAGAAAATAGGGTTGGCGTAGCCAGAGATGCAATGAAAACAAGTGTGAAAACGGGAGAAAGCAATAAGTAGAGCGTCTTTGTCGCTATTCTACGCTCATTGGCAGACACATCATCACATCGCTTGGAGGGGCTGGCGAAAAACGCGGTATGTTCGGTAATCATACTTTTATATTCCTATAATCAATTACATAATCCTGAATTAGTGTCTTACTGTACCCTAGCTAGTTAGCCGGAAGGCTTAAAACCCAAGAACTCAAGCCTGGTAGATTACCAGACTCAGGGACTATTTTCTGCTTAAGATACACGGCTCACTGCGAGGGAAATCTCCGCTTCTGGGGATATATGCCCGACAAGATTATTGCAGGATGCCAGGTTTGGCCGCGTTTGTTAGCTATATTAATGCCTCATCGGTATTATCGGAGGGCAGCAGCTTTGGTCAGTTCGTTTTCCTGTTTATGGCGATTAAGCTTTGCATCTCGGGTGTAAGCATAAAAATAATATATATCTATTAATAACCCCGGCGGGTCGCCAGGGTTATTGTCATAATAGGTTACTTAAAGGCTGACTTTCCTGCAAACTGTGCTGACGAGCCCAACTCATCCTCAATTCGCATGAGCTGGTTGTATTTTTCGATACGCTCACCCCGGCACGGGGCACCTGTTTTGAGATGACCTGCACGCATGGCCACTGCCATATCGGCGATAAAGCTGTCGATCGTCTCTCCGCTGCGGTGTGAGATAAAGGCACCCCAGTTGTTGTCATGGCATAGTTGAACCGCATCAAAGGTTTCACTCAGGGAACCAATCTGATTGAGTTTAATCAATGCAGCATTCGCAAGATTTTCATCAATCCCGCGCTGAATATACCTCACATTGGTCACAAACAGATCGTCACCGACCAGTTCAATCTGATCTCCCAATCTATCATGCAGAATTTTCCATCCTGCCCAGTCATCTTCCGCTAGGCCATCTTCAATAAGGACAATCGGGAATCTTTTGACCAGCATCTGGTAGTAGTCTGCCATCTCCTGTGAGGTCAGCTCGGCATTCTCCGTACGCAGATGATATTTTCCGTTTCGGTAAAACTCACTGGAGGCAGGGTCCATACAGATAACGATATCTTCATTAGGGCGGAACCCAGCCCTCTCAATGGCAAGGACAATCAGTTCCAGCGGTTCATGATTTGAAGAAACTGCCGGAGCAAAACCACCTTCATCACCCACACCGGTCGACAGGCCCATTTCAAGAAGAACCTGACGAAGCGACTGATATACTTCGCTACCCCAACGTATGGCTTCCCTGAATGTTGGTGCACCGTAAGGGGCAATCATATATTCCTGAAAGTCAGCCCCCTGACCGCGGGCATGAACGCCCCCATTGATGATATTCATGCAAGGCACCGGCAACAGATTTGCCCCAATCCCTCCAAGATAGCGGTACAAAGGCGTATGAGATAGTTTAGCGGCCAGCCGTGATACGGCCAATGATACGCCCAAAATAGCATTTGCCCCCAAGCGCGCTTTGTTATCCGTCCCATCCAGGGCAATCATAATGTTATCGATGCCGCGCTGATCGCGTACATCATGCCCTTTAAGGCTTTCATGAATCTCAGTATTAACGCTTTCGATCGCGTCAAGAACACCTTTCCCGCCGAAGCGCGCTTTATCACCATCGCGGCGCTCTATAGCCTCTCGCGAACCGGTACTTGCTCCGGAGGGTACGGAGGCTCTTGCAACAGTACCGCATTGGGTTGCGACATCAACTTCTATGGTTGGGTTACCCCGAGAGTCCAGGATCTCACAGGCATGGATTTTTTCAATAATAAAGCTCATATAAACCTCTAATATCAGTTGGTTGCAATATGCTTAATCAACACATCGACGCTAAGATGGTTGACGAATTCAATTGAATGGGAAGAGAGCATCCCGAAAAGTCTGTTTTTATGTCCCATAATGACCAGATCCACACCTGCCTCGGCGACGTAGGTCTCTACGTCCTTAAAGCGGCTGATCGTAACTATCTCTTTTACATCCACGGGAAAATTGACTGACTCCACTAACCGACTAAGCATTGCTTTTGCCGCAATAATTTCAGCAGATTGATAGTCTTTGGTTAAAGAGTCAGAGGTAATGTCTAACTCTCGGTGGTCTGAAGTGAGGTGTCCAAGGGTGATTGCTGTCCCTTGCTCATGAAAACCTCTGGCGATACTCTGAAGCAGGAATTGGCCGTCGGTTTCATTGCAGAGCATTAACAGTGCATGTTTATACATTGGCATTGATTACCTCGAGAAGGTTGAGAGAGTCTCCGTCAGCCACGGCAGTATCTCTTTTTTCCTGCTTATTAAGCCTGGAAGAGACAGACACGTTAGATTGAGTGCATTGTTTTCTGAGAAATATATTGTTGTGTTTTTCTTAAAGATGTCCGTGACAGCCAACATCGCAATGTCAACATCGCTGGACTGGCACTCTTTTGTTAATGCGACAAGTAGGTCAGCGAGTATCGCATTTATTGCTGACATGCCTGCGACTTCGATTTGAGAAAGCAGCACCGACTGGGCGTTAATCTGGTAGCGCTTGGCGTCTTTCTTAAGAAGTGCGTCTGGTGTTTGCCCACCAATATCTGTTTTCGCGATGAGCAGATCTTTCACGAAAGAGTCATAATTGAGTTGGCTTATGGAGGATAATGACTGCACGGCAGCGATGTCATGAACTGTGGTGGTAGGTGATGTGAGCGCAACAGTATCACTCAGTATCGCCCCTAACATCAGGATGGCCTGAGATGAAGAGATCTGCTGAGGATTTTCAAGGGTAAGAATTTGCCAGATCACCGTGGCACAGCACCCGTAGGAACGTATCCAAACATCCGGAGGTTCCTGAGTCATAACCGTGCCCAGTCGGTGATGGTCTATGATGCCGACAATGTTACTGTCGGCTAGTGAGGGAGGGCCCTGCTCCAGATCGGTAAAGTCGACCAGCCATACCTGTTTTCCACTGAGGTCTTCGTCGAGCAAGGGAGGAGGGGCCACGCCGGCCTGCTGCAGAATAAACGACGTTTCAGGTGTAATGTCACCGAGCCTAAAAGGAGTCGCGAGCTTGCCGAGATTTGTCAGCCAATCTGCGGTAATGAGCGCGCTGCAGATGCTGTCGCTGTCGGGATTCTGATGGCCAAAGACGTAGATCATTTCAGCGTCTCCTCTGAGGTATCAGACGCAAAAAAGATCAAAGGTAAAACAGGATTTTTTTTCATAAGTGTACCTGACATACGTGCCTAAGGATAAAAGCAAAAATGTATATCAGGCGTCATCATCCGAACTGGACAGTCCGGCGGTTGGGAAAGGTGGAACACCATCACCTTGAAAAAATCATAGGGCAAAATTATAATCTGTGCAACAAAAATGCCGCCTATTTTGACCGTGATCATTTTTTGGATGTTAGAAAAAATCGTTTAAAGCTTTACTACTTTGAATTCTAGGTGGATTTTATTATTCGGAAATAGGTTGCATGGCTACATTGAAGTATTCTACAACCGGACCCGGCGCCACCTTCATTACAGAGGTATCTGTCCAGAGGTCTTCGAAAAGACCTCACCGTGAGGACGGAAGCTTTCTGTAGAATAGGGGGGCTGTGATGGAATAATGGTTGACTAATCACTAAAAGCTATATCCTATATCGAACGTCCCTATGTTTGCATTGTAATTATGCATTTTCATACGTTGATAAGATAAACCGATATTCCAACGCTGCGCATCACCAAAATAATATTTCCACCCTATGGCGCCATAAAGGCCAAGTCCGTTTTTACTATCAATAGTATTATCTTCATGATAAAGGTTAGTCCCTGCTCGAATAAATAGTGAATGATGCCCCAAAGGCAGTGTAGCTTGCAAGGCGAGCGGGATTGTATGATAGGTTATATTTTCAGGATGCGCGTAACCATCTGAAACAATAAGGGCTGTATCGCCAACTAGACTCGCGTGTCCATAAGCATAGCCAGTATAAATGCCTATATTTTTTGTAAAATTATATTGATATCCTATTTGGATATGACCACCGGCATCATTACCCTCTATATAAGTAACCCCTGAATTTAAAGATAACTCCTGCCCCGCAAGTGCAGATAGTGGAGAAATGAGGAAAAGAAAAGCATAGCATGTTGTTTTAAGTTTCAAAATACACTCCTTAGATATAACTAAAAATTTTTTTGGTGGGAAATGTTTTTTTGTTAATATCACCATTGATGTAAAGCCTAATGATAATATTAACAAAATAAACAATGATTTCGTCTGTTGCTTGATACTCTAAAAGACAATCTACCTAGCCTTTTAATTGCAGTTTTTGTATGGGTAGGATGATGGCTTGACACTCCTCTCATAGAAGCGCTTACCATATTGTTAACTAAAAGAATGGTACCTATTAAAAATAGAGTTTTTAAAAATTTATTCATGATGGCAATTTCCAATATATATGTGTTTTTGTAACATATTGTTTTTTTATTTTATAATGCTTCTTATCGCTAGTTCCTGAGCCTAAGGAATGGCAATAAATACAGGATAAAATAAAGGCAAGAATGGATTTAGATGGTTTATTTTCTAAATTTATCAAGTAATAAAGGGGTTTTATTAATTTTCTCATGGCGATACCTGACAAGTTAGCCTATTTGAATAAGCGATAATATATCAGGCGCCATTATCCACTTTATAACTTCATTATAAGTGGCGGTTCGGAGAAGGTAGAGCACCATTACCTTTGAGCCAATTATCATTCAACAAAACAGGGAAATCAAGAAAAAAATATAAATGGAAATCAAGACATTCAACATTCCAAAGTAATGACAAATGGCGTACCACTAACATATTGTATTATATTTATTTTATTTTTAAAGGTTACACACTGGTATCATTATCATGCACATCTCACTTACTAATTAGCTACATTACTTACTATAGTTTAACTTAGAATCAATGCTGCAACGCCACAAATGCAGTTTAAAATCCATGATGATTGTTTACTTTAAATTAAAAGTGATTTTAATAATTCTTTCTATGTAAATAATTTTGATGAGGGTTTAGTGATTTTCTAGGCATGGTCTAATGTTGGGTAATGTTTAATGGCATATGATTATATGCTATGATTGAGGTTGATTAACTATCAGTGAGAGATTGATTCAATGAAGTTAGATGCAATACTTTGGGATTATGATGGAACACTGGTTAATACCGTTCCCAAAAATATTTCCATCACTAAGGAGATTCTATCCATTGTCGCGCCGCATTTGACAAAAGAAAATTTACCCAAATGCTTACAGAGTGAAGAGTTATACCATATTGCTAATCATAGAGCTAAAAATTGGCAAGAGCTATATGTTGATTACTATGGGTTGTCACATGAAGAAATGTTAATTGCCGGAAGCCTGTGGGCAGAGTTTCAAGATAAAAATAAAACCAAAGTTGTGCTTTTTGATGGTATTAAAGATGTTTTAATTAAATCAAAAGATATCCCTCATGGTATTTGCTCACAAAACTCAAAGGGAAATATCCGTAGAGTGCTTGAAATAAATGGGGTGTCTGAATTTTTTAAAGCTATTGTTGGTTACGATGATGTTCCAAATCATTACCAAAAACCGCATCCATTTGGTGGTGTTAAATGTTTAAATTCAATTTTTGGCCGTACTAAAAATCATTCAATTATGTATATAGGTGACCATGAGTCTGATACGCAATTTGCTCGTAACATACAATCCGAACTTGGAATTAATGTTATCTCAGTAGCTGCAGCATATAGTCTTTCTGAACCTAAACATTGGAAATTTAAACCAGATTATATTGCATATACTACAAAAGAACTTTTATCTATTATTGATATTCACATGTAAATATCAATAATAGGGCTTTAACTCAGGTAATCTTGCAGGCAAGGCGTTGCAATGCCCTGCTCATATCAAACATCAACACCACGTTTAGTTTGTCATACTTTCAGTCCACAGCTACTTATAGCGCCTCCTTATCTAATATGGCATGTACGAGTAGCTTCTTCGAACTGCGCACTCTCGTCTTCAAGTGACTTCAACCGTTTAATTTTGGGCTGTACTAATCTGCGGAGGGCAGACCATACGTTTTATATTTACAGTAATGAGAATTACTATATTAATATAATAGATCCCATTATCACGTCAATAATGATAATTATTATTGACGTCTATTTTTGTGTGTTGGCCTGATTTTTCATGAAAACAATCATTCCGTTTTATGGATATTGATGACTATTTTTGTATAACGTAATTGGTAAGGGGGTATATCAAAGTGTAAATTTAAAAAACATATTCCTGTAAGGTTTTTTTTATTTGTGAAACTAAAGATTTCAATGGGATTTTTAATTTACTATAAATGATAGTTAAAACAAGGGATTATTGTGTTTTATATCTAACTTGCAACATAGATAAAAACGATCGATTCAAGTTTTTTCATTGGTAATAACGTGTTTTATTGCAAGTATTATTGATTTAGTCTTTTGCGAAAATTCTTAATTAATATTTAAGAGGTTGTGATGAAATATCGTTTTTTTAAAGCAAGAAACTTGTGCTTTTTACTCGGTGCGGCCATTTCCGTAGTCGCTAATGCTAGTGTAAATAGCAACTCTATCTCAGGTGAGATTTCAGTTTCCTTGAATGTATTACCCGGTTGCGTTGTTAAATCTGCCCAACAGCCCAGTGATTTATCCACCGTTGCTGATGGTCAGCAATGGATGACATTAGCTTTTCCTGATTCAGGTGCAACGGCAGGTACTCAACTAAACGCACAAGATAAAATGAATGTTCAATGTACGGCGGGAGCACAGCCTTCATTGACACTAGACGCAGGGAAACAGGGTGATAAAGACGTGTATAATATGTTGAATGAAGATAATACAACGAAAATGCCCTATATCATTGCCAGCGATCAAGAAGGTACCAATATTATCAAACCGAATGAGCCAATAAATATTACTAGTTCTGGCGACGTCGCTCTCTATGCTAAGGCTACGGTCCCACAAAATGCTCAAGCAGGTAAGTATACGGATACCATTAAAGCCACAATAAGCTGGTAATTGAAGGTCATGGGCGTCAAATTGTCTTCAACAACCCTGATACTGGTGCTAGGTTTATCCACCATGAATTCCCCTGTACAGGCTACGGTTGGTCAGCAAGTCAGCGCGAAATTTGATGTCACGGCCAATATTAACAACGGTTGCAGATTCATAGGGAGCAATAAACTTTCTGTGGATCTGCCTGATCTATTGATTGGTCAATCCTCAGTTTCCAGCCAAGTCTATTTTAACCTGCAGTGTACACCTGGTGCTAACGCAACCATTGATATTGATGATGGGCAGCACTCCTTAAACGGGGGAAACCGGGCGTTAGCATTAGATGGTGGTAATGACCAACTGATCCCCTATCAGATTTTTGCAGTGAAAGAGGGAAAGAAGATTGAATGGGTAGCTCCCATTATATTCACACCCGATGAGTTAAATAATAAAATTGAAATTGACGTGGAAATAAATCATCCTCCATCTCCACTTATACCCGGTCATTATACAGATACAGCAACTATAAGTGTCTCTTACTAAATACGAAATAAATTATTTGGTGGAATACCGCATGAATAAATTACTTTTTTCATTTGCCATGCTGGCATTTTCTACTCATTGTTTTTCAGCAGCAAATATGGAAATCTGGCCGGTCACGATTTCTTTTACTGGTAGCGCTAAGAACAGCGTTTTTTGGTTAAAAAACGTAGGTAGTGAAAGTGTTAGTCTGCAAGTTAGGATATTGAACTGGCAACAGGTAGATTCGAAGAACTTGTATACGGAACAAAATGAGGTTTATACAGTACCTGCTTTTACCATTATCCCACCGAAAAAAAAGATTCCGATAAGGATATATGGCATCAAGAATAGAGGTGACAAAGAGCATGGCTTAAAGGTTATTATCGACGAGTTACCGACGCCTGATGTGAATCAAAAGAGCACCCAGAACAATATAAAAATCCGCATGCAATATATTCTCCCCCTGTTTGTCTATGGGCAAGAGTTGCAACCCACTATTCTTCCTGGTGCTGACGGTGTACCAAAAGAAAAACATCATTTAATCTGGTCTGTTAAAAAAAATACTTTATGGATAGAGAATCCTGATAAGACGCATGTAAAAATCACCTCCATTGATTTTAAATGTGGAAAAAAAGCCTGCTATCATCAGGATATTCCTGTCAGCTATGTTCTGCCAAATGCCAAAATGGCGTTCGAACTTCCTCATGATCATTTAATCCCAGCTGCTGCTAACGCTTTGGAAACTCATCCATCCAGATAAGTAGCATCAATTTTTCCTGCGCCTGGCTGAGAGCGAGAGCGAAATGATAATGAATAAGATCACGACATGTCTGCTAATCATAATACCGACGACGATGGTTCATGCAGCAACCTACGTTGACACTATTCCCACCCAGAACAACGCAGGGCAGGACCACCTTTTCATGGTTAATATTAGCGAAAACGGCAAACATTTACCCTCTCCTGAGCGGGTCATCATGAATGGCAGTGTGATTGCTCTGTCTACAGAAACTCTGGACAGCCTGCACATTCGTTATGCAGGCTATCAGGTGAAAGATCACTATGTGGACATTAGAAAAATCAGCGGTGTCACCGCCATTTATAATGCCAAAACGCTGGAGTTGGCGATCGGTATTCCTCCAGATTGGATCCCATTACAGCTCGTAAAAATCCAGGATAGCTGGAGTTCTCCCTATTATGCTGAGAATGTTACCCCAGGCTTTGTTTTTGATTACGATATTTATGATGAACACCCTCGTCACAATAGTTATTTTTCTTCCTGGATGAACGGGCGCTACTTTAATCACTTTGGCTACGTGAATCTTTCTGGGCAGTATATCGATCTCCATCAAGGGGGGCACGGTTATTCCCGATTCAAGCGGCTGAATACCAGTTGGGTTTTCAATAACCGCAACAGTGCACAAAAGCTGATACTTGGTGACATTCAAACCGATGCGGGCAATGGGTTCGGCGGTGTCTATATGGGGGGAATACAGTTCCGTCGGGACTACACGCTACGCCCCGATATTGTCACTTATCCCTCTCTGCGTCTGAGAGGCACTGCATCGACGCCCTCTTCGCTAGACTTTTTTGTGAATGGCTATCGTTCGGCCAGTTCTCATGTCGATCCAGGTGCTTATGTTATCAACAACATCCCCTTTATTAACGGTGATGGAACAATGACGGTGGTGACCACCGATGCGAATGGCCGGCAGGTCTCTAGCCGTATTCCTTACAGTATCCAGACTGACATGCTGCGTCCTGGATTAAGCGACTTCAATTTTTCAGTTGGGGCGCTGCGCTACAATTATGGTTGGCAGGATGATCAATACAAGAATATAGCCCTCAGTGGTACCTATCGCTATGGTATGACCGACCATCTCACTGCTCTTTCCCATATTGAGGGGGCGGACGGGTTGAAGATGGTGGGGGGCGGATTCCAGTTCAATATGAATAACTGGGGCCGTCTTGATGCCACGGTTACCATGAGTGATGCGCAGTACTCGCGCCGAGGTGCCAGAGAGTACCTCGGTTATACCAAACAATTCCAGCACGCCAATATTAACATCAGTCACATCCGATCAAGCGGCGGCTACCGGGATTTGGACAGTTTTGATTCTGATTACGGTAGTGCATTAGCCTCGGATCAGATCTTTGCTTCTTATTCACTTGGTGCTTCGGCTGGCGTCCTGGGGGCTGGGCTTATTTATCAGCGCGATGATATTGGCATTACACATAAAATAGCCAATCTGTCTTACAGTACCCTTGTCGCTAACCTTTTCAGTCTGTCGATTTCTTATAGTAAAGCCTTCTCTGAGGACCGAGCGGATAACTTTATGCTAGGGGTCTCACTTCCTTTCGGCAGCAATACCCGAATCGGTGTACAAAATATGCAGAGCAACAGAAACGCCAGTACGAATGTGGTTTCACTGACGCATAACTCCGGTTCAGAGCTAGGGGTTGATTGGGATCTGAATTATAGCCGCGAGAGAAATGCTGACATGGGTTATCGCGATATGTCTGCCACTTGGAAAACGCCAGCGTTCAGCGCTAGTGCTGGGGCATACGGTTACAGGGAGCTGACGCCATGGGTTGGGCTGCAGGGGAGTGTAGTGTTTATGGATCAAAGCGCCTTTTTCACCAAAAAGGTGGGAAATGCGTTTGTCAAAGTCGACACCTATGGCGTAGAGGGGCTCCCGTACTACCTGGATGGAGCCTTGAAAGGCAAAACGAATAGTCAGGGGATTGGTTTTATCAGTGACGTCGTCCCCTATGAAAAAAATCTGGTCACGATCGATCCTTCCTATTTGCCCGAAGATGTGAACATCGCCGACGTGAGGAAGAGTTTCTTTGTGCCGGAAAACTCGGGTTACAGCGCGAAATTTTCCCTACAAAACTTGAATGAACAAGTATTGCTGCGCCTTGTTCCGACACGTGGGGTGACTTTAACATCAGGAAGCGAGATCCAGGATCAACATCACCATACCGTCGCGCTCTTGGGGAATGGTGACTTGGTTTCAATGAAAAGGCCACAGATGACCGAGACTTATACGCTGGTTTCTGACGGACAAAAACGGTGTTCCTTCCAGCTTTCAGCAGAAAATAAACACGGCATTGAGGTGGAAACATGCGCACGATAACCCTGCATTTCCTTTTGCTGGCGCTTAGCCTGACTTTTGTTCCTTCAACTTGGGCTATTACCATAAACTGGTCTAAGATCTGTGATATTAGCTGGACGGATGAAGTAGTCGATTTCACTGCGGGTGGTTCCGTTTCTCCGTTGGATCTGGCCGATACCCCGCAGGATTACAGCCAAGCGGTTCATGTCTGGTGCTATGAAGCTCCCGATGTAACCAGCGGAGATGCTCAGCATATCGGGTTAGTGGTAGAGCAGCAGCATAATAGCGCGACTTCCTTTCTGGCCATGTCGGCAAATCAGGCGAACCAAAGTTTATTGCCCTTTGTCTTTTGCCTTGGTAATCATGGGTCCAATCTGCTTTGCGTCGATACAGTGAATAAGAAAATCACCTACAATTGGGGAACGGATGCATCTGTTCCTGCTCTGATGCCGCAGATTTTTCAGAAAGTCACCGATGGAGAAATGCCTGATGATTGTGCGGCAAAGGGAACGTGTGGTAAAGGTCGTATATGGCCTATCCCCAAAGGGCCATATGATTACGTTGCGCATGTGCATATAACCACCGATCCGAAAAAGATTGCCGTATCGCCTCCTATACCAGGAGCTTACTCTGACAACATTACTCTTCGTCTCAATGGGCAGGTGGCTTCTGGCCGCACCTTGATCCCTGATCTTGACTTGACCGCCGAGAACAACCCGACGGTTACCTTAACGGCGACGCTGAAAGACGACTGCCGCATTATCAATACTCCAGATGTGCATTTTGATGGTGCCTTTTCATCGGAACTGACGCAAACGCAAGATATTACCCTGCGTTGTACTAACACTACGCCCTATACCATTAGCTTTCAGGGGGGGAACGACAGCATTGGTTGGCACCAGATGAAATCGCAGACTTCGGATACTTTTTTACGTTACCAGATATATAAAGATGAATTACATACTCAGATATGGGATGCAAATCAAGCAGCAGGAGAGGGTAATGGCAAAGAGCAAAAATTGAGAGTCTTTTATGCTACCGACCCATCACAACCGAATGTGCCAGCGGGGAGCTATAAAGATACGGTTACGATGACGTTATCCTATTGATTATCCGTGCGTTGAATCTGGAATTCAGGAAAGGTTAATTTGGATGAGCAGAGAGCGTTCACTGCCATCCACCGCTTACGGGGGCATGTGCCTGACAAGTTTATTTCAGGATGAAAGGCGCCAAGAACGGCTCGGTAGATTGCTCTAGCAGAGTGATAAGTTCGGGATCCATATATTGATAGTCATCGGGGATATCGAGAACATGCAGGGGCTTATGTTCCAGCAGGCGGCGATACTCGGCAACCAGACGGTTTTTGTGTTTTTGCTCCATGACAAAAATCATATCCGCCCAGTGCAACAACTCCGGCGTCACCGTTTTTATGGCATTACGGCTGGTCCCGGCCGACCTTGCGGTCAGGCCGGGAGTTCTGTGCCACATGCGCTCTGCGGTTGGGCTGCGCCATTGATTACGGCTGCAGACAAACAGCACATTCATGGTTATTCGATCTCATCGAGTGCGTTACGCCGGGCTACAGCGCGGGATATCTGCGGATACTCTATGCCTAATTGACTCGCTCGCGTTATTTTATGTGAGCGGGTGTAGAGCATTTTCCACCGTTTCTCTTTGGTGAACTTGGGTTGAAAATCCCCCATTTCACTATGTTTGTTGCGCTTGTTATTCACCAGGCGCCAGGCCCGGCCACGTATGTCAGTCATATTAATGCCTCATCGGTTTATCGGGGTTCAGCAGCCGCGATAATACGAGAGGTAGTGCAGCAGCATCTTATGCCGCCCGGTAATGCTAACATTTCGGCTATAAACAATAAATCATCTTGATACGGTGGCCGCTGGCCTGACGAGGTTGCAGCCTCTCTATGGGAAATAAAAGGAATGCATGATGTCAGTGAAGGATAGGTTATTGGCGCTGTTCGTGGTGGTGGCCTGGGGGCTGAACTTTGTGGTGATTAAAGTTGGGCTGTATGGCATGCCACCGTTTCTACTCGCAGGCCTGCGTTTTGCGCTGGTGATGTTCCCGGCCATCCTGTTTGTCAAACCACCGAATATCCCTCTCCGTTGGATGCTGGCGTACGGCATCACCATCAGCTTTGGTCAGTTCGCTTTCCTGTTTATGGCCATCAAGCTTGGCATGCCTGCGGGTTTGGCATCACTGGTGCTGCAGGCTCAGGCTTTCTTTACCATTTTGCTCGGCGCGCTGCTGCTGGCCGAAAAGCTGAAATGGAACCATATTGCCGGGATTATGATTGCCACCGTTGGTATGTTTATGTTGGCTAGTGCGGGCATGGCTGGGCAAACGACGGCGGGCATCACGCTGACCACCATGATGTTGACGCTGGCCGCAGCGTTATCTTGGGGTCTCGGGAATATCACTAATAAGGTGATTATGCGCGATCGCAATGTGCCGATCATGTCACTGGTGGTGTGGAGCACGCCCGTACCGGTGGTGCTGTTCTTCATGTGCTCATGGTTGTTTGAGGGGCAAGCGCTGTTGATTGACAGCCTGGTGCATATTCAAGGTGAAACCATTCTGGCGCTGATCTATCTGGCGTTTGTTGCCACCATTATGGGTTATGGCATCTGGGGTAATCTGTTGAGCCGCTATGAAACCTGGCGCGTTGCGCCGTTGACGCTGCTGGTGCCGGTTATCGGTATTCTCTCTGCCGCATGGCTATTAGGCGAAAGGCTATCATTGCAACAAATGATCGGTGCATTGGTGATCATCGTGGGCTTGCTGGTCAATGTGTTTGGCGGTTTGCTCAAGCCTGCCATCAGAAAATATCAACAGCGCTAGCGGTGAGGGGGAGCAACATGCTGAACTCCCTCATCTTTGCTTTTTATCATGCTGAGTCCGTCAGGTGTTGAAGGCAGCGAGATAAAACATCAGCCAACGCTGCCATCGCAGGCCCAAATTTATTTGTTTCACCCCCACACATTTTGCGACTATTCCGGATCCATCGCGATAGGCATCGGTGGTACAGTGGCGCGATTTTCATTCATTTTGATGTTTTTTTGGCTGTTGAACGCCGAGGTGTGAGTATGAGTAAGTTTATTGCTGCGGGCCTGCTGGCCGTTTTACTGTCCGGGTGTGCTACCGAGTCACCTTGCGTACCGGTCTATGATGACCAAGGCCGTTTGGTACATACCAATACCTGCATGAAAGGCACCACTCAGGATAACTGGGAAACCGCCGGGGCGATTGCAGGTGGGGCGGCAGCGGTAGCTGGCCTGACGTTGGGCATTATCGCGTTAACCAAATAGTGATTTTTTAGTCGGGGCGCAGCATAGGCGCCCCGAACCTCTTACTGCTGCTGAGCCAGTTTTTTGCTGTCACAGCCGGTACTTTTGCATTCCCGCTCTACGCTTTTCAGAAAATCGATACGGCTTTGCATGGTCTTGTTTGAACAGCCAACATTGATCATGGAATCGTCGCTACATTGACTGTCCCGATTTTTCAGCCATTCGATCTGCGACTGCTTCAGCGTCTGCTTTTGTGGTTGAGTCAGCAGTCCCATCACCTTCTTGTATTGCACGTTGATCTCTTGATCCAGTTGCACCATCTCCAATGCCGCGCAGTAGGTCACGTCATAAGGGGTGCGCGGGCTATCACAACCACCGGCCAACGCAGTGGCAGAGATCAACAGCAGCGAACATCCCAAGATTGTTTCTTTAATCACTTTGCACTTCTCCGTGTTTGGTTTTGAACTGGCTACACAGTAAACCAATGCCGCATTTTGCAATAGCCCGATTTATGCAAGAGGCTCTCTTTATTGCGAGGCCGTGTAAACGGGCGCAGCATGCGGCGCCCCTACGTAGAGTGCGATCTCAAGCTTCAGTCGTCACCTTTTGCTTGTCGGAGTTCATACAGCTGTAGATCACCGGCAGCACCAACAGCGTCAACACGGTAGCAAAGCCCAGGCCGAACATGATCACCACCGCCATACTTTGGAAGAAAGCATCGCTAAGCAGTGGGGCCAGGCCGAGTACGGTGGTAAAGGCCGTCAGCAGGATAGGGCGCAAACGTGAGGTAGAGGCGTCGATGATGGCCTCCAGGATCGGTTTTTCCTGCCGCTGCAACCCAATTTCCTCTACCAGCACAATGCCGTTACGGATCAACATGCCGCTTAAACTCAACAGGCCGATCAGCGCCATAAAGCCAAACGGAATACCGGTTAGCAGGAAGCCCACGGTTACCCCAATCAACGCTAGCGGAATGGTCAGCCAGATGGCGACGGCATTTTTCAGCGAGCTGAACATCAGCACGGTGATGATGAACATGATCACAAAGGCCACCGGCAGGCTGGTGAACAACCCGGCCTGGGCTTCCTTGGTACTTTCATAGTCGCCGCCCCAATTCAGTTCATAGCCGCGCGGTAATGGGATGGCATCAATATCCGGTTTGATGCGTTGCAACAGTTCGGCAGAGGTTTCACCGCTCTGGGAGCTTGGATCGGCCTGAACCGTCAGGGTGCGTTTGCGATCCCGGCGCATGATCAGCGGATCTTCCCACTCGGTAGTAAAGCCGTTGACCACGTTGTCGATAGGAATAAACGCCTGCCGTGCCTGGCTCCAGATCATCACGTCGTTCAACCGTTCCGCATTCAGTCGCTCCGAGTCCGGCGTTCTTAACACAATCGGCATTAACCGTGTGCCATCACGATATAGGCCAACGGCGATCCCGCCAAAACTCATGCGTAGCGCACTGTCGATTTCGCGTTTATCCACCCCTAATTCACGGCCAAGATAATCCGAGAACTGCGGGCGAATGACCTTGCTGCGCTGTTGCCAGTCGTGCATGACTCCGTCGGCATTGGGGTCTGCGCTGGCGATGGTTTCTGCCTTGGCCGCCAGCGTTCGCAGCACGTTCGGATCGGGGCCGATAAAGCGCGCTTCGATGGAACTGTTATTCGAAGGCCCGAACATGATGCGTTTGGCCTGGGCGTTCACCTGAGGGAAATTATTGCGTACGTAGCCCTCTATTTGGCCGATCATACCGGGGATCTGGTTGAGCTGTTTGGCTCGCACCATGATCTGTGCATAGTTGGAATATTGCCGCTGTGCGTTGTAGGTGAGCATAAAGCGCATGGCACCCTGGCCGATGGTGACCATGGTATCGCTGACGCCGTCTTGCGCCTGGATATGCTGCTCGATCTCGGCGGCAATCTTTTCGGTGTAGGCGATATCGGTGCCATAGGGCAGCCAGAGATCGACGAAGAAGATCGGCGTATTGGACGGCGGGAAGAAGCTTTGGCGCACGTTGCCAAAACCGATCACCGAGACGACCATCAACGCGGCCAGCACTCCCAGCGTAAGAGTGCGCTGGCGCAGCAGTTTGCCCAACAGATTGCGATAGACGCGGAACAGCCAACCATCATAAGGCGATTTGACCGGCTCATCGGGTTTTGGCTCGGCCATTTTCTGTTTTTCAAACGCCCATTTGGTGAATACCGGTGTCAAGGTCAAGGCGGTGAACCAGCTCAGCATCAGCGAGATCAGCAATACCTGGAACAGTGACTTACAGTATTCGCCGGTGGCATCGTTGGATAAGCCGATCGGCGCAAACGCCAGAATGGCAATCACCGTCGCCCCCAGTAGCGGGAACATGGTGCGTTTGACCACGTTATTAATGGCCTGTAGGGTCTTCTCACCCTGTTGCCGCCCAACCAGCACACCCTCGACGATCACAATGGCGTTATCCACCAACATACTTAAGGCGATCACCAGCGCCCCGAGCGAAACACGCTGCAGCTCAATATTGAACAGCTTCATGATCAGCAGGGTGCCAAGCACGTTCAGCGCCAGCGAGGCGGCGATCACCAGCCCGCTGCGCACCCCCATAAAGATCAGCAGGGTGCCGACCACGATCAGCAGCGCCAGCAAGAAGTTCGTGATAAAACCGTTCACCGCGCCTTCTACTTCATGGGACTGATCGTAGAAAACGCTGATATCCATCCCAGCGGGGCGTTCGGCTTGCAGTTGGGCCAACCGGGCCTTGACCGCTTCGCCCACCACAATCACGTTCACATTCGGGGCAAAGGATACGCCGATAGAGAGCGCAGGCCGCCCGTTGGCACGGTAGATATTATTGGGGGAGTGGGTTACCCCCTGGCTGATGGTGGCAATATCGCGCAGGTAAACGCTGCGCGGGCTGCCCGGCTCGCTAATCAGCAGGTTACCCAATTCTTGCACGCTGGCAAATTCCCCGGTGGGATGCAGCCTGATCGACTCACTGCCCACCAACAGATCCCCGGCGTTGGACACCACGTTCTGCCGGCTCAACAGATCGTAAAGCCGCTGTGGGATAATATTGGCGGCGGTCATCTGGGCGCGGGAAATCTCAATCTGCACCTCTTCCGGGATCACCCCGACAATCCCCACCTTGCCCACGCCTGGTACCACCACTAACTCACGGCGTAACAACTCGGCAAAGTTGCGTAGCTCCTGATTGCTAAAGCCGTCGCCATACAGCGAGAAGAAGAAGCCATACACATCACCAAAATCATCGTTCACTATCGGAGGGCTGGCACCGGGCGGCAACCGTATCGCGGCATCGCCAATACGCCGGCGCAACACATCCCAGATTTGCGGCAGTTCGGCGGCACCGTATTCGGCACGGATATTAATGGTGATCTGCGACAGCCCCACGCTGGAGATGGAGGTGACGTTATCGATATAAGGCAGTTGTTGAATGGCATTTTCCAGCGGCAGGGTGACTTCTTCCTCCACCTGCTGGGCTGAAGCGCCGTCATAGCGGGTGACCACCACCGCAGTCTTGATGGTAAAGGCCGGATCCTCCAGCCTGCCGATGTTGAGAAACGCCAGCACGCCGCCAATACCTAGCAGCAGGATCGCCAGCCAGATCCGGGTGCCGTTGTTGATAAAGTTCTCTGTCAGTTTCATTACAGACCTCGCTCACGGACCCAGGCGCGCACTTCCTGATTGGGGCGCAGTTCGCGAGTACCGGCGGCGACGATCCGTTCACCATCGGCCAGACCGGAGACGATCTGTATTCCGTTCGCGGTCAGTTGTCCGGTTTCAACCTGACGAGATTCCACAAACAGTTTGCCATCACGTTCCTTGATCACCCACACATGGGGCTGATTGCGTGGGCTGTTATCTGGGTTAAATATCGCTTCTACGGGCACAATGACATTGGCCTTCTGCGAAGCCCCGGCCAGATTACCGAGATTGATTTTCACGCTGCCGCTCATTCCCGAGAGCATTGGCAAGTCTTGCGGACGCGGCATGGTCAGGGTCATTTGATAAGTCAATGAGCCTGCGGTGGTATTGGTGGTGTGCTCTTTATAGCGGGCGGTAAACTCGCGGTCCGGCAAGTTGTTCAACAGAACAATAGGTTGGTACTGTGCATTGTTTTCATCAATCACAATGAACAGATTTTCGGGGATGCTGAAGACCACATCCAGCGAATCCAGCGAGTTCAGGGTCGCTATCGGTTGGCCTGCCGGGATCACTTGATAGTTACGGGCAGTTAGCGTGGCAATCACACCGGTAAAGGGGGCACGGATTTGCATATCGCTCACTTCTTCCCTGGCCAACTTCAAGGCGGCTTGGGCCGAATCACGCGCTGCGCGATGAACATCCAGTTCGGCACGGGGAATAACATTGCGGGCACTCAGGGTGGCGAAACGATTGAATTGAGCCTGCGCCAGATCGAACGTGGCCTGCCGATCACGTAGCCGCAGGCGTGCGTCATTACTGTTTAGCTCGGCAATCACTTGCCCCTGGTTGACTCGTTCCCCTTCGCGTACCAGCAATTGTTGCAGTTGCCCTGGGCGCTTAAAGGCCAGGTCGGTACGGTCACCTGCGATAATCCTGGCTGGGAAGATGCGTACTCCTTGCTGGGCACTGTTGCTAACTTCAAAGATATTCACCGGACGGACGCTTTCGAGTTCTTTAGGCGTCTCTCTGTCACAGGCAGTAAGAAAAAGTGTGCAAAGCACAACGGCAACCAGTTTTATATTCACGATGCAATCTCTTAGGATCGGATTTTAGGGGGAGCGATGAGTTAACTCGTTGACCATATGCATCACGTCTTACCGCTCGTCTAGGCCAGCTCCGGCCTTTGTTCACGCTGCTGCGGGAACGTAATCTTGCTACTGTGACCGTAGGACACAACCACCTCGGATTTCACGTACTCCCGGCGCTATTCCCCTTATCCGCTAGCGGGCGTGCGCAATCCATGTTGTTTCCTTCAGTTTCAACCACTCGTAGACTCTTCAAGCTTAGTATGCCGTTTGCCAACGTGAGTAAATTATCTTCAGCTCATGCCGTTGGCCCGGTTTCAGCTATGGCTAATCAATCAACGCTAATGATTTTCCCGCTAAGATAATCAGCACACGCGAAGAGAGGATGCCGACGATAGTACTGATTGAGATGATTCTTGGTTATGATCTGAATCATTTTCCGCATTATGGCGTTTGCAAATCGATATAAGGCACCGTCCTGAAATACGATGCCAATAATGTCTACCCGGCGGCCATGTTTACCCACTCTGATAACGCTCTCCGTATTGGCAGCCATAATAGCCTGTTGCCGACAAGGCACAGAACCTTGAGCTGGTAGCACAGTACCCGTTCTATTTTGGCCTGCGTACACTCCAATGCTAAAGACATTCAAGGTGTCGCTACGCCTAAACTTTGTACTCTGTTGGCTATGATAAAAGGCCCAGTGCCACCCACTTCGTGTTATCAACATTGCAAGTTGCTCTGCTCTCTCCCTCCGATTATCGCCTCGTAATACTGTTTAGATTCTCTTTAATATCTTGCGTTCTTGATGTGGGGCTGCTTTTACGCTCAGGGAATTGTCCTTTATTAATTATTGTTATTTGGTACGGTATATCTAGTAGTGTATTTTCCTATTGTATTTAATCTTATTATTTAGCGAGAAATATCCTGCATTAGCGATGTTATGATCTGGTTGGAATATGTCAATTGCCATAAAAATTATTATTGATCTGCTTTAAACGTCGGGCTATCCTTGGGTCAGAGCTCTTTTGATAGAGCGAAATAACTCACTTTAACTTAACTCCCTACGCTTTAATAAAGGTATGGTTAACCGTGCCTTTATATCAAGCGTAGGATTACTCTATCACTGATGATAGGCGTTACTCGGGCTGTTTTTGTTTCACTTTAATAAAAAGGACGATGTTGTGAAAAAAGTTAATACCTTCGAAGCAGATACAATTGTTGGCGGTAAATGTAAAAGAGTCTGTGCTGTTGAGTATGTGGGTGGCGCTGGTGGTGCTTGCTATCTAGTCAGAACTTGTCTGGATAAGAATGGCCGAATTGTGAGTCAGACTAGCTCATCTGTTGATCCTGCCAACTGCCCGGCTGGCCGGCCGTAAGCTCTTCCTGAGCTTCAGGATATTAGTTTGGGCTGATGCGATAGGATTTTTGCATCGGCCTGTTTGAAAAATGCTGCTTATTGATGGACAGGGATGTGATGGCTGTTGGCTCGCCAACGGCGCTACGTGCTAAATAAAAATGGCTATCCCTCCGTTATAAGATCTCATTGGTGTGCCTTTTTTAGGATGTATGGTTTATGTTCAAAAGACCCCTGCTGCTTCTCATTTATACCTTGGCGATCATCGTTATTTCCTCGTTGATCACAACGGCCTATTTCCACTATTTTGTATTGAATCAGGGCATCGAACAGCAAGCTCTGGTTGCCGTCAGCGATGACGAGATCAAGAATAGCCCGATCAAAGAGGGTAATACCATCGTCGAGATATTCTCTTACGGCTGCCACTACTGTGCCATAAACGAAGAGAATATTGCCAAGCTGGAAGCGCGTATGCCAGCAGGTACAAAACTGATCCGTCTGCATCTTAATAATGCGCAGAGCAATGGCTTGGCAAGTTTCGCCCCATTATTTGCCACCCTGACGGTGATGGGTATTGAACCTCAGCACCGTGAAAGTGCCTATAACGCCGTCATCAAACAGCAAAGCGATCTGAGTAAACCCCAAAATCTTGATAGCTGGTTGATGGAGAATGGTATCGATCTCGCGACTTATCACGCAGCCAGTCAAACTCCGCAGGTCGCAGAGTTGCTGAGCTATATGACCATCGTGTCCGATCACTACAAAATCAACGCGACGCCAACCTTTATCGTCAGCAAGAAGTGGCTGGCTCTGCAGGATCGCGATTTCCCGGAATTTGCCGATCACCTGCTGTCGCTGCTGCAGCATGATAAACCGCTGGAGCAATAATGCGTTTCTTTGCCGTGTGGGTTTACCTGGCATGGAGAGATGCCCTCGCAAAAATCGCGCGGAGTTTTTCGCCGTTGCGCAGAGCACAGGACAAGACCGTTTGCTGGTTGCTGCGGCATGGCGATTATCGTTGGTTTCTTGGGCTGGCGGCGCTTAGCCGCTGGCTGCGGTTGAATAACCGGGGGGAGCGCAGGCGTGCTTTTGTGGCCGCAGCCAATAAGCAATGCCTGATTGACGATGGCCGTAAGGTGGATTTTGCCAAGATCAGCCAGCGTCGTCGCTTGCTGGATCTGGCCGCTGCCTATGCCGCTAACGCTCACCTCCTGGCCCAGTTGGAACACTGTCAGGTACAGCTCAACGCAGTCGTCGAGCCCTTGCACCGAGCAGGGCAACCGGTGGTGCTTGCACCGCTGCATATGGTCTCTGACGTGTTGGCTGGCATGGTGGGGGCTGGGGTGTTTCCGGGGCAGGCAACGGTGGTGGTTTCTGCCAGTGCAGAGGTCTATCAGGAAAGAACGCGACAGCAAGCGGGAATTAACCTGACTTACTGCTCGATCCATGATGATAACCGGGCGATTGCCGGTAATTTGACTAGCGCGATTATGGCGGCGGCCGATCATCAACGCAATATCATGATTTTCCCCGACATCTCCCCGGATTATACCGTGAATACCAATGAGGCGAAAACGGCGAAGCTCAGTTGTCGCCTGTTTGATCGCCCGGCCAACCTGCACAGCGGCATTATTCGTATCGCCAGAGCCTTGTCTGCGCAGGTGGTTTCTTATTACCTGTATTACGACCAGGGAATAAAAATCCACATTTATCCGCCGATACCGGCCTGCAACCTGAAAGCCAAACTGCCGGAACTGATTGAAACGTCGATCGTCAGGCACCCTGAAGATTGGCTGTTATGGCACTCACATTCGTTATTTTTTATCAATGAATAACCTGGAAATTAAAGAAGTCAGATCATGGAAAAGATAATCCCGGCGCTGGTGTTTCAAGGCGAAACGAATGAATGTGGGCTGGCCTGCATCGCCATGATGGCGGAAACGCAGGGCATCAGTGCGCCATTGGAAAGCTTGCGTGAGCGCTATCCCGCCTCGCAACATGGCACTTCGCTGGCCACACTGTGCGACATTATGGCTGAACTGGCGATGCCCGCCTATCCCGTGGCCTTCGAGCACGGTGAACTGGCGGAAATACCGCTGCCTGCCATTTTACATTATGGGGCGAGCCATTATGTGGTGCTGGCCTACCGTAAAGGTAATCACGTTTGCGTGATGAACCCGGGCATTGGCCAGCAACTGTTGCCGATTGATGCGTTAAAAATGGAAATCAGCGGTTATGCGTTGGTGCTGGACAGTGAAACCCAGCCTGACCCCCAGGCGCTGGCCAATGTTCAGCCCAGTAAACGCTTCAGTGCGTCCGACACCATGAGCCTGAAAGAAACCGCACGTATCCCCGGTATTTACCGGCTGATGATACTGGCGTTTCTGATCTCTTTAACGCTGTTTATTATGCCGACGATGGTCAGCAGCGCTATCAACCAGGTTTTTTCCAGCGCGGGAGAAACCGACTTTCCTTACTTCTACTTCCTGTTGGCATTTGTCGTTTCGACCACGCTGGCCTTTGCCGTGCGTTGGATCACCGAGCGCTTTATCAAACGCTTTGTGGTGATCAACAGCGTGGCGGGATTCTCGCGCCTGCTCAGTAATTCGTTGAACTTCTTTGATAAACGCGCGCCGGGCGAAGTCTTCAGCCGTTTTTCCAACTGGCAGATGGCGTCGGGGACTAAAATCGAGCTGGATAACGGCCTGCGTACCGATTGGATCATCGGCGCTATCGCACTGGCGGTGATGTGCTACATGAGCCCACTGCTGGCCATGGTGTCTGGTGTGGGGGTCACTCTGATGGGGTTGGTCAGCGTCTGGGCTATCTATCGTGACCGTTTTTACACCCAACAGTTGCAGGTCAAGACCGCTGAGCAGAGCGACTTTATCCTGGAGAGTATTCAAGGGTTCTCCACCATCAAGTCCGCAGGGTTGGACAGCCAGCGCAAGGGGATGTTTGCCAAGTTTGCTCTGTCGCTGTTTACCTGTCGCCAGCAGCAGAAGATGTACGAGCAGGTCAAAAGCAGCCTCTATCAGTTGATAGGCAGTCTGGAGATGGTGTTCTTTATGTTGCTGGCGTTGCCGTTGCTGAAAAACGGCACTATCACGCTGGGTGAGTTCTTTGCCTACAGTTTTGTGCGTGAAATCTTCACCTCTTATATCACCAAGATTTTCTACTCCGTACTGCAAAAGAATCAGTTGCACGTGATCGATACCCGCGCCAGGGACTTGTTCCCATCACGGCCTGAACAGGATAGGGCGGAGGATGCGGTACCTGCACCGATCCCTAAATTCACTTCGCAGTTACGTTATAAAAATATCGCCTTTGCCTATGACGCCCAGCAGCCGGTATTGCACGACCTTTCCCTGTCGCTCAAACCCGGGAAAAGCATTGCTATTGTGGGTGAGTCGGGTGCGGGGAAAAGTACCTTGCTGAAGGTGATGACAGGCCTGATGACACCCCAGCAGGGGCTAGTGATTGTCGATGGCCAGCCGCTAGATTATCAGCAGGTGCACGCGCTTTTCTTCCTGCAAAGCCAGGAAGACATCTTGTTCAATGCCTCGGTGCTGCAAAATATCACTCTGTTTGATGAGGGGTTCGATGAGCGCAAACATCGGCAGATCGAGCGCTCCCTTGTAGGGCTGAATCTGAGCTCGGTGATAGAAAAACTGCCGGGGGGCTTGAATGCCCTGATCCGTGAGAGTCATGCCGGGCTATCGCTGGGGCAGCGCCAACGTCTGCTGCTGGCGCGGGCTATGTACAGCGATCGTCCGGTGCTGGTGCTCGATGAGCCTACGGCCAACCTGGATGAGGAAACGGCGCATCAGGTGATGACCACCTTGCTGACACATTGCCGCGAGCAGCATAAAACGTTGATCACCGTGACGCACAGCGAAAGCGTATTGCCGATGTTCGATCGGGTGTACCGCGTGAGCAACGGCCATGTAGTGAGCGTTGCTACGGAGCTTGAAGCGTCAGCAGCGTTAACCACGGCGGTGAGTTAATGAAGTTGAAAATGTTTGGCATGGATAAACGCAGGCTAGTGCCGATTGCCTTGCTGTGTCAGGTGGTGTTGATCGGCACGATCGCCTGGTTCATCGTTGGGCCTACGCACAATAATACCTATGACATCGAAGAGATCGCCCGTGGCGATATCGAGAAAACCGTGTTGGCCACCGGTATCCTCAAGCCGGCGCTGCAGGTCAGCGTCGGTGCGCAGGTCAACGGACAATTGCAAAAGCTGTATGTGAAGCAGGGCGATCGCGTCACCCGAGGGCAACTGCTGGCGGAAATCGATCCGACCTTACAACAGAATGAGTTGCGTAAATCGGAGGCTGCCTTGCAAAGCGCTCAGGCGCAGAAACAGGTCACCCAGGCAACGCTCAAGCAGTATCAGCAGGAATTGAAGCGTCAGATGAAGCTGGATCGTGATGGTTCAGGTGTGAAAAGCGATCTGGAGAAGGCGCAGGCGCAGTTCCAAACTCAGCTTGCCCAGTTGAAGGTCAACGATGCGCAGATCGTTCAGGCGCAGATGGAGCAGCAAACCGCGAAAGCCAATCTGGGCTTCACCCGCATCGTCGCGCCGATCGATGGCGAAGTGTTGGGGATCGTCACCAAAGAAGGGCAGACCATCGTATCGTCACAAACCGTGCCGACCATTCTGGTGCTGGCGGATGTGGACACCATGACGGTACACACCCGTATTTCGGAGACTGATATCCTGAAGGTACGCGTCGGGCAACCGCTGTGGTTCTACGTTGTTGCCGATCCCAAACAGCGTTACGAAAGCGTGATGGGCTCGATCCAGGAAGCCCCGAACGAAGCCTTGCAGGAAGGTAACTCGTCAGGCTCTGCCAATCAGCAAGCTTCGGCGGTGTATTACAGCGGCGTGTTTGCCATTGCCAACAGCAAACGTCTGTTGCGCACCTCGATGACCGCTCAGGTCTTTATTATCACCGAACAGGTGAAAAATGCCCTGCGCGTGCCGGTGGCTGCCTTCGGTGAACAACAGGGCAAAGATCGTTATCAGGTGCAGGTGATGAACGGCAAACAGCTTGAAACACGCTGGATCCGCATCGGCCTGAACGACCGCCAGTTTGCCGAAGTGAAAGAGGGGCTGAAAGAGGGTGACCGCGTAGTATTGGCGCAGCATGCCATCGGGAGTGCTAGCAATGGTTAAGCCATCCGCTCCCTTGATCGCATTGAGCGGGATCTCCCGGCATTTTGTCTCCGGGTTGCAGACCGTGGCGGTGCTGAAAAATATCTCTCTCTCCATTCAGCGTGGCGAAATGGTGGCGATCATTGGCGCTTCCGGCTCGGGAAAATCCACGCTGATGAATATCATCGGCTGCCTGGACAAGCCCTCGCAGGGGACGATGCAGATCAAGGGTATCGCCACCCAGCTTGCCAGCAGCGATCAGTTGGCCCAGCTACGCAGCCAGTACATCGGCTTTATTTTCCAGCGTTATCACCTGATGCCCTATCTGAGCGCTGCCGAAAACGTCGCCATTCCCGCCCTGTATACCGCGATGCCAGCGGCAGAACGCCAGACGCGGGCCGAATACCTGCTCACCCGGCTTGGATTGCAGCACCGAATGGATTACAAACCGGCGCAGCTCTCTGGTGGGCAACAGCAGCGTGTCAGTATTGCCCGCGCGTTGATGAACGGGGCGGAAATTATTCTGGCCGATGAGCCAACTGGTGCGCTCGACCGTGCCAGTGGTCAGGAGCTGATGGGGATCCTGCACTCGCTGCACCGGTCGGGGCATACCATCATTATCGTCACCCACGACCGGGACGTGGCCAATCAGGCTCAGCGCATTATCGAAATCAGCGACGGCGAGATCGTGGCCGACCAGCGTAATGAGGCGGTAGCCCTACAGGAAACCAAACCCGCGCTGCCGGTTGCCGCGGCTACCGGGCGCAACCCATTCTGGCCGAGCGTACAAGAGGCGGTCAAGATGGCCTGGCGTGCGTTGCTGGGGCACCGGGCAAGGGCCTTTTTGTCGATGTTGGGCATCATTATCGGCGTCTCTTCCGTGGTGTCGTCAATGGCGGTGGGTGAGGGCGCACGTCAAAATATACTGAATGAAATTAGCCAGTTGGGTAGCAGTACCTTAGATGTTCGCCCCGGTCTGGGGTGGGATAAACCGCGTCCGGATCTCGCCCGCTCGCTGACGGTGGCTGATGTTGAGCTGTTGGAGCACCTGCCTTATGTCGACAGCGTGTCGCCGGTGGTCAGTAAAACCGTGGCCGCGGTGCGCGGTGGCAAAGAGGCGATGGCTTCAATTTCCGGTATCAGCAACGCCTATTTTCGTGTGCAGGGCCTGAATTTCCTTTCCGGTAATGGCTTTACCCGGCGCGATCTGGATGAGCGTGAGCCGGTGGTGATTATCGATCCGCAATTACGCGACACGCTGTTTGAGCCGGATGAAGTGGCTGAGGGTGGGATCGTCCAGCTTGCGGGTACCCCTTACCGAGTGATCGGCGTTGCCGAACGTAAAGGCGGCAAATACAGCGGCATGATGTTGGGCGCCTGGATGCCTTATACCGCAGTGTTGGAGCGCATGTCCGGCGATATGCCGATCGAGTCGATTATGCTGCGTGTGCACGAAGGGACCTCGCTTATCGAAGTGCAGGGGCGCGTCGAACGGCTGTTGGAACAGGCGCATGGCCGGCGCGACTTTTTCACCCAGACCAATGACCAGATGACCAAAGCCATCCGTAAAGCCTCGGATTCCATGACGCTGCTGATCACCGCCATTGCCGGGATTTCACTGCTGGTGGGCGGGGTTGGCGTGATGAACATCATGCTGGTTTCTGTCACCGAACGTACCCATGAGATCGGCATACGCCTTTCGGTCGGTGCGCGGCCTGCGGACATCATGCGCCAGTTCCTGATTGAGGCGATGGTAATCTGCTCGCTGGGCGGGTTGATTGGCATTATTGGCTCTGGGCTGGCGGGAGTTATTTTCTCCCTGGTGACGCAGGAATTCACCATGATTTTTACCTGGCCGCCGTTGGTGCTGGCCTGTGGGTTCTCGGCGTTAATCGGCCTGGGGTTTGGTTTTTTCCCGGCGCGCAACGCGGCGCGACTGCATCCAACGGAGGCGCTGGCGCGCGAATGATGAAGAGCAAACTTCCTCTACTACTGTTGCCTCTGCTGCTGAGCGGCTGTGGCGCCTTGACGAAAAGTGACTATCAGCGGCCGATGCTGTCGGTGCCCGCCGAGTGGCGAGTGCAGGATACCGGGTCTGGCTATCTGCAACACACTGACCACTGGTGGGATAACTTCGAGGATCCGCAGCTCTCGATGCTGATCGGGCGCGCGCTGACCAGCAACAACGATCTGGCCATTGCCGGGCTGCAACTCCAGCAGGCGAGGCTGGCGGCCGGGCTGAAGAATACCAACCTGACGCCAACCGCGACGGCAAGCGGTAGGGTCAGTAATAGCAAGAATCTACATCAGAATACCGACTCTACAGAGTCCTACAGCAGTGGGCTGGAGCTAAGCTATGAATTGGATTTGTGGGGCAAACTGGCGCGAACCAGGGAGCAGGCGCAGTGGCAGGCTGAGGCTAAGGAACAGGATCGGCAAAATACCGCGCTGACGCTGATCGGCAACACGGCGCAGTATTATTGGCAGATCGCCAACCTTAATCAGCAAATCAAGCAACAGCAGGCGGGGCTGGAAATCGGCCGACAGACGCTGGCGATGGTGCAATCCCGTTATGACGCCGGTGCCGCCGGGCAACTCGACCTGCAACAGGCGCAGCAATCGCTGATCAATCGTGAGAACACCTACCGCACGCTGCAACAGCAGCGGGAAGAGAACCGTAATGCTCTGGCGATCCTGTTCAACCGTTCGCCCACCGATCGTCAGGCCGAACGCCGCTCCCTTGATATCACTCAGGAAGTGCCGGTAGCGAGCGCTTTGCCGGTAGAAGTCATTGCTCGTCGGCCTGATGTGCAGGCGGCAGAAAAGAACTTGCGTGCTGCGTTGGCAGGGTCGGATGTGGAGCGTTTGAACTTCTACCCTACGCTTTCGCTGAGTGCTTCACTCAATGCGGGCAGCACGATTTTCCAGCAGTGGTTCAGCAACCCGAGCAGAAGCTTGGAGAGCAGCGTTGCATTACCCTTCCTGAACTGGAATACCGTGCAACTGACCATCGAAATAGCCGATTTGGACGTCAAGCAGGCGGCGATCACTTTCCGCAGCCAGGTCTACAACGCGTTGGCCGACGTGGATAACGCGATGTCGCAACGGCTCAGCTATCAACAGCAAAAAATCAATCAGCAACGCAACCTGCGGCTTGGTCAGCAGCGTTTGGCGCTGGCCAACAGCCAGTATCAGGCCGGTGCAGCCTCCCTCCAGACCTTGCTGGATGCCGAGGATGCGTTATTGACCATCGAAAGCAATTTGTCAGATCTGCAGTACAACTACCTCAACGCCACCATGAAGCTGTGGTTGGCGTTGGGCGGCGGTGTGGAAAAAGACGGTGATATAACAGGATGAGATCATGAATAGAGAGGCTTTGCCACGTCGCGTGGTAGTTACAGGTTTTGGTGCGGTCACGCCATTAGGGATGAATACCGAGCAAAGCTGGGCGGCGATGATGGATTACCGCTTGGGTTATCGCTATTACGATAAATCTGCCGTGGGGATCCAGTCGCGTTTCTTGGGGGTGATCGACGACGAACCTGACTTGAAAGGGGTGCCTGCGGCGATCCGCCGCCGTTTGCCACGCTTTGCCCGGTTAGCCTTGGGGGCGGCCCGCGAAGCAATGGAGATGGCCTTCCATGGGGAAAGCCCGACGGCCTATTACGATCTGCTGGACTGCGGCACCATCATTGGCAGTGGCTGGGCGGGCCAGGATGAAATACAAAACAATCATGAGGACTTTTTGCGTGCAGGATTGGGTTCTCCCTTTGGGTGTTTCCTGTCCATGCCGAATGTCGCGACGGCCGCCTGTAGCCTGTTTTGGGGGCTGCGTGGCTATCAGAATAGCCCGATTGCGGCCTGCGCCACCGGGACGATCGCCATTGGCGATGCGTTTGAGGTGATCCGCAGTGGTCGAGCCTCGATGATGCTGGCCGGGGCAGGGGAGTCGTTAAGCAGCGACACTGCCGTCTGGAATATCGATGTGCTGCGTGCTTTGACGAGTGAGCAGGACGACATCAGCAAGGCATGCTGCCCGTTCAGCCTCGATCGTAACGGCTTTGTGCTATCCGAAGGTGCTGCCGTGTTGTGCCTGGAAGAGCGCGAAGCCGCACTGGCGCGTGGGGCAACCATCTTGGGGGAAATCAAGGGCTACGGCAATTACTCTGATGCCTTCGATTTTACCGCTCCCGCAGAAGACAAGCTTGCCCGGGTGAAAACCATCCAGCACGCCTTGCGGCAGGCCGGTGTGGCGGCGGAGGAGATTGACTATATCAATGCGCACGGCACCTCTACGCCACTCAACGATCTGAATGAAACCCAGGCGATCAAACTGGCCTTCGGCGAGGCGGCCTACAGCACGCCGCTTTCCAGCACCAAGTCTTACTCCGGGCATCTGATTGCGGCGGCAGGCAGTTTTGAATCCATCATCTGCCTGCAAGCGTTGCAGCATCAGCTGATCCCAGCCACCTGTCACCTGAAAAATGCTGACCCGGAGTGCGATCTGGATTACGTCAGCGAAGGGCACCGCCCGGCCCGGTTACAGAACATCTTGAATCTGAGTTTCGGCTTCGGCGGCGCTAACGCGGCGTTGGTTATCGGGCAGGCATAAGTATGATCTTCAACTACACCCTGCGCGATGCCGAGGAGTGGGCCGCCTTTTCCGGCGACTACAACCCGATCCACTTTGATCTGCAACACGTACGCAAAATGGGGGCCGATCAACTGAGCGTTCACGGGATGCGTGCGATGCTGGATGTGAAACGTCATTTGAGTGCGGTGTTGCTTGCGACTCCGCTGGAGCATGACTTTTATGTTTTCAGCACCCGCATGCGCCGACCGGTGCTGTGCCAGACCCCGTATCACTTGCAGATAGCGGGCAACGGCAAGCAGATCACCGGTGAGTTGCGGGATTGTGCCACGCAGGAAAGCTGCTTCAGCAGCAAGCTGGCTCCGGCCAGAACACTAGACTTGGTGGCTTCCGATCACGAACATGCGCTGACCGTTAACGAGGTGATGGCACTCTGCCAGCCGTTCCCGGGGCAGGCATCGGATGCCGCTCAGGCGTGGAGTTTCTTTGACGCCCTGCTGTTCCAACTGCTGGTGAAATCGCCGGAAACCGTGGCGATGCTGGCGACGACGTTGCCGGAACTGCAGGCCACCACGCTGATTGAGGTGTTTGCCCAGAGCCCTGTGGTACAGACGCATCATGAAACCCACTTCAGTGCCCGATTATTCAACCCCGAAGCGCTTTTTGCACCCGAAGATCGGCTGTACTACCGCATTCAGCCGATGCTGGTGATCGGGAATGTAAGCAGCGGATTGGTGTTACGCACGGTGATCGAGGCCAGAACGCAGCAGCATCCGCTGCTCGCGACTTCCGTCACCTTAAAAACATGGCCAGTGGCCGATCATTAACATAGGGATATAACCATGGAAAACCACCAACAGGTTTACGACACCGTCACGGAAATGATTTGTGATGCCAAAGATCTCGAGATGGCCGATCTGGCGCCAGAAATGCCCCTGCACCAGTTGAAGCTGGACAGCCTGGACTATGTGGAACTGATGGTATTAGCCAAACGCGAGTTTGGGGCCACGCTCACCGCCGAAATGTTCATCAATCAGCCGACTATGACGCTGGGTGAACTCTGTCAAAACCTGGCCGATGCGCAAAAGTAATCTCATGACTAAACAATGGGTGTTGGTGACCGGTGGGAGCCGGGGGATTGGCCGCGCATTGGTGGAAGAGTTGGCCAAGCAGTGGAACGTGGTGTTCACCTGCCGTAACGGCCAGGCGGCCGGCGCGGCGGTGATTGAAGCCTGCGCGGGTTTGCCGGGCTGGGTGGAAAGCTGCATCTGTGACGGCAGTGACGAGGTGGCGGTGAACCTTGTAGCTCCGCCGTTGCTGGCACGCCTCGGTGCGCCTTTTGCGGTGATCCATAACGCCGGGATCACGCTGGATGATTTGCATATCCAGCAAACCGGTGAGCGCTGGCGGCAGGTGATCGACACCAACCTCAACGCCATCTTCTACTGGAACCGCCACCTGCTGCCCGCCATGATGGCGCAGGGAGAAGGGGCGATGGTGCTGATGTCCTCGGTGACGGGCATCAAGGGCAACACCGGGCAAACGGCCTACGGGGCCAGTAAGGCGGCGATGATCGGCCTGGGGAAATCTCTGGCGCTGGAAGTGGCGCGCTTTGGTATCCGGGTGAACTGCCTGCTGCCCGGGATTATCGAAAGCGAGATGACGCAGGCTATTCCGCCGGAGGCGCTGAAGGCGCTGCGCAAGCAAATTCCTCTGCGTCGCTTGGGGAAAGCCAGCGAGGTAGCACGTACTACCGCGTTTCTCATCGGTGATGACAGCCGTTACATGACGGGGCAAATTTTGGTGCTAGACGGTGGTTTGACCGTCTGAGCGCGTTAATGCATTCTGTATCAAGTCGGGGCACTGTCTATCGGTGCCCCTTTTTATTGCCGTACGTTCCTGCGAATTTATTTTTCTCCGTTTGATTTTCAACCCAATCATTTTGCGTATTTTCCGATAAGGTCGCCTTTTTATATAGATGGTGGCTATGTTTTCAACTTATTTTATGTGCTTTTATTTTGGGATGATTCTCTGGCCGATCCGTTGTAGGACGCCTCTCCGTTTAATGTCCTATTGGTTGTCGGGGATGGGTATTATTCCATTTTCCATCAAGGTGCATTTATGTTGTATTTCTTGCTTTCATTATGTTGTTGTTATGTTGCATAACTCAACCCTGCTGTTTTATTAACCTATAACTGAGCTGAACTACTGATTTTAATCTAAGTGTTAGCTAAGTTGCGTTAGATCATGGGTAATTAGCATTGTTCCATGACCTGGCTGTTTCGTGATTACTTATCGGCTATACTCCGCTGAGGATCCAGGATGTTATCCGAAGGCAGGGGCAAATGCTCCTGAGCGTTGTTGTGGAAATAAAAGGGAGGAAAAATCCACATACTTTTGGTGAAAAGTCAAAGAGGTACTATGACCAGTCGTAAACATTTAACGCCTTCCGAAGTGGAAAAGCTGCTAGAGGCAACGCTGAAAGGCAAGAACCCAGAGAGAGATTACTGTTTGATTTATATGTGTTTTATTCATGGTTGCCGCGTGAGTGAAATCAATAGCTGGCGGCTGTCAGATATCGACCTTGAAGGTGGCAATATTTATATTCATCGATTGAAGAACGGCTTCTCAACGGTTCATCCTTTGTATGTGCGCGAGCGGAAATGTTTACAGCGTTGGATGGCCAAGAGAAAAAATTACCGTGGCGCGGATAGCGAGTGGTTGTTTCTTTCTAACCGGGGATCTCGTTTATCACGCCAGCGTATTTATTGGCTCATTCGTAATTACAGTGAGGCGGCCAATCTGGAGGTCAATGCACATCCCCATATGCTGCGTCATGGCTGCGGTTTTGCCTTGGCGGACCGGGGAATAGATACGCGCTTGATTCAGGATTTTCTTGGCCATAGGAATATTCAGAATACGGTGCTATATACGGCAAGCAATGCCAGGCGGTTCAAGGAAGTATGGTGATTTGAGTAAGGAAAATATGTCTAATGAGTCACTTTGAACTAAATTGCAACATACTCTAAGGATACTCAAAAATAATGTCAACACTAACTATTCAATAATTCATATTGATCGATAAATTCATTAAATAACAATGAGTTAAATTGTTTTTCCCATAAAAAACCCTCATCAAGCCTTAAGTGTTTTCTTACTTGACCACCTAAAAAAATCCAAGATCGAAACTCGCCTGTTTTATAACTAGTTCATAATCCTTTTATATTTGTAATTTGCAGAGCATTGAGCTATGCGTTGTTTGTTTTAAGGCCTTCCTTGGCACGTTAAACCAAAGGAGTCACTTTAGTTCAAAATGAATCGTTTGGCTGGAAAGGTATTACTGCCCCATTGCTATTTGCGGAGGCGTGTTTCAGTCGATGAACTAAATAAAAAGGAATGACATAGGGTTATGTCAAAAATAAACAAATGTGCGTATTTGAAGTGCATTATTTAAAAGGAAAAGTAGTATATGAACAAGAATCTGCTCGCCGTGGCTGTATTGGCTGCCTCCGCGTTTACCACCGCTGCGTTCGCTGCAGACGGCAAAGTCAACTTCGCTGGTGAAATCATCGATCAAGCTTGTACCGTGCATTCTGACTCAGAAAACCAGACCGTTACTCTGGGTAAAGTGTATGTCGGCGCATTCAAGGGTGGCGCTGGCGTCACTGCTGCCTCTAAGGATTTCTCCCTGATCCTGCAAGACTGCCCAGATACGGTTAAAGCGGCGACAGTGCGTTTTGATGGTATCCAGGTCGCGGGTAACGATGCCGTTCTGGCGCTGACCGATGAGCCAGGTGTTGCCACCGGCGTTGGTGTTCAGATTGCTGACAACAACAACAAAGTGATTAACCTGCACACGGATTCAAGCGTTTACCCGCTGAGCAATACCGAAGATAACGTGCTCGGGTTTGTTGCACGTTATTACGCGACTTCAGCCACCGTAACGGCTGGCAAGGCTAACGCAGTGAGCAACTTTACCATTATCTATCAGTAAGTTTTATCCGCTCGGCTGATACGGGCGGTATAAGGCTGGTCAGGGGAACGAAAGTCACCCCCTGGCCTTTCTCTCAATGGTCGAAGTGGTGAATAAGCAATGAAAGTCTGGCGGAGCACAATAGTCGCAGCGCTGTTACTAACCTTTGGTGCGCAGGTACAGGCGGGCATTATTGTCGGCGGAACGCGCCTGGTTTATGACGGTGGTAAAAAAGAAGCCTCCCTGGGGATCAATAATCCGGATAAGGTGCCTTATCTCATTCAGTCCTGGGTTGACACAAACGAAGGGGATACCTCCAAGGCACCATTTATCATTACCCCCCCTTTATTCCGTTTGGATGGCGAGCAGAATAATATCCTACGTGTAGTGCGTGCAGGGGGGAATTTACCGACCGATAAAGAATCTCTCTATTGGCTGAACATCAAATCTATTCCTTCGGCCAAGAAACAGGAAAACAGTTTGCAAATTGCGGTCAAGACGCGCATCAAGCTGATTTATCGCCCTCAGGGGTTACCCGGTACGTTAGAGGACGCCGCCAAGACATTGACCTGGCAGCGTAGCGGTAACGCGGTTCAGGTGACTAATGCATCGCCCTATTTTATCACTCTATTCTCAGTCAAGGTTAATGGTAGCCCGCTGAAAAGTGTCAGCATGGTTGCACCGAAGTCCAGTGCACGCTTTGAACTACCCGAAGGTAACTCTGGTGGGGCATTGAGCTGGGAAGTTATTAACGATTACGGCGGTATTACTAAACCGTTTATCGGGAATCTATAAAGGCATTCACCAGATTAAATACAGCTAATCCCTGCACAGGTAGTACAGGGAAGGGACGCGGCTTGCCGGAATTTACTGGCGCGGCTGATAAATGGAGTTAAATGGATGAAAAACCCGAAGCGTATAGGCTCGCGCGGATTTAACCGTACCCAGCTGGCGTGGTTAATCCCATGCCAGGTTGCCATGTTAATGGGAATGTCCGGTAGCGCACAGGCCCGCGATTACTTTAACCCGGCACTGCTGGAGCTTGATAATCCGTCTCAGCGAGGGGCTGATCTGACGGTGTTTGAAGATGGTCGGAGTCAGGCCCCAGGTACGTACCGGGTTGATATCTATCTTAATGGGGCGATGATCGATACCCAGGATCTTGATTTCTCCCTGCAACGGAGCCCGGCAGGTGAGGATAGCCTGCAGCCTTGCCTAAGCAGCGATATGCTTGAGGCAATGGGGGTGAAGATCGCTTCCTTCCCCGCTATCCCGGCCTCGGGGCAGTGCGTTAATCTGGCGCAGATCATTCCCCAGGCATCGGCCACGTTCCGTTTTAATCAACAGCGGTTGGATATCAGTATCCCCCAGGCGGCATTGAACTCGACCGTCCGTGGCTATGTTTCACCAGATCAGTGGGATCAGGGAATACCGGCGCTGTTGGTCAACTATAACTTTAGCGGTGCTAATAGCTGGGCACGAAGCAGTAAGGGCTCGGACAGCAATAGCTATTATCTCAACCTGCGTTCAGGGATCAACCTCGGCGCCTGGCGCCTGCGTAACTACTCAACCTGGAATCGTGACTCTGATGGTGAAAGCCACTGGGATTCCATCAATACCTATTTACAGCGCGACATCGTAGCGCTGAAGAGCCAATTGATACTGGGCGATAGCTCCTCTCAAAGTGAGGTGTTTGACAGCGTGCCTTTCCGTGGCGGTCAGTTAGCCTCGGACGATGACATGCTGCCAGAGAGTTTAAGGGGTTATGCACCGACGGTGCGCGGCATTGCCCGCAGTAACGCTCAGGTCACAGTTCGCCAGAACGGCTATGTCATTTATCAGAGCTATGTGCCACCTGGGGCCTTTGAAATCAGCGATCTCTATCCGACGGCGGGCAGCGGCGATCTGCAAGTGAGCGTTAAAGAGAGCGATGGCAGCGAGCAGAGGTTAGTGGTGCCGTTTGCTTCCGTCCCGGTATTACAGCGACAAGGACGTTTCAAATACAGCCTGACCAGCGGCCAATATCGTTCATCCAACAGTAACGTGGATGATACGTTGTTTACTCAAGGCACGGCGATCTACGGCTTGCCGAGGGGGGCCACTCTTTACGGCGGTGTGCAGGCCGCTAGCAAATATCAGGCACTGGCTTTCGGCTGGGGGCAAAACATGGGGGTTATCGGCGCGTTTTCAACCGATGTTACTCAGGCTTGGTCTAAACCTGAATTTGCTGCCAAAGAGCGCGGCCAGTCGTGGCGTATGCGTTACGGCAAGAACTTTGTTGAAACGGGTACCAGCTTCACCTTGGCCAGCTATCGTTACTCTACGGCGGGGTTCTATACGCTGCAGGAAACGTTAAATACCTATACCGGCGGCAAAACATCACAAAGTCAGAATCACAAGAAGAGTCGTGCTGAACTGTCGATGAGCCAAGCGTTATGGGAGGGGGCAGGTTCACTGTCGCTCAGTCTGTACAACGAAGATTATTGGAACGATCGGCGCCGTAACCAGTCGGTGAGCGTCGGGTATAACAATAGCTGGAACAGTATCAGCTATGGCCTGAACTACACCTTCAGCAGAGATGGTTATGACAGCAGTGGCGAACGCGTCAACTACGACGACCATATTCTCGCCTTTAATATCAGCATGCCATTGGGCGGAAGGCTGTCTGACAGCTATGCAAGCTACAACCTGAATACCAGCCGTAAAGGCACCACCAGTAACTCCGTCGGCCTTAACGGTACCGCATTACCCAGTAATAACCTGAGCTATAACGTCAGCCAGGGGTACACCAGCCAGGGAGTCGGGGCTTACGGCAATAGCAGCCTTGGCTATCGTGGCGGCTTGGGCAGAGTCAACGTGGGGTATGGCTATAACCGTTCCGATCAACGCCTCAACTACGGTGTACAGGGCGGGATCCTCTTGCACGAAGACGGTTTGACACTCTCGCAGCAGATGAATGAGACGGCGGTGCTGGTGAAGGCACCGGGAGCCAAGGGTGTCAATATAGCCAACCAATCAGGGGTGACTACCGACTGGCGTGGCTATGCCGTGGTGCCTTACGCCACGGTTTATCGCAAAAACAATATTGCGATAAACACCACT
Organism: Serratia sp. T13T92; assembly: GCF_047530105.1. NCBI lineage: Bacteria > Pseudomonadati > Pseudomonadota > Gammaproteobacteria > Enterobacterales > Yersiniaceae > Serratia > Serratia sp. T13T92. The sequence continues at coordinate 37,115 of NZ_JBLJAK010000005.1, read as the reverse complement.
ACTCTGCCAGATGATGTCGATATGACGATAACCAGTCAGACTGTGATCCCAACCCGTGGTGCCATCGTGCGCGCCGAGTTCAAACCTAATGTCGGCCAGCGGGTATTGATGACCCTGTTGAGGCAGGGGGCGCCAATACCGTTCGGTGCCACCGTAACCGATAGCAATGGGGGTGACAACGGCAGCATCGTCGGTGACGGTGGTCAGGTATTCCTCTCTGGGATGGCCGGTAGCGGCAAGTTGCAGGTCAAATGGGGCAACGCCGCGTCGCAACAATGCCAAGTGTCTTACAGTGTGCCGGAGCAAAAAGAAAGTGCCGGGATCCGTTTGATGAATGGCCAATGTTTATGAAGGCTTTAATGATGAATAAATGGAAATCGTTAGTGCATTATTCAGCCATCGGGGGAGTTATCGCCTTGGGGTTGGGGAGCCTGCCATCGGCGCAGGCCGCCATCGGGCAGTGCGAACCTGCAGGCTCGACTATGGGTTATCACTTTACGTTTAATCAGCTGTTCGACCATCCGGATAAGAACACGGCTGGCAAGACGTTTTATGAGGTGAATAAGGCCGAAAATGTGTGGCAGAACGAGGGGGACGGGTATCTGGTCAACTGCGACTGCGGTAGCGAAACTCGGATGAAAGAGTCGTTTATTATGGCTGTCCCAAGGGGGGCGCCTCTGCCGGATGGGGATGGTAGTAGGCAGTTCTATTCGTTGAGCGGTAGCGAGGATTTTTCTGCCGCTATGGAGGTGTATATTGCCGGTGCTGTCAATAAATATTTCCCTGTGCCTTTCCCCGGCAATGGATGGATAGGGAATGGCTTTTTTAACCGGCCACAGGATTGTAAGGGCGTACTCTATGATAGTGGTGCACAAGGATTAGTTCATCTCTATTTCAGGCAGGCGGTTATTGGCACGTCGACAATAACGCATTCTCCCCTGTTGGATGTCTATATTAATTCGGATCCCAATGTAGGCCGGGGGAGCAGACCAACGGCCTCAGTGAGCATGAGCGGTAAGATCACCGTGCCGCAAAAATGCGAACTTAAAAACCCAATGATTACCGTGCCCTTTGGCAGCATTATGTCCACCGATTTTAACGTTAAAGGCCAAAAGCCAAGTACCGTCCAGATACATGAAGAAACCCTGTATCTGGAGTGCACCAACCTGTCGACGCGCGCAAAAATCAGCTTGCTGTTTGAGGGCGAGGTGAATCCTCATGATCCCACGGCTCTTAAGACCACCACTACCAACGGTTCGGTGACGTCGGATAATGATGATATTGCGATCAGAATTGAAGAAAAACGTGGTGGAAACACCCAGGTTATTTCGCCTGGGGACAAACTGTCTATGGAAATGAATGGCTTGGGTAATATCGATAGTGATAGTCAGACGACATTGAATATCTACCCTATTAGCACGACCGGCAAAGCACCGAAAGTTGGAGACTTTGAGGCAACCGCGACTATTACGGTAAAAATGGAGTAATCCCATTTGCATCGGAAATCTCGGGCTTTCTGCGAAAGTAAGTTTAACTAAAATGGAGAAGGATATTTATTATGGATATGAAAGCAATTTTTAAAACGACTGCATTGTGCCTGGCTCTCGGTGGTATGGGGATCAGTTACTCGGCTCTGGCGGTCGATGCACGCATAAAGATCACCGGTACGGTTAAAGCTTCGCCGTGTTCGGTTGATGCCGTGGGGGGCGATGTCAATGTCAATCTGGGGGAGATCAAGGCACATACTCTGACCGCGGGTGCGGGGAGCGATTGGGAGAGTTTTAGTCTGGATCTGAGTGACTGCCCAGCTTCAACCACTAACGTGACGGCGGCATTCACCGGTACGGCAGCGGAGGAAAGCACGGATTTGTATAAGAACGAGGCGGCCAATCCTGCCGGTGCCGTGCAGATTGAAATGGTTGATGGCAGTTCATCAGCTAATCGCCGGTTGGGCAGCGGCAGTGATATGACCGTGGCTGTCGATCACTCCACCAGTAAGGCGAGCTTCCCACTGAAGGCGCGAGCTTTTAGCACTAACGGTGGTGCAACCCCAGGTAGTATTGAGGGCGTTGTGCAGGTGGCACTCACCTATCAGTAATCACCAGTAATACCCTCTAGCCATAAGAAAACCTGGCCCCACTTTTTTATGGTGGCTTTACCTGTGTCTGTTGGGTTAATTGCCTGGGGCTTATTAATTGTTGGTAGCTGACTTTATTTTCAATGTGTTGTTTGATCAATAAAAACAAGAAAAGATAGCCCTCATAACGATGAGAGGGAATGACATTTTTGCACACCAATTTATCAAGGAAGTAAAAAAGGGTATTTAGCAGAAATGGGAGGTTTAATATGACAGTGGTTCATACTTATCAGAGAGGGAGTGCGCATTCCCCCAGCCCTTATGGGCTAAAAGGGGACGGTGTGATTGTAATGGAATCTTGCCCCATCACGGCACTCGGAATGCGTAATATTTTGGCCCAGTCCTGTGGCCTGACGGATGAGGTACAACGGGTCAGTAATCTGGAGCAAATCCCAGGATTGATGCGCCACCGCCCGGCCCGGCTGTTGATTATGGAGCTGTGTGGTGAAGAAGAGTCGGTTCTGGATGGTTTAAGGCTGATTGCACAGTGCCTGGAGCATTGGCCAACCACGGCGATGATCGTGTGTACCGCTCTTGACGATCCTCGGGTGCTGCAATTGCTGACCGCATCAGGCATCAAAGGGCTGGTGCTCAAACAGGAGCCTGGCGTTGCGCTGGCGCAATGCGTAAAGCAGGTCTTATCGGGCTGTCGTAGCTATAGCCATAAGGTGCGGCAAATGCTGAGCAGTCAGTCTGCCATTGGCAAAGCCTTGACGTCCCGTGAACTGGATGTGTTGACGCACCTGTTTTCTGGCAAAAGCGTGACCACCGCGGCGTTGATGATGCACCGTGATGTCCGCACCGTCAGCACTCACAAGCGTAATGCGATGCACAAGTTGGGCTTTCAGAATGATGGTGAACTTTATTTGCAAGGCAAGTGGATGGCAAAGACCGGCCCGGTGTTTGCCCGCTAACCCTTGATACCGCTATGCACTTATTCTCTGGATGGAATCAACGAGATATTTATACAGGAGTCGTCTATGCAACCGTTGTCACAAAAGCCGCTTGGCTTGGCGTTAATGGATCGCAGCCCACTCACACTTACTGGGCTGTCTTGCTTTATTGGCACGCTTAACGTCGCCAATGAGATTATTGTGCAGGAAACCAGCATGGCTGCGGTTGCCGAAAGGTTGCTGTACCAACCTGTCGATATTCTCATCACTGAACTCAATGGACTGAATGAAACCATCGCGCAGTGCCGTGAAGTTCTACTTAATCTGTGCGCGCAGCAGCCTGAGTTACGGGTCATTGTTTACACCCGCAGCCAGACAGGGGAGGACCTGTGCAAGCTGCTTGATGTGGCCAATATCAGCGTGGTATCCCGTGGGGATGAGTTGCCGCTGGTCGGGGAGTTCTTTCACCGGGTATTTAACGGTGAGCGCGTATTAAGCCCGTTGATCGGCTCTTATCTGGCGCGTAGCGATCCTGAAGATGTTTCAAGCCTGCATCATCTGACCCGTTGCGAAAATGATGTCCTTTCGTTCTTGTTCAACGGGATGAGCCTGCGGGAAATTGCTGAACTGCAACAACGCAGCATCAAGACCATCAGCGCGCATAAATGTAATGCCATGCGCAAACTGCAGGTTAAAAACGACAGCGAGCTGTTCTCGCTGAGAAAAAACATTAGCCAGCAGTTTGCCGGTGATTAATGGCTGGAAATCGCTTGATGCCCCGCCGTGCTGTCATCAAGTATGGCGGGGCATACCGCAGAGCTGACGGCACGGTACCTCGATCATCCAGCTATCCATAGATATTCAGACCGGCATTCTCGGAGCTGCCAAATCACGGCAGTATCAGGGTGATCGTGCCGCCAAGTTTGGCTTATGGCAATAAAGGCAGCCCCTGATATCCCATCGTGATCGGCTATGATATATAACATAAGAATATTGGCTGCTGCACAGCTAGCTACACTTGCGAAGTAAAGAATGCGGTGCCAGTTTGAATCGGTGGCCTGCGTTGGGTTAAATATGTATTACCCGAAAGCGTTCAACATTGCTGGCAGTATAAATAACGGTGTTCTGAATGTTGCGATGGCCCAGGTAATCTTGAATGAGTCTGGTGTCGATCCCTCTATCTGCCAGGGCATAGCCGCAGGAGTGGCGTAGCATATGGGGATGGACCTGGACGTCGATACCGGCTAATTCACCGTAGGACTTTATTAATCGGTAAAGTTGTTGGCGTGAAATTTGCCCACCGTGGCGAGAAAGAAACAGCCAGGGGCTATCAGGTTCCAGGTAGCTTGGGCGCTTTGCCAGCCAGCGGCCCAGCGCGATACGTTCGCGGATTTGAATAGGATGCTGGACCGAAAAACCGTTCTTTAGGCGGGATACGTGTAAGCGGTTGGTGGCCAGGTCAATATCCTCCAGCCGCAGTCCCCGTAGTTCGCTGACGCGTAACCCATGAATAAAGCACATCAACAGCATACAGCGATCGCGGCAACCGTTGGCGCCGTCCGGGACGGCGGAGATCATTCTCTCAATTTCAATATGGCTGAGATATTTGCGTTTTGTCATTCTCTATCCCTAAGTTAAATAAAGCAAATATGGCGTGTGGTTTATTCATTTAAACATTGAATACCCTTATCAGCAAACAAAATAGCAGTGTTACTGCGGGGTTAATCCTGCCGTATTATCCTATTACTAGGGGCGACGGGGGGTTAATGGTTATTTATTAAGAAAAAATCAACTCACTTGATCATCAGGAAATCCTGTTTGATGGGTTTGAAAAGCGTATGTTTAGAAATGATTTAACTAATCTAACTGTTTAGCTGTTTATCTAATACGGTTTGAACATATTTGGGTTTATGCCTGTTTTTGAGATTTTTATTATTGTGTTAATAATATTTTTTAGCCCGATAAGCAGCTGCTTGCCCTCTATTTTCTTTAGTTATCGCCCCGCGTTTGGCCAGCACGGACAGGCCAGGGCCAGCATCTGCTCACCTAACAAAATGAGAATTGTTATTGATATCACGCTTTCGCCCACTACAATGCCCGCCAGTGCATGATTTTTGAATAGGGTTTCTGATGGAGTTGTTACGGGTGGTGTTCCAGCAGTATCGCTGGCCGTTTCTGGCGGTAATGGCGTTAACCATGGCCAGTGCGGCGTTGGGGATTGGCATCATTGCATTTATTAACGTGCAATTGATGGGCGCGGCGGGTAACCCGCTAGTGGTGTTGCCACAGTTTCTCGGCCTGTTGGCCCTGTTGATGGCGGTTACGCTCGGCTCTCAGTTGGCGTTGACCACTTTAGGGCACTATTTTGTTTACCGGCTGCGTGGTCAACTGGTGAAGCGCATATTGGATACCCATATTGAACGGTTGGAGCAGTTGGGCAGTGCCTCGCTGCTGGCTAGCCTGTCGAGCGATATCCGCAATATCACCATTGCTTTTGTCCGCCTACCGGAGTTGGTTCAGGGGGTGATCCTGACCTTGGGATCGGCTGCCTATCTGGGCTGGCTGTCGCCTGCCATGCTGGGCGTGACCGCGATATGGGTGACGATCACCATTTTGGGCAGTTGGTATCTGGTCTCGCGGGTTTATAGCCACCTGAGCAGCGTGCGCGAAGCGGAAGAGCGGCTCTATCTGCATTATCAAGCGGCGATCGACGGGCGCAAAGAATTGGCGCTGAACCGCGATCGGGCAAAAATGCTATTCCAGCAGGCTTACCAGCCCGATGCCGGTGACTACCGTTACCATATTATCCGTGCAGATACTTTCCACCTCAGCGCCGTAAACTGGTCAAATATCATGATGCTGGGCGCCATCGGCTTGGTGTTCTATATGGCAAACAGCCTGGGTTGGGCGAACACCACGGTGGCGGCGACCTACTCCCTGACCTTATTGTTCCTGCGTACCCCCTTATTACAGGCGGTTGGGGCATTCCCAACGCTGATTGCGGCCGAAGTGGCCTTCAATAAAGTGAAGGCGCTCAAACTGGCGGACTATGATCCGGCATTTCCGGCTCCACAGGCTCGCGCGTGGCAAACGCTGGAACTGCGCGACGTGGCATTCCACTATGCGGCGGGTGAACAGCAATCAGGGTTTGCGGTTGGGCCGATCAATTTGACGTTACGGCGGGGCGAACTGGTGTTCCTGATTGGCGGAAACGGCAGCGGTAAATCGACGCTGGCCATGCTGCTCACTGGGCTGTATGTGCCCGTTAGTGGGCAGATCCTGCTGGATGGTCAACCGATTACGGTTGCCGATCGTGAGGATTATCGTCGCCTGTTCTCTGCCATCTTTACGGATTTCTACCAGTTTCATCATTTGTTGGGGCCGCAAGGGGAACAACCGGACGCCGAACTGGTGGAAACCTGGTTGCAGCGCCTGAAAATGAAAAGCAAATTGGAGTTCGACGGTACGCGCGTCACCAATCCGCAACTGTCACAAGGGCAGCGAAAGCGCCTGGCCCTGTTGTTGGCGGTGGCTGAAAAACGGGATATTTTGCTGCTGGATGAGTGGGCGGCGGATCAGGATCCCCAGTTCCGCCGTACTTTCTACCGCGAGTTACTGCCTCAGCTGCGCGAAATGGGAAAAACCGTGTTTGCCATCAGCCATGACGACCATTACTTTGAACATGCGGATCGCCTGCTGCAAATGCGAGATGGGCATCTGAGCGAACTGATTGGGGATGAGCGCCATCAGGCGAGCCGAGACTCCGTTAGCCAGCTTGATTGAATTGCTGAATTTGTCGGGGCGCACATGTTCGCCCCGACATGGCTAGCCGGTTGAGAAATATCTGTCGTCCCATAGGCCAGGGCTTGTTGAGTGATTGCTTATATCGATAATCAAAATCGCCGCCAATGATTTACTCTGTGTCTAGGGGAAAACGGTACATGGCCTTGCGCCCGTGGTACCGATTTCAATGGGCAACAGGGTAGTCAGGGGGAGCAGGAACGCGCCGATGGACAATCAATCACTTATTCCCACCACAGAGGCTCCTCTAGCGGAAACGCTAAGATTTCCGCCATCCTGGAATCTCAATGAGCGGCAACAGCGCTTTATCGAAGATCTTTGGCTGGTGGAAGATCCTGCCGTGCCCGGTTCAGCCGATAATCTTGCGGCGCCCGGCCAGGATGCCGAATAGCATCTGCAGCAGCGTTAACCCCAGCAAAATCGTCAATGGCACCGTCCAGCCTTGCGTCAAATCATGCACCAGGCCAAACAAGGTCGGCCCCAAAGCGGCCAGCAGATAGCCGATGGACTGCGCCATCCCTGACAGCACCGTTGCCTGATGATGGTGCTGGCTGCGCAGACCAAAGAAGGACAGCGCCAGCACCAACGAACTCCCCGCCCCCAGCCCGGCAAATATCAGCCAGATCAGGGAGTGGGCAGGCAGCAACAGCAATCCGCCGACGCCAATAAAGATCAATAGCGAACTGACCAGGGCGATCCCACGCTGGTCGCGCGCGCGCGGCAGTGCGAACACCATCACAAAGTTGGCGGCGATCGCCACGATTTGATAAACAAACAGCTCGAACCCCGCCTGCTGCGGTGAGGTGCCGTGGCTGGCGGCAAAGGCGCTGAACCAACCGATAATGGTGTAGAAGGTGATGGACTGCAGCCCCATAAACAGGGCCACCTGCCAACCCAGGGCGCTGCTCCAGGGAGAGCGAAAGGTTTCTGCGGCCACCGGCGAGCCGGTGCGGGTAGCCGGGGTGGGCTTGCGTTTCAGTTGGGGTAGCCAGATCGCCAGCGCGATAAACGCCGGCAGGCTCCAGCATAGCAGTGAAAAACGCCAGCCGTTATCGTTGAATGCCGCTAACGGCACCGCCATGCCGGAGGCGATAGCGGCCACCAGTGACATCACGGCCGCATAGGTACTGATCATCACCGCAGCCCGATGAGGAAAATCGCGTTTTACCAGCGTTGGTAGCACCACGTTGGCAAAGGCGATGGCCGCGCCGATCAACACCGTTCCCAACCACAGCATGCCATCCCACGGTTGGGAACGTAGCACGATCCCGGCGACCAGCAGCACCAGCGCCAGCCCAAGCGTGCGCTCAATCCCGATGCGCTTGGCCAGCGATGGCGTTAATGGTGATAACACCGCAAACAGGATCAGCGGCAGGGAGTTGAGTAACCCGGCGGCGGTGGCAGAAAGCATCAGCTGGTGCTGGATCTGTTCCAGTAACGGGCCTACGCTGGTTAAAGGGGCGCGCAGGTTAGCTGCCACCAGCATGATGCCGGCCAGCAATAAGAAACGCGCCAAACGACTGTGTTTAACAACACAATTTGCGGATGGTTCGGGTTGGGGCATGAGATCCTCGCATCAGGCATGCAGCCAATCATTACTGCACGACGAGATGCGTTGATTGACGTTAACGCTTACGTACTGGCAGGGCTGCCAGTATCTGCGTGCCAGTTTAGGAAAGATCGCCTCGCCTGACAAGAGGTTAAGGAAACCGCGCCTTGCCCACACCAAGTGACTTTGATCAACGCGAGGGAAACTATTGCTGGCAGCATTGCCCGCCATAACGGATAGTAACGGCAGTAAACTTATTGTGAGGAATCGCTATGTCTTCTTTCTACAGCCCCCGCCGTATTGTGCTTTACACCATCGCCGTGATCGTAATTTTGGTGATTGTCGGTCTGGTGACCCACCTGGGTGTCGGTTGGCTAAACTGAGCCAATTAACAGTTTTGTGATGTTGATCACCTAAGGAAAGAAAAGCCTTTTCGCTGCTGCCCGCCAAAGCCGCTTTCACTGTGCTATTTTTCACATACTCTTAACCTGCCGCCCTATCGGCCTGCGGCAGATTTCACTTTTCTCGCGCCCGGCGAGGAAATAGTTTCATTTCGTTTCGATCCGAAAGCTTTTTACCCCCATTTGCTGCTAAAACTGCCCTGTAACCCCGATCACAATTTCATTGCTTTCGCTTTGTTGTAATACCGCCGCAGTAGAGCGAAAGCCATCATCTCCCGGCCAAAACCGGAAACCTGAGGACCTATTGCTCATGCCAGTGAACACCGCTAAACGACGTGAACACATCATCGATCTGCTCTGCGAGCACGGAAGCGTGCGGGTGGAACAGCTCAGCAAACAGTTTGCCGTTTCCACGGTGACGATCCGCAACGATCTGCGCTTTCTGGAACGTAAAGGCTGTGCGCTGCGTGCCTATGGCGGGGCGATGCTCAACCAGCAGTTTGCCTTTGACCGCCCGTTACATGACAAAGGGCGTTTGAACCGCGATGTGAAATCACAGATTGCCTGCCGAGCGGCAAGCTATGTGCGGGACGGTGATGCGCTGATCCTGGACTCCGGTTCCACCACGGCCCAGATCGTGCCCTGGTTGAAACCGCGCCGCGATCTGGTGGTGATGACCAATGCGCTGAACATTGCCTATGAGCTTTCAGGTTACGACGGGGTGGAAGTGATGGTGTTGGGGGGAAGTGTCCGGCAGAACTCCTATTCGCTCTATGGCCCGGCTGCCGAGCAGCAATTGCGCCAGTACCGCTTCGACAAACTATTTTTGGGCGTCGACGGTTTCGATCTGGTTGCGGGGATCACTACGCCTCACCCCGGTGAGGCACACCTCAATCGTGTGATGTGCGAGGTGGCGCGCGAAATTATCGCGGTAGCGGATGCCAGCAAGTTTGGTCGCAAGAGCTTTTGCATGATCCGCGAAGTCGGGCAAATTCATCGGCTGATCACAGATAGCCGTCTTCCACAAGATTATCAGCTGGCGCTCAGCGATTTAGGCGTAGATGTGGTGATAGCCGATCGCGACTAGGGCGCCCTCATGGGGGATTCATGCAGCAGTGGTTACAACTGGTAGCACAGCACAAGGCCGGCCAGCCGGTGGGGATATTTTCCGTTTGCTCCGCGCATCCTTGGGTATTGCAGGCCGCTTTGCGGCAAGCAAAGGCACGTGGCACACCGGTATTGATCGAGGCGACGTCAAACCAGGTTAACCAGTTTGGCGGCTACACCGGCCAGACCGCCGCACAGTTTCGTGATGCACTGTGGCAGATGGCGGATGATATCGGGTTGCCAAGGAGCGCTATTTGGCTGGGGGGCGATCATCTTGGCCCCAACGCCTGGCAAGACCGCCCGGCATCAGAGGCGATGGCGCTATCCGAAACCCTGATTGACGACTATGTGCGCGCCGGATTTCGCAAGATCCATCTCGACTGCTCCATGTCCTGCGCTGACGATCCTACCCCGTTGGGAGATGAAGTGGTGGCACAGCGTGCGGCGCGCCTGTGCGCGGTGGCGGAACGAGCCTGGCAGCAAGCGGGTGGTGAAGCTCCGGTGTATGTGATCGGAACCGAAGTTCCGGTACCGGGTGGAGCGCAGGAAACGCTGCAAGGCATCCAGGTGACTACGCCACAGGCAGTCTCCGTCACGTTAGAGGCGCACCGTCATGCCTGGCAGCAGGCGGAGCTGAGCAGCGCCTGGTCACGAGTGATCGCCTTGGTGGTGCAACCCGGCGTTGAGTTCGACCATCACAGCGTCGAACATTACCAACCGCAGGCGTTGAGCCGCTTTATCGAGCGCCAACCGGGGCTGCTGTATGAGGCCCATTCGACCGATTACCAGGCACCGAAGGCCTATTCGCAGCTGGTGCGTGACCATTTCGCCATTCTGAAAGTTGGCCCGGCGCTCACCTTTGCGCTGCGTGAGGCGCTGTTTGCCCTCGATCGTATCGAGCGTGAATGGTTAGGGGAGCATCGTTCGGCCCAACTGTGCGCCACGCTTGAGCAGGTGATGCGCGAACAGCCGCAACAGTGGAGCCGCTATTATCACGGCAGCCCGCATCAACAGTATCTGGATCGGCACTACAGCCTGAGCGATCGCGTGCGCTATTACTGGCCGCAGCCACAGGTTCAGCAGGCCGTGGATGCGCTGATGGACAATCTACGGCGTAACCCAATCCCGCTGGCCTTACTCAGCCAGTATTTACCCGATCAGGCGCGGGCCTTGAATGCCGGTGAGCTGAGCCAGGATCCGCAAGATTGGGTGATCCACAAAATTACCCAGGTGCTCGACGACTACCACTCAGCCTGTTACCCGGAGGTGCGCTGATATGCCCAATATTCTGATGACCCGTATCGATAACCGCCTGGTGCATGGCCAGGTCGGGGTGACCTGGACCAACACGCTGGGTGCCAATCTGGTGGTAGTGGCCAACGATGATGCCGCCGCCGATCCGGTACAGCAAAACCTGATGGACATGGTGGTCGCGGAAGGCGTGCAGACCCGTTACTTCACCCTGCAAAAAACCATCGATGTAATCCATAAGGCAGCGGATCGGCAAAAGATTTTTCTGGTGTGCAAAACGCCGCAGGACGTGTTGACGCTGGTGCAAGGCGGGGTACCCATCACCTTCGTCAACGTTGGCAATATGCACTTCGCCGCAGGGAAACGGCAAATCCACAAAACGGTCTCGGTGGATGACGATGACATTGCCGCCTTTCGTGAGCTGGCGGCGTTGGGCGTAGCCTGCGAGGTGCGCCGGGTGCCGGATGAAGCCGGTGAAGCGATAGGCAAACTGCTCGCTTGAGCGCAGGGGGAAGCATGTTAACTGACGCGTTATTGATTGCATTGCTGGCGGGGCTGGCCGGGGTCGACCTGTTTAATGGCCTGACCCACTTCCATCGCCCGGTAGTGATGGGGCCACTGGTTGGCCTGATCCTGGGGGATGTCACCACCGGCTTATTGGTGGGCGGGACGCTGGAGTTGGTATGGATGGGCATGGTGCCATTAGCTGGTGCGCAGCCGCCTAACGTGGTTATCGGCGGGGTGGTCGGCACGGCGTTTGCCATCCTCACCAAGGCCGATCCCAAGGTGGCCATTGGCGTGGCGGTGCCGTTCGCCATAGCGGTACAGGGTTGCATCACGCTGCTGTTCACTGCGTTTTCACCCATGATGCACCGCTGCGATCGCATGGTGCAGGAACTGAACTGGCGCGGCGTTGAGCGGGTGAACTACCTCGGCATCAGCATTCTGTTTGTTTTCTACTTTGTGGTGGCGTTCTTGCCGATCTACTTCGGTGCCGATGCGGCCAGCGCCATGGTGCAGAAAGCGCCGACCTGGCTGCTGGATGGGCTGGCGGTAGCGGGCGGCATGATGCCAGCAATCGGCTTCTCACTGCTGATGAAAGTGATGATGAAAAAAACCTACGTAGCGTATTTCATCCTCGGCTTTATTTCGGTGACTTTTCTTAAGCTGCCGATCCTGGCGGTGGCGCTGGGGGCATTGGCGATCGCGCTGATCGATTTCTTTAACAGTCAACGGGCAGATGCGGACGTGACCAGAAAGCCTGTTCAACCGGAGGACGCCGAAGATGGCATTTGATGATTCTGACGATCTGCTGGCGCAAAAGGCAGCAAAACGCCTGGAACAGGCATTGGCCACCAGCCAGGTAGAGCAGGACGACTACGTTGATAGCCGCCCGGCAGAAGCGCTGACGCGCAGCGATATCAACCGCATGGCCTGGCGCTCGCTGCTGCTGCAGGCATCGTTCAACTATGAACGTATGCAGGCCGGTGGCTGGCTGTACACCCTGATCCCTGGCTTGCGCAAGATCCACCGCAATCCTCAGGATCTGGCGAATTCGATGAAGATGCATATGGAGTTTATCAACGTGCATCCCTTCGACGTCACCTTCCTTTCGGGGTTGGTGCTGGCGATGGAGCAAAACAAGGAGAAAGTCTCCACCATTCGAGCGGTGAAAGTGGCGCTGATGGGGCCGTTGGGAGGCATTGGTGATGCGCTGTTCTGGCTGACTCTGTTGCCGATTTGTGCGGGCATCGGGGCCTCTCTGGCGCTGGAAGGCAGCCTGTTTGGGCCGATAGTGTTCCTGCTGTTGTTCAACGTGTTCCACTTCGGGCTGCGCTTTGGGCTGGCACACTATGGCTATCAGGCAGGCACCAGTGCGCTGACGCTGTTGAAAACCCATACCAAACGAATATCCCATGCGGCGTCGATCGTGGGCATGACGGTCATTGGTGCGCTGGTGGCCTCTTATGTGCATCTTTCTACGCCGCTGATCATGCATGCCGGTAAGGCCACCGTGGCGTTGCAAACGGACGTGCTCGATAAGTTGATGCCCAACCTGTTGCCGCTGTGTTTCACGTTGCTGGTGTTCTTCCTGATGAAGCGCGGTTTCTCACCGGTGAAACTGATCGGTGTGACGGTGGTGATTGGCGTAGTGGGTAAATTTATCGGTTTGCTGTGAGGAAGAGAACATGCCAGGAATTGTCATTACCGGCCACGGCGGTTTCGCCAGTGGCCTGCTACAGGCGGTAGAGCAGGTGGTAGGGGAACAGCCTGCCTGTATCGCGGTGGATTTCCCTGTCCATATGGGCACGGCGGAGCTGAAGGTGGCGTTAAGTGCCGCGCTGCAAGCGGTAGCGCAGCCGGACGGCGTGGTGTTCCTTACCGATATGCTGGGGGGATCGCCATTTCGGAGCGCATGCGAGTTGGCTGATGCGCATGGCAACTGTGAGGTGCTGACCGGGGTGAATATGCAGTTGGCTGCCGAAATGATGCTGGAGCGCGAAGGGCTGAGCCTGATCGAGTTTCGCGACATGGCGCTGGCCTGCGGCAAACGCGGCTTGACCAGCCTGTGGCACGAACGGCGTAAGGTGAAATGCGCCAACGCCGAGGCAGATGGGATTTAATCAAGGGGACCCGGTTCTCTATGGGAATGGAATCCCCTTGTATGTTGAGGCTAACTCGGTATTGGCAACGGGCTAAGCGCCATCTGGGCCGGGCCATTTTCATCACGGCTGAAACGCCAGCAGGTCTGATGATATTTCGCCACGCTGTTGCGGTGTGCCACGCTGACCAGCGTGACCTGCGGTAGTTCGTCAACCAGCAGGCAATACATCAATTGCTCGGTTTCATCATCCAACGCGCTGGTGGCTTCATCCAGGAACAGCACATCCGGGCGGGTCAGGATCGCACGAGCAAACGCCAACCGCTGCTGCTCACCCGGTGAAAGGCGATGGCTCCAGTTGGCGCTGGTATCCAACCAGCGTTGCAGGTGCTTCAGCCGGCAGTTTTCCAGGACTTTCAACAACTGCTCATCGCTGTAGTCTTTATCCTGATGCGGATAGCTCAGTGCTTCACGCAGTGTACCGATCGGAATATAGCTGCGCTGCGGCAGGAATAGCGTAGTGAGATGTTTATCCAGGCCGATCTCACCGGAACCGTAAGGCCAGTTCCCGGCAATGGCCCGCAGCAGCGTGGATTTACCACAGCCAGAAGGGCCGACGACCAGCACGCGCTCACCGCGTTGCAGCGTCATGGTTGCCGCACTTAACAGCGGCTGTCCATCGGGCAGCGTCAGGCCAACATCGCGCAGCATTAGCGGCGAGTGGTCTTCCTGTTGCAGGCTGATACCGCGGGTCTGGTTATGCACTTCGTCCACCGCCGCGTTAAAGCCAGCCAGACGGTTAACGCAGGCTTTCCAGGTGGCCAGATTGGAAAACGCGTCGATAAACCACGACAGCGAGCCTTGCACCTGGCCAAACGCGGAGGAGATCTGCATCAGCCCGCCCATCTGGATCGCACCGGAGAAATAGCGTGGTGCCGCCACCAGCAGCGGAAAGACAATGGCAAACTGGCCGTAGAAGTTACTGGCGATATTCAGCCGCCGGGTGATGCGCATGATCGACCACCAGTTGCTGCGGATGGCTTCAAAGCGGTTACTTAGCTGCTGCTTCTCTCGTGGTTCACCGTGATACAGCGCGATGGCATCGTTATTTTCGCGGATACGGATCAGCCCGAAACGGAAGTTCGCCTCATAGCGTTCCTGATTAAAGCCGAGCATGACCAGCGGCTTGCCGACCCACCAGATCAGCAACGAACCCAGTACCGCGTACAGCAGGGCGAACCACACCATATAGCCGGGCAGGGTAATGGTATGTTGGGCGATCACAAAGGTCATCGGCCCGCTGATATGCCAGAGAATGGTAATAAACGAACAGAGCGTCACCAGGCTGGAGAGCAGGCCGAGCGACAAAGATAAGGTGTACTGGGTCAGGACGTTGAGATCGTCAGAGATACGCTGATCGGGGTTATCGATAATCTGCTGCTGTTCGGTATGGTAATAGGCCTGATGTGCCAGCCACTTGCCCATAAATTTTTCCGTCATCCAGCGCCGCCAGCGCATCTGTAGGCCCTGGGTCAGGTAGATCTTGTAGACCGCCAGCACGATGAAAGCCAACGCCAGATAGGTAAAGCGCCACAGCTGGGCTTTGAATACCGGGTAGTTCTTATTCTGCAGGGCATCGTAGAACACCTGGTTCCACTGGTTGATCAGCACGCTGATATAAACCAGCCCCAGAGATAGGCCCACGATGGCGATCAGCATCGCCCACGCGCGCCATTTTTCTTCCGAAACCCAAAAGGGTTTGATTAACTGCCAGACTGCCCGTTTTTGTGTGGTGCTCGTGTTCATAAAAATCCAGAAGGTATCGTTTTCTTCTAGCATGGGCATGAGGCTGGTAACAAACAAACCGCCACATGTAAGCAGTTTTGACGTGGCTCATTATTTGCAATACAGCGGAGATAAAACGAGCGCAAGTAACGTTGAGTAGCGTAAGGCGAGGGCGTCTTTGGCGCGGCGGCAAATCACAACACAAAATGAAATTGTTACAACTATGTCCGGGGCGAACATGTGCTCGCCCCGACAGATTTATTTCACGGCGTCTTTCAGCAAGGCTTTCCAGCCTTCAACATTCCCCAAATACTCCTGCACGGGGATCTGGGATAGTCGCCCTTGATTATTCTCCAGGGCAAAGGTTGGGAAGCCATGCCCACGGACTTTGGCGAGCAGTGCACGGCTGTCGGCAATATGCTGTGCCGTTGGCGCGCCGCTGTTCAAACGCATCTCGGCAATAAAGGCAGCAGGATCCAGGCCCAGCTCACTCGCCAGCGCTTCCAACACCGGCGTATCGGCAATACGTCGTCCTTCCCGGTAGTGAGCTTCCTGAATGCGGTGCAGCATATCCAGGCCTCGTCCGGCGAGCTGTTCAGCGGCCAGGATCGCAACGATCGGTGGCTCAGAGTCCATCACCGCCGTGGTGTCGCGCAGCAGTCCGTTGAAGTAGCCGTCGCCGAAGGGCTGGCCGGTTAGCTCGGCAATCCGCTTATCATGGGGCATCACGTAATTGCGCCATTCCTCGTTGATGGTTCGGCGGGCATTGCCGGTCATCATGCCTCCGGCGTGCAGGGCAACGGTCAGGCCCGGAATAGCCTGCGCGGCCTTGGCCAGCGGTGCTGCACCATAACACCAACCGCACAGCGGATCGAAAATGTAATGCAGGGTCGTCATGTTGTGTGCTCCTACCGTTTTACTGCGGCCACTTCATTTCGCCTTTCAGCACCTTGGCGCTCAGTTCCAGGCTAGAACCATCTTTCAGCTTTGGATAGTGCTGCTGCATGGCCGCGATCAGTTCAGCGGAGTTCTTGGTTTTTGGCAACTCGCTTTCAAGCCGGGTCAGGTAATTGTGGGTAAAGGTCACCGACTCCAGCGTTTGTGCCGCTCCTGGCAGGAAGTGCCCCGGAACCACTACCTGCGGTTTCAGCGCCTTGATGCTTTCCAGCGTTTGCTGCCAATGCGCACGTGACTCGACAGTCTGATTATCCGCAATCCACGGATGAATATTGTCACCGGCTACCGGCACACCACCCACCACGGCTTTCAACGATGGGATCCACACAAAGGTGCGGTCTGGCGTTGGGCCATTGAGGCCTTTCACTTCGACCTGCTGGCCATCAATGCTAAAGCTGCTGCCCTGCAACGGCTGCGGTACGATCACGGTCTGCGGCGCATTCTCCTTCAGGATCGGCCCCCAATAGGCGAGTTTACCTGCCTGGGTCGCATTGATCGCTTTGATCGTTTCCGGTGAAGCAATGATGTTTGCCTCTGGGAAGGCGGCTTTGATCACGTCTAGGCCGAAATAGAAATCCGGATCCGAATGGCTGATATAGACCGTGGTCAGCTTCTTACCGGTGGCCTTGATCTTTTTCACCAGTTCCTGCGCGTCGTTACGCTGGAATTGGGCATCGATCAGCGCCACTTCGTGTGGGCCGCTGACAATCTCGGAAGAGACCGGGAATACGCTCTTTTCGCCTGGGTTGTACACTTCCAGGGTCAACGTATTAGCCGCATTGGCGAAGGTGCTGAATGAAACTAAGCCGGTTACGGCCAGGGTCAGTAATGATTTCTTAAACATGTGCAGGTGCCTTTTGGGTGTTTGTTATCGTTGGCCAGATGATAGGTTGCATAGAACGGGAGAAAAACCGGATAATAAGCAATTATTCATTGCGTAAATCGAGCGAATCATGGATCGCATTACCGCCGCAGAGGTTTTTGTCACTATCGTTGAACGCGGCAGCATGATTGCGGCAGCGGATACCCTGGCGATGTCGCGGGCTATGGTGACGCGCTATCTGGCGCAGATGGAACAGTGGGCCGGGGCGCGGTTGTTGCACCGTACTACGCGCAGGCTCAGCCTGACCGATGCCGGGGAACGAACCCTGGAGCGCTGCCGCCAAATGCTGGCGGTAGCGAAAGATATCGATCTGGTGGAAAACGAGCAGAGTGACGATTTACGTGGCCTGCTACGAATCACCTGTTCGCAATCGCTTGGCCAAACGGCGCTGGTGGGGGCGGTGGCGCAGTACCTGAAGCGCCATCCTCAGGTGGCGGTGGATCTGCAAATGAATAACCGGGCGGTCAATCTGGTGGAGGAGCGGATCGATCTGGCACTACGCATCACCAATGAGTTGGATCCCAATCTGATTGCCCGGCCGCTTTCCAACTGCGCTTCGGTGATCTGTGCGTCTCCAGCCTATCTGGCCGCTCATGGCACCCCGCGCCACCCACAGGATTTAGCCCTGCACAACTGCCTCACCTACTCCTACTTTGGTAAAAGCCTGTGGCACTTTGATGAGCAAGGCGTGAAGTCGGCGGTGGCGGTCAGTGGCAACCTCAGTGCCAACGAATCGGTGGTGCTATTGGCAGGAACGCTGCAAGGGGCGGGGATCTCCATGCAGCCTTACTATTCCGCTGCGCCATTGTTGGCAAAGGGGGAGTTGGTGGAACTGTTACCAGGGTATCTGTCACAGACGATGGGGATCTACGGTATCTACACCTCGCGTCGCCAAATGCCCGCCACGTTGCGTACCATGCTGGACTTCCTGGTGGAATGGTTTGCCACCGATCCTGGCTGGCGTGCCACGCTGCGCTAGCGTTGGATCACCGAAGCCAGGCGGGCAGGCAACTGTTGCGCCTGCTGTTGCAAGTGCTGCACGAAGGCGGTGACCAGTGCGGAAGAGGGGCGGTGCAGCGGGCGGATCAGGCTCACGGTAAACGGCACCTCGACGCTGAAGGGCCGCACATGAACGCCATTATTGGCGTAATCCAACGCGGTCAGCGGGTTGACGATAGAGATACCGACTCCGGCCTTGACCATTGCACACACTGAGGAGGCACTGTGGGTCTCCATCACCATCCGGCGCTCGATGCCTTGTTCATGGAACAGTGCATCCAGCAGTTGCCGATAGCTGTCGGTGCTCGACAGGCTGATAAAGTTTTCTGCGTTGAAGTCCTGCGGCGTCAGCGTGCTTTTCGCAAGCATTGGGTGCCCGGCAGGCAGCACACACACTTCATTCATCGTCATCAGCGTCATGCGCTCGGTGCCAGCGGGCGTCAGGGTATTTTCCGTCAGGCCCAGATCGTGGCGCTGTGCCGAAAGCCACTCTTCCAGCAACGGCGACTCCTGCGGGATCACGCTGAAGCTCACTTCCGGATAACGATCGACAAAAGGTTTGCACACGGCAGGTAGCAGCGATTGGGAAAACACCGGCAGGCAGGCAATGGAAAGCTGCGCCTGCTGGAATTGCCGGATACCGGCCGCCGCATTCTTGATGCGATCCAGGCCGTAATAAGAGCGCTGTACTTCTTCAAACAGCCGTAAGCCTTGCACCGTCGGGTAAAGGCGGCCACGTACGCGGTCAAACAGTTGCAGCTGGATCAGCTTCTCGAAGCGGGCCAGTTCGCGGCTGACGGTCGGTTGTGAAGTTTGCAGCAGCGCCGCCGCTTCGGTCAGATTGCCGGTGGTCATCACCGCGTGGAAAATCTCAATCTGGCGCAGGGTAATAGCGTACATGGCGACACTCCACGGAGAGGGAAAGCCATATCATAAATGAATAGACTATGGCGAAATAGATATTTTTCACACCGAGGCCGCTGCGGCATGATGGTGGAAAATTTGATTATGGGAACCGAACCATGCCACGCGCCTTGAACGACACCTCTACCGCCCTGAACGCCGCCAATCTGCTGGCGCTGCCCCCACGTTTTGGTTGCCCAGTCTGGGCCTATGATGCGGATATCATCAGCCAGCGTATCAGCCAGTTACAGCATTTTGATGTGATCCGTTTTGCCCAGAAAGCCTGCTCGAATATTCATATTCTGCGCCTGATGCGCGAGCAGGGCGTCAAGGTGGACTCGGTGTCGCTGGGGGAAATCGAGCGCGCGTTAAAAGCCGGTTTTGAGCCGGGCGGCGAAGATATCGTGTTTACCGCCGATGTGCTGGATCACGCTACGCTGGCGCGCGTCAGCGAATTGAATATCCCGGTCAACGCCGGTTCTATCGATATGTTGGAACAGCTTGGCCAGGTGTCTGCCGGGCATCCGGTGTGGCTACGTATCAACCCTGGTTTTGGCCACGGCCATAGCCAGAAAACCAATACCGGCGGTGAAAACAGCAAGCACGGTATCTGGTACGCCGATCTGCCGCAGGCGGTCGCCAAGGTGCAGCAATACGGCCTGAAACTGATCGGGCTGCATATGCACATCGGTTCCGGGGTGGATTACCAGCATCTGGAACGCGTGTGTGATGCCATGGTGCAGCAGGTGATTGCCCTGGGGCAGGACATCACGGCGATTTCCGCCGGTGGCGGCCTTTCTATCCCTTATCAGCAAGGGGAAGAGGCGATCAATACCGAACACTATTACGGCCTGTGGAACCGTGCACGTGAGCGAGTTGCCGCACATCTGGGCCATCCGGTGAAGTTGGAAATCGAGCCGGGGCGTTTCCTGATGGCCGAAGCGGGCGTGCTGGTGGCCGAAGTGCGTTCGGTAAAACAGATGGGCAGCCGTCATTTTGTCCTGGTGGACGCTGGGTTCAACGATCTGATGCGTCCGGCGATGTACGGCAGCTATCACCATATCTCCCTGCTGCCTGCCGACGGCCGCAATACTGATAACCAACCGCTGCAGGACACCGTGATTGCCGGGCCGCTGTGTGAGTCAGGTGATGTGTTTACCCAGCAAGCGGGTGGCGGTATTGAAACCCGTCCGTTGCCGCAGGTGCGGGTTGGGGATTATCTGGTATTCCATGACACCGGGGCCTATGGCTCGTCGATGTCCTCCAACTACAACAGCCGCCCGTTGCTGCCGGAAGTGCTGTTTGAAAACGGTGAGCCTCGGCTGATCCGTCGCCGCCAGACGATTGAAGAATTGATCGGGCTGGAGCTGCTTTAAGTTGAAATTAACGCGCGTAGGGGCCAGGTACCACGGACTCGCGCAGTTTTAACTCCCCGACAAACGGCGTTAGCGGTTGTAGCGCTTCGCCGTTAATCAGACGCAGGGCTTGGGCTATCGCCGCTTCGATCATCGCGTCGATCGGCAGGTAGACGGTGGACAACGCCGGTTGCAGATAGGCGGCGCTTGGCTCATCGTCGAAACCAAACAGCGAAACGTCCTCAGGCAGGCGTTTGCCAGCCTGGTGCAGGGCCTTCATCGCGCCGATAGCCATATCATCGTTGCTGGCAAACAGCGCGCTGAATGAGTTGCCGTTAGCCAGCAGGGCCTTACAGCTGAGGTATCCGCCAGGTACGCTGCTATCACCGTTGGTGATCAAGGCATCATTGAACGCAACCTGGTGGTGTTCCAACGCCTGACGATAACCCGCCAAGCGGGATTGGGCGGTGGGTGTATCGATCGGCCCGGTGATGCAGGCGATCTCACGGTGCCCTTGATGGATTAGGTAATCCACCACGTTGAAGGCGGCCTGTTGCTGTTCGAAGAACACGCAGCGTTCACGAGCCTGCGGCAGATCGCGGTTAATGACCATCACAGGAACCGGCAGGTCTTCCAGCAACTCCATCAGGGCGTTTTCGCTCATAAAGCGGGTGTACAGGATAATCGCGTCGCAGCGGCGATCCGCCAGCAGCCGTACCGCCTGTAATTCATCTTCTGGCGTGTCGTGGCCGTCGGTGACGATCAGGTGCTTGCCGCTGGCCTCGACCAGTTTGGCGGCCTGGCGTAGCAAACGGCCAAAGTAGGGGCCATCAAAATTGGACACTACCAGCCCAATGCTGTTGGAGCTTTTATTGGCCAGCGATTGGGCGAGAAAGTTTGGCCGGTAGCCCAGTTCATCCATTGCCTTGAACACCGCATCACGCGTGCTTTTCTTCACCTGGCCGGTGCCATTTAAAACGCGGGAAACCGTCGCTTTGGACACCCCTGCGCGCATGGAAACATCCAACATGGTGATCATCAATGGCTACCCTCTTTTAACGTCCGCTGCGGTAAATAGTGCAGAGTCTAGCATAGGGTTAGATCGGCTCGAACATGTTCGACCCCTACAAATTCAGCAACCTATGTTGTTAGGGCACCCATGCATTGATTCGCGTACACTGACAGTGCTGGCGTTTAAGGCATTTTTCAGAGGGGATTAGCGTGTTTCGTATCGTGCATCTGGCGGACTATCCGCAGCATCAGCAACAGGTTATCGATTGGCAGTGGCAGGCGTTTGGCAGCGAAAACAGCCGGGAATTCTTTGCCAGCGTGGTGGCCAGCAGCCTGCGGCATCAAGGTTTGCCGATCACCTTTATCGCCCTGTTGGATGACAAGCCGGTAGGCACCGTGGGGCTGTGGCGCTGTGATTTGATCAGCCGCCAGGATTTAACGCCGTGGTTGGCCGCGCTTTACGTTGAAGAGAGCCAGCGCGGCAGCGGGCTGGGGTTGCAGCTCCAGCAATATGTGCAGGAGTACAGCCACCGGGCCGGGTTCAAGGAGCTGTATCTGTATGCCGAGTTTAGCGGTTATTACGAACGCCATGGCTGGCAGCACATCGGCGAGGCGCTGGAGTACCCGGATCGCCCCGTGCGCCTATACCACCGCCTGCTAGATTAGTTCTGCTCGAAAGCGTTATTGATGCTGGCGACCGAATGGCGGCGCACCAGCGTCGGGCTGAACATATTGGTGATCTCCGGTAGCGGCTGGTTGTTGGCCAACGCTAATGCCAGCTCAGCTGCTTGCGTCGCCATCGCCACCACCGGGTAGCGGATAGTGGTCAGGCGTGGGCGCAGATAGCGCGAAATCAGCACGTCATCAAAACCAATCAGCGAAATCTGGCCCGGAACGTCCACACTGTTATCACTGAGTACCGAAAGCGCCCCGGCGGCCATCGGATCGTTATAGCAAGTGATGGCGGTGAACTGCTTACCACGGCCCAGCAACTCGGTCATGGCCTGCTCGCCGCCAATCTCATCCGGCTTGCCGTAAGCAACCAGCTTCTCATCCACCGCAATACCGTGCTCTTCCAATGCATCCAGGTAGCCCTGCAATCGATCGGTAGCATCTGAAATCTGATGGTTGGAGCAGATGAAGGCGATCCGCTGATGGCCCTGCTGGATCAGATGGCGGGTGGCCAACCAGGCACCGTAGCGATCGTCAAGCGCTACGCAGCGGGGCTCAAACCCAGGCAACGTACGGTTGATCAGCACCATGCCTGGGATCTGGCGCATCCAGACGGTCAGCTCATCGTCGGTTAGCTTCTTGGCATGCACCACCAAGGCTGCACAGCGATGGCGCACCAGTTGCTCAATGGCCTGGCGTTCTTTTTCGGCATTGTGGTAACCGTTACCAATCAGCAGAAAATTATGCGTGGCGTAGGCCACCTGCTCCACGGCTTTTACCATGGCACCAAAGAAGGGATCGGAAACGTCAGAGACAATCAGGCCCAGGGTTTCGGTGGATTGTTGTGCCAGCGCACGGGCATTGGCATTGGGGTGATACTGCAATCCTTCCATGGCGGCCAGCACGGCGGTCCGTGAACTTTCGCTGGCTTTCGGGGAGTTATTTATTACGCGAGACACCGTGGCGACGGAAACACCCGCCAGCCTGGCAACATCCTTAATCGTGGCCATATCTGCAACACTTCCTGGGTAATCGCTTACATTCCTCAGTTTTGCGGAAAAAATCGCGCGCCGCAAGGGCTGGTATCGTTAACTTGTGGTGAGCGTTGCATTTATGGTTTTTAAATTCACCTTTTCGCCCAAGCGGATCCCGGGTTAACGGGGGCTGCGTGCGGTTAAGCGGGCGCAGCGTCCTTACATTGCATGGTATGGCCATTGAGCAAGCAACAAGAATAACCATGTCTATCAAAGGCAAAACTACATCGCTGGTTACACTTTGCGCCTGACTGTTGCGATTGGCCGCTGGCGAGAGTTTGGCGTGGCGGGGTAAATTGACTGTCCCAGAGGTATTGATTGGTGAGCAATCGACATACTCTGTATGTTGAAGCCATTTTCTATTGCACCAACCTACGCGGATGCGTAGGTTTTTTTTTGCCTGCCGTATAGTATTCTTCCCTCAGACAATTTTTAAGGCCATCAACCCCGAGGGAGAGTGGGATGATATATACCGTGTTACGTGCACTGTTTCGCCTGATGTTTCGTGTTCGTGTCGAAGGCGACGCCAAGCATTTTGAGCAGCAGAAACTGCTGATCACCCCGAATCACGTTTCTTTCATGGATGGTGCGCTGCTGGCGTTGTTCTTACCGATCAAACCGGTGTTTGCCGTTTACTCCAGCATTTCCGATCGTTGGTTTATGCGCTGGCTGAAGCCTTATATCGACTTCGTGCCACTGGATCCCACCAAACCGATGGCCATCAAGCATCTGGTGCGCATGGTTGAGCAGGGCAGGCCGATCGTGGTGTTCCCGGAAGGGCGCATTACGGTGACCGGCTCATTGATGAAGGTCTACGACGGGGCGGCCTTTATCGCCGCCAAATCTGGCGCCACCATCGTGCCGGTACGTATCGATGGCCCGGAGTTCAGCGTGTTTGGCCGTATGGCCGGGGTGTATAAACTCCGCGCCTTCCCACAGACTACCATCAGCATTCTGCCGCCAACCACTTTACCGATGCCAGAGGCGCCAAAAGCCAGTCAACGCCGGCAGTTGGCCGGTGACAGGCTGCATCAGATCATGATGCAGGCGCGCATGGATACCCTCAAACCGCAAACCCTGTTCGGCGCGCTGTTGGCCGCGCAGCATCGTTATGGCCGCTTCAAGCCCTGCATCGAAGACGTGGGCTTCAAGGAAGACAGCTATCATACGCTGCTCAAAAAATCGCTGGGCGTCAGCCGCATCCTGGAACGCTTTACCGCGCCGAAAGAGCATGTTGGCCTGTTGTTACCGAATGCCACTATTACCGCTGCCGCCATCTTTGGCGCTTCATTGCGGGGCCGTATTCCGGCGATGCTCAATTACACCGCCGGTGTGAACGGGCTGAAAAGCGCGATGACCGCGGCCACCATTAAAACCATCGTCACCTCGCGCCAGTTCCTGGAAAAGGGCAAGTTGACGCATCTGCCAGAGCAGGTGCCGGAAGCCAACTGGGTCTATCTGGAAGATTTGAAAGATACCGTCACCCGGGACGACAAGCTGTGGATCCTGCGTCATCTGTTCCAGCCACATAAGGCAATGGTGCCACAGCAGCCAGAGGATGCAGCGCTGATCCTGTTTACCTCCGGCTCGGAAGGCCATCCGAAGGGCGTAGTGCATTCCCATGCCAGCTTGCTGGCCAACGTGGAGCAGATCCGAACCATTGCGGATTTCACCCCGCGCGATCGCTTTATGTCCTCGCTGCCGTTGTTCCACTCTTTCGGCCTGACAGTCGGGTTGATCACCCCGTTGATGACCGGTAGCCGGGTATTCCTCTACCCAAGCCCGCTGCATTATCGCGTGGTGCCGGAACTGGTCTATGACCGTAACTGCACCGTGCTGTTTGGTACAGCAACCTTCCTCAACAACTACGCCCGCTTCGCTCATCCTTACGATTTTGCCCGCCTGCGCTACGTGGTGGCCGGGGCCGAAAAGCTGGCCGAAAGCACCAAACAGATTTATCAGGATAAATACGGCATCCGCATTTTAGAAGGCTATGGCGTCACGGAGTGCGCTCCGGTGGTGTCGATCAACGTGCCCCTGGCAGCCAAAGTTGGCACCGTAGGCCGCATTATGCCGCAGATGGAAGCACGTTTGATTAAGATGGCCGGCATCGATAACGGCGGCCGTCTGCAATTGAAAGGCCCGAACATCATGAAGGGCTACCTGCGGGTTGAGCGCCCAGGCGAACTGGAAGCTCCGGCAGCTGAGGACGAAAACGGCGTGCTGCAAGCTGGCTGGTACGATACCGGTGACATTGTCAGCTTCGATGAACAGGGCTATTGCACCATTCGTGGCCGTGTGAAGCGCTTTGCCAAACTGGCGGGGGAAATGATCTCGCTGGAGAGCGTGGAACAGTTGGCCGTGCGCCTGTCACCGGAAGGGCTGCATGCGGCCACGGTGAAAAGCGACAGCAGCAAAGGCGAAGCGCTGGTGTTGTTCACCAACGACGCCAGCATTACCCGTGATAGCTTGCTGCGGGTGGCTCGTGAGCAGGGCACCCCGGAGCTGGCGGTGCCACGTGATATTCGCCTGGTGAAGGCGTTGCCGTTACTGGGCAGCGGCAAACCGGATTTCGTTACTTTGCGCCAAATGGCTGAACAGCCGGAGAAGGCATAATGAATGCAACTGATTCCCCACTGCTGTCACGTTCAATGATCGCGGTGATCTGTGCCCAGTTTCTCTCGGCCTTCGGCGATAACGCCTTGCTGTTTGCTACCCTGGCGCTGATCAAACAGCAAATGTACCCCGATTGGAGCCAACCGATACTGCAAATGGCCTTCGTGGCTACCTATATCATCCTGGCGCCGTTTGTGGGCCAAATCGCCGACAGTTTCTCCAAAGGCCGGGTGATGATGGTCGCCAATGGCTTGAAGCTGGCCGGTGCGCTGGTGATCTGCTTTGGGCTGAACCCGTTCCTGGGCTATACCCTGGTCGGCATCGGGGCTGCGGCTTATTCACCGGCGAAGTACGGCATCCTGGGTGAGATCAC
This sequence comes from Serratia sp. T13T92, assembly GCF_047530105.1. NCBI lineage: Bacteria > Pseudomonadati > Pseudomonadota > Gammaproteobacteria > Enterobacterales > Yersiniaceae > Serratia > Serratia sp. T13T92. The sequence continues at coordinate 10,786 of NZ_JBLJAK010000005.1, read as the reverse complement.
CAGCGGCGATAAGCTGGTGAAGGCCAACGGGCTGATGGAAGCTTCCACCATTGCCGCCATCCTGGTGGGTTCGGTAGCCGGTGGCATGTTGGCAGACTGGCATATCGTGGCCGCACTGGCGGTGTGTGCCGTGGTTTACGGCGCGGCAGTCGTCGCTAACCTCTATATCCCGCGCTTGCCGGTTGCCCATAAGGTAACCTCTTGGCACCCACGCGTCATGGGGAGCACTTTCTTCAACGCTTGCGTGGTGCTGTGGCGCGATGGCCAAACCCGTTTCTCATTGATTGGTACCAGCCTGTTCTGGGGCGCTGGGGTTACCCTGCGCTTCCTGCTGGTGCTGTGGGTGCCGGTGGCGCTGGGCATTAGCGATAACGCCACGCCAACCATGCTCAACGCGATGGTGGCAATAGGTATCGTGGTCGGGGCCGGGGCGGCAGCCCGCTTTGTGACGCTGGAAACGGTTAAGCGCTGTATGCCTGCCGGGATCCTGATCGGCATCGCCGTGGCCTTCTTTGCCGTGCAAACCAGCATGCTGAATGCTTATGGCGTACTGCTGGTGATTGGTGTGCTGGGTGGCTTCTTTGTGGTGCCGCTGAATGCGCTGTTGCAAGAGCGGGGCAAACGCTCAGTTGGGGCGGGGAACGCCATCGCGGTACAGAACCTGGGTGAAAACACCGCCATGCTGCTGATGCTTGGCCTCTACTCTTTGGTGGTCAAATTAGGCGTGCCGGTGATCGGCGTCGGGATCGGTTTTGGCGTCGTGTTCGGCCTTGCCATCACCGTATTGTGGATATCTCAGTTCCGCTCGAAAGCCTAACATCACTGGCTCACAATGTAGGGGCGCTGCATGCTGCGCCCGTTTCGATTTTCCCTACAAATTCAGCAATACTGCTAGGATGCCATCAATTTCAGGGTGCTGCTTGCAGCACCCTGAAAGCTTTATGGTGCTGGAATGGTGAAGCGGCTGTGGATCTCTTCCAGGGCCTGCAACACCTCCTCGTTCAGCACCACGTCAAAACTGTCGATATTTATCTTCAACTGCTCCAGCGTGGTGGCGCCCAGCAAGGTGCTGGCAACAAACGGCTGCTGGCGCACGAACGCCAATGCCATCTGTGAAGGATCCAGACCGTGTTTTTTCGCCAGCGCCACGTATTCGGCGATCGCCGCCTGGCTCTGTGCTGAAGAGTAGCGGGTAAAGCGGCTGAACAGGGTGTTGCGTGCCCCGGCCGGTTTGGCCCCGTTGAGGTATTTACCGGACAGCGTACCGAAGGCCAGGCTGGAATAGGCTAACAGCTCGATGCCTTCATGTTGGCTGATCTCCGCCAAACCAATCTCAAAGCTGCGGTTTAACAGACTGTAGGGATTCTGGATCGAGACGATACGCGGGAGTTCGTGTTTTTCTGCCAGTTGCAGGTAGCGCATCACGCCCCATGGGGTTTCGTTAGAGACGCCGATATAGCGAATTTTGCCGGCACGGACCTGCTCGGTTAGCGCTTCCAGGGTTTCCAACAGCGGGATGGTGGCTTTCTCATCGGTGTACTGATAGTTGAGCTTGCCGAAACAGTTGGTGGTGCGCTGCGGCCAGTGTAGCTGGTACAGATCCAGATAATCGGTATTTAACCGTTTCAGGCTGGCATCCAGGGCGGCGCGGATATTCTTGCGATCCAACGCCTGCTGTGGGCGAATGCCCGCGTCATTACCCCGGATCGGCCCGGAGACCTTGCTTGCCAGCACGATTTTGTCGCGGTTGCCGCGCGCCTTGATCCAACTGCCAATGTACTGTTCTGTCAGCCCCTGGGTTTCCGGGCGCGGCGGCACTGGATACATCTCTGCGGTATCAATCAGGTTGATGCCAGCGGCTAATGCATAATCCAGCTGTGCGTGGGCATCGGCTTCGCTGTTTTGTTCGCCAAAGGTCATGGTGCCCAGTCCCAGCACGCTCACTTCTAAAGAACTGTGGGGAATACGGTGGTATTGCATTAACGGCCTTCCTTCAATGTTAGCGCTTACGGGCGTGATGCCCGGTAAAACAGAAGCCAGAGATCCAACGGCGTAGCACGCCTTACTTGACTATAACCAAGCGTTGCAGATGGTGAAAGAGGAATATAACTGCCGGGGGTAGGGCTAAACCCCTGATTGATAATCCGTCAGGGGTCAGGATGATGCTGGGCCGGGATTAACGCTCGATAACCTGCGAGACCCGATCGCCGTTAATCTGGCGCTGGTTGCCTTGCTCGTCCTGATAGCTGATCAGGCCGGTATCCTTATCGATTTTAGGCTTACCCTGCGTGAGGATCATATTGCCGTCTTTGGTGGCCATCACATAGTCGCTGGAACAGCCTGCTAATCCGGCGACCATCATCAGGGCGGAAATAGCCATTACCCACTTTTTCATGCCGAACACCTTATATACCTAGAATAATTGTCTTAATAGAGTAGCAAACTCTGCCAAAGATGGCTTTCGGACGTATCCCATCTGTGTCAGGAGAAATGACGGTGAAAACAGGAGCGGAGGGCTAATCAAAGCGTAAAGTGCCTGGCCAGCAGCGCCCGGGTGAAGTTTTTCTTCAGATAGAAGCCGCGCGGCAAGGTGAGGATCGGCTGGCCCTGTTCGCCGGTGGCTTCGGTCAGTGCCTTGTTGTTGGCCGCTTTTGGCCGCAGCTGTAGCACTTCGCCATGGCGGGCGGTGATCCGCTCAACCTGGCCGAGCACGATAAGATCCATCAGCTCTTCCCAATCCCGGCGCAGCATCTCGGTTTCTTCCTGATTGGGCTGCCACAGCAGCGGGGAACCTACGCGGCGCTGTGCCAATGGGATTTGTCGTTCACCCTCCACTGGGATCCACAGCACGCGTGCCAGTTTGTGGCGTACGTGGCTGCTTTCCCAAGTCACGCCGCTATTGCCTGTCAGCGGAGCTACGCAGACGAAAGTGGTTTCCAGCGGGTTACCGGCGGCGTCGACCGGGATGGTTTTCAACTCAATGCCCAGCTCTGGGAAATCCTGCTCAGGCTTGCTGCCCGCCATGGCCCCCAGATAGAGCTCCAGCAGCATGCCGACCCAACCTTTATCCCGTTTGAGATCCTTGGGAATGCTGACCTGCGCACGGGCTGCCAGTTCGCCAAGGTTAAAGCCAGCCAGCGCCTGGGCACGGGCTAATAATTGCTGCTCGTTTTCTGGTGGCAGCGGGGATAAACACGCCATAAATCAGACCTATGCATTATGGTTAAAAAACGTACCGAATTTACTCACAGCCTTAAAAGGGAAAAGCAGGCTGGGGAAAACAACAATAGTAGCATGATTTTGCATGACTTTTTGGCTACCCCATCGCGGTAGAAAATTTTCAGTGCGGGGTTGTGCACCTGTAGCCACCGACAATAAACAGGATCTTACACCTATTTATCCACAGATTTCTGGGATAACCCAACTTTTTGCCGATCACTGGTTTGATTTACAGCCTTGACGCGGGGCATTTTTTACGAATTTGGCGGTTTTATAGGTCACTGGGTATAATAATCTGTGGATAAAATCCGCATTGGTGGATCTTTCGCCAGAGAAAGATCCAAAGCGTGCATAGATCACATTTTTACCCTGTTCATAACTGTGTTTAAGTATTTATTGCATTGTATTTAAAGGAATAATAAAAAATTAAAAATACGGCGGATTTTAAGTTCAATCGAGTTTTCCCGGCTTATCCCTAGAGTTCTTCACACACCTATCCACAGAAAAAGTGAATAAAACCGCCCTCGAACCTCGTTACATGTTTATAACTTTGCCATTATCTGTGAGTTATCCCAATGTTATCCGAGCGACGGTGCTGCAAAGCAGTGGTTTACCGCCTGTGGCTTGTGTGAAACAATCAGGTTATCAATACGAATTTATGCTTATCGAGGTAGTCCGGTGATCGATGATGATGGCTACCGCCCGAATGTTGGTATCGTAATCTGTAATCGTCAGGGGCAGGTCCTATGGGCCCGCCGTTACGGTCAGCACTCCTGGCAGTTTCCCCAAGGGGGAATAAACCCTGGCGAAACGCCTGAGCAGGCGATGTACCGTGAGCTGTTCGAAGAAGTGGGGCTGAGTAAAAAGGATGTGCGTATCCTGGCCTCAACCCGCAACTGGTTGCGCTATAAATTGCCAAAACGTTTGGTGCGTTGGGACACAAAGCCGGTTTGTATCGGCCAAAAGCAGAAATGGTTTCTGCTGCAGTTAATGTGCAATGACGCGGATATCAACATGCAGCGCAGCAGTACGCCGGAGTTTGACGGCTGGCGTTGGGTGAGCTTTTGGTATCCGGTGCGCCAGGTGGTGTCGTTTAAACGCGACGTGTACCGCCGGGTTATGAAAGAGTTTGCCGCAACCGTCATGCCAATGCAGGAACTGGCAGCGCAGCGGCAGCCTCCTGCTTATCGCCGAAAGAGAGGTTAAGTCAAACCGACTATGCTCACGCGCTTGCGAGAAATTGTTGAGAAAGTGGCCGCGGCGGCCAGTCTGACAGATGCGCTGGATCTTTTGGTCAATGAAACCTGTCTGGCGATGGACACCGAAGTCTGCTCCATCTATCTGGCAGACAACGACCGCCGCTGTTATTACCTGATGGCGACGCGCGGGTTGAAAAAGCCCCGCGGGCGAACTATTGCCCTGGCCTTTGACGAAGGCATCGTCGGCTTGGTCGGGCGGCGGGCAGAGCCGATCAACCTGGCGGATGCCCAAAGCCATCCCAGCTTCAAATATATTCCGCAGGTCAAAGAGGATCGTTTCCGATCCTTCCTTGGCGTGCCGATCATTCATCGCCGTCAGCTGCTTGGCGTGTTGGTGGTGCAGCAACGTGAACTGCGCCAGTTTGACGAAAGCGAAGAATCCTTCATGGTTACCCTGGCCACCCAAATGGCCGGGATCCTCTCGTTATCACAGCTAAACGCCATTTTTGGCCAGTATCGCCAGACCCGCATTCGGGCGCTGGCTGCGGCTCCTGGCGTGGCAGTGGCGGAGGGGTGGTTAGATAGCAGCCAACCTTCACTCGATCAGGTGTATAAAGCCTCCACGCTGGATACCGTCAGCGAGCGCGAACGCCTGACACAGGCGTTGGAAGAGGCTGGGGCAGAGTTCCGCCGCTTCAGTAAGCGTTTTAGCGCCAGCTCGCAAAAAGAGAGCGCGGCGATCTTCGATCTCTATTCCCACCTGCTCAACGATGCTCGCCTCAAACGTGAACTGTACGCGGAGATCGATTCCGGTTCGGTGGCTGAATGGGCGGTAAAACAGGTGATTGAAGCCTTCGCTGCCCAGTTTGCGACCTTGCAAGATACCTATATGCGTGAGCGTGCCAGCGATCTGCGCGCGCTTGGCCAACGTCTGCTATTCCACCTCGACGATACCACCCAAGGGGCCAGCCAATGGCCAGCCCGTTTTGTGCTGGTTGCCGATGAGCTGACGGCGACCCTGTTGGCCGAAGTGCCGCAGGATCGCCTGGCTGGCGTGGTAGTGCGGGACGGTGCTGCCAACTCCCATGCCGCGATCCTGGTGCGGGCCATGGGTGTGCCAACGGTGATGGGGGCAGACATCCAGCCTGCGCTGTTGGCCCAGCGAATGCTGATTGTTGATGGCTATCGCGGCGAGCTGCTGGTCGATCCGGAACCGGTGCTGGTGAAGGAATATCAACGTCTGATCAGCGAAGAGCAGGAGCTCAGCAAGCTGGCAGAAGACGACGTTGAACAGCCCGCAGAGCTGAAAAGCGGTGAGCGGATCCAGGTGATGCTGAACGCCGGCCTTAGCCCGGAACATGAACAACTGCTGGGCGCGCGCGTGGACGGCGTTGGCCTATACCGCACCGAGATCCCGTTCATGCTGCAAAGCGGCTTCCCGTCGGAAGAGGAGCAGGTGGCGCAATATCAGGGCATGCTGCAACTCTTCTATCCGCATAAGCCGGTGACGCTGCGTACGCTGGATATCGGTGCTGATAAACAACTGCCCTACATGCCGATCAGCGAGGAGAACCCGTGCCTCGGTTGGCGGGGGATCCGCATTACGCTGGATCAGCCAGAAATCTTCCTGATCCAGGTGCGCGCCATGCTGCGTGCCAATGCGGGAACCGGCAATCTGGGGATCCTGTTGCCGATGATCACCAGCCTGGAAGAGATCGACGAAGCCAAGCGCCTGATCGATCGCGCCGGGCGAGAAGTGGAAGAGATGCTGGGATATGATATTCCCAAGCCGCGGATTGGCGTCATGCTGGAAGTGCCGTCGATGATCTTCCTGATCCCTTATCTGGCCGCACGCGTCGATTTTATCTCGGTAGGAACCAACGATTTAACCCAGTACCTGCTGGCGGTGGATCGTAATAATACCCGCGTTGCTTCGCTGTACGACAGCCTGCATCCAGCCATGTTGCAGGTGCTGAAATTGATCATCGAGCAGGGGACGGCGGCTGGGTTGCAGGTCAGCCTGTGCGGTGAACTGGCGGGAGACCCGATGGGCGCTCTGCTGCTGGTGGGTATGGGTTACCGTAATCTGAGCATGAACGGGCGCAGCGTTGCACGTATCAAATATCTGTTGCGCCATATCGAACTGGAAGATGCGCAAGGGCTGGCCCAGCGGGTATTGAGTGCCCAGATGACCACCGAGGTTCGCCACCAGGTTGCGGCGTTTATGGAACGGCGTGGCATGGGGGGGTTGATCCGCGGTGGCCGTTGATTAGGCGTTGTCCAGCCCGTTAAGCGTTGACCTATTTTTTTACAGAACTTTTCCCTGCCGGCAAGCCCGGACGTGGTTAAGCCTATGTTATGATGCGCCATCTCAACGCGGTGCTCCCGTTGCACGGGCTTTGCACCGCGTTTGGCACCTGCCGCCCCCGCTTGGGGATGAATAACAGACATATTGTGGTGATAGATGAGCACTAGCTATCTGGCGTTTCCAAAATTTGATCCGGTAATTTTCTCTATCGGCCCGGTCTCTTTGCACTGGTACGGTTTGATGTACCTGGTTGGCTTTGTTTTTGCCATGTGGTTGGCGGTACGCCGCGCGAACAAGCCCGGCAGCGGTTGGACCAAAGACGAAGTGGAAAACATGCTGTATGCCGGTTTCCTTGGGGTCTTTATCGGTGGCCGTGTCGGTTATGTGCTGTTCTACAACCTGCCGTTGTTCCTGGATAACCCGCTCTACCTGTTCAAAGTCTGGGATGGCGGTATGTCATTCCACGGCGGCCTGATTGGCGTGATCGCGGTGATGCTGTGGTTTGCCCGCCGCACCAAGCGCAATTTCTTCCAGGTTTCTGATTTTATTGCCCCACTGATCCCGTTTGGTCTGGGCGCTGGCCGCCTGGGTAACTTTATCAACGGTGAGCTGTGGGGGCGTGTCACTACCGATACACCTTGGGCCATGCTGTTCCCAAGCTCGCGTCCGGAAGATATCGCCATCGCTGCCGCCAATCCTCAACTGCTGCCGCTGCTTAACCAATATGGCGTGTTGCCACGTCATCCGTCGCAGCTGTATGAAATGGTGCTGGAAGGCATCGTACTGTTTATCATTCTGAACCTGTTCATCCGCAAACCACGCCCTATGGGGGCCGTTTCCGGCCTGTTCCTGATTGGCTATGGCACGTTCCGTATTATCGTCGAAGCGTTCCGCCAGCCGGATGCCCAGCTTGGCCTGTTTGACGGGGTGATCAGCATGGGGCAAATCCTGTCCGTGCCGATGGTGCTCGCCGGTATTATTATGATGATCTGGGCGTATCGTCGTCGTCCACAGCAACAACAGTCGTGAGGAAAAATGAAACAGTATCTGGATTTGATGAACAAAGTGCTCGCCGAGGGCACCCCTAAAGCCGACCGTACCGGCACTGGCACGTTGTCGATTTTCGGCCACCAGATGCGTTTCAACCTGCAGGAAGGCTTCCCGTTGGTGACCACCAAGAAATGCCACCTGCGGTCGATTATTCATGAGCTGCTGTGGTTCCTGAACGGCGATACCAACGTGGCGTATCTGCGTGAAAACAACGTCAGCATCTGGGACGAATGGGCCGATGAAAACGGCGATCTTGGCCCAGTCTATGGCAAGCAATGGCGTGCCTGGGGGGCGGCGGATGGTCGCCAGATTGACCAGCTAAGCACCGTGTTGCAACAGCTGAAACAGGACCCGGACTCGCGCCGTATTATTGTTTCTGCCTGGAACGTGGGTGAGCTGGATAAGATGGCTCTGGCCCCGTGCCATGCCTTCTTCCAGTTCTATGTGGCGGACGGCAAACTCTCTTGCCAACTGTATCAGCGCTCGTGCGACGTGTTCCTCGGCCTGCCGTTCAATATTGCCAGCTATGCGTTGTTGGTCCATATGATGGCGCAGCAGTGCGATCTGGAAGTGGGCGATTTCGTCTGGACCGGTGGTGACACCCATCTGTACAGTAACCACATGGAGCAGACGCAGCTGCAATTAACCCGTGAGCCGCGTGCGTTGCCGAAGCTAGTGATCAAACGCAAACCAGCCTCGCTGTTTGATTACCGCTTTGAAGACTTTGAGATTGAAGGCTACGATCCGCATCCGCCGATCAAGGCTCCTGTCGCTATCTGATTTGCTGAGGGCCGTATCCGGCCCTCTTTCTTAATCCCACTGAAAGTAGGCGCGCCGCATGCTGCGCCCGTGATGCATTGCCAAAAATGCGAAGCCGTACTCAATTTCCCCCACCGTGTTACCTGCTAAGTAAAAATTCTGCGCATCATTTGCCAGCCTGAGAAAAGGTGCCTTTCATCGTGCCTCTGGCTGATTACACTTGCCGTATGAACCGATATAAAAATAGCCCCGAACACCAGCAAGGCCTGACGCTGATCGAACTGTTGATCGTAATGGTACTGGCAGGGATGCTGACCTCTTGGGGGGTTAGCCAGTGGTATCACTATCAACAGGCGCTGCGGCTGGAGCAGACCGCCCAGCAACTGCTGGCATTCCTGACGCGCTTACAGGCCGATGCCAACTGGCATAACCGCAACGTTTTACTGTGGTTTCGGCCTGGGAAAATCTGGTGCATAGGCAGCGGCCCGCAGGCGGCATCCTGTACTGCATTGACGGACCGGGCCTTTACCCCAGAACATCTGGATGTGGAGTTACAAGGTTATACCCAAAAGGAGATGGGATTTTATGGGGTGCGCAACAATGCGCAGGCCGGGCATATCTTGCTGGGCAATCCGGCTGGCCACATACGTCTGGTGCTCTCTGCCAAAGGGCGGCTGCGGCTGTGCAGCGAAGAAACCGCCATCCGGAGCCTGCCCTTATGCGCACCTTAGAACAAGGCTTTACCCTGCCGGAGGTGCTGCTGGCGATGACATTCGGCAGCCTGATTGCATTGGCGGCGGCGAAAACCTTACCGATACTGCGTCAGCAGACGGTTGATATGGGCCGTCATTATCGGTTGGATCTGGTGTTACGCCAGCTGGCTTTCGGGATTGAAAAGGATCTGCGCCGCAGCGGGTTTTGTGCCGGGCAGTGTCAGGGGCGCTCGCTGCTGATTGGTCATGCGGCGGGGGAAGCGCCGGGCAGCTGTGTGATCGTGGCCTACGATCTTAACCGCAATGGCAACTGGGAAAGCGGTGGCGATGCCGAGTATTTTGGTTACCGCCTGCGGGCCGGTGGGCTGGAGGGGCAAAGCGGCGTGACCCAGTGCCAGGGCAGCGGCTGGGAACGCTTGCTCGATCAGGAAGAGGTACGGATTGAGTCTTTTTCTGTCAACCAGATTGCAGGGCGCGATGGCAAATCCTTGATGTTGTTTGCCCTAAGTGGCCGCTCAACGGTGCGGGCAAATATAGAACGCCGCCTGGAGTGGGCGGTCAGCATGGAGGCACCCTAGAGATGGATAGGCAGCAGGGGGGCAGCACATTGGCTGCGGTGATGTTGTTGCTGGTAATGGGGCTGATGCTGCTCACTGCCCAGCAGCGGCAATTGGACAGTGCGCTACTGCTGGCCGTCGATCAGCAGCGCTATCTGCGGGCCTACAACCAGGCGGCTTCGGCCCTAAGTTGGGGGCTGGCGCAGCCGTGGCCACGGGAGTCTCTACAGGCGAGCCACTGGTCTTGTCAGCAGATAAGCGGCGAGGCGTTGCAAGCCTGCGCCCGGCTCTCGGCCCGTACCGGTTTGGTGATGGTGCGTGGGGCTGGGGATTTCGCGGGAGCGGAACACCAACTGGCTACACAGCAAGGCGGGGCTGGTGGCCACCTGCTGAAAGCGCAAAAAGGCGGCTGGCTGGATTTTTGTCCGGAAAAGCGGGAAAGCGACTGTGCTGATTAAACCAGCTGGCCGGCATACTCAGCGGGGTTTCAGCCTGCCTGAAGTGTTGATTGCGGCATTGTTGTTCGCCGTCTCGCTGCTCGGGCTGTTACAATATCAGAAGGTGCTGTTGCAGGCTTTTCAACGGCAGTGGCAATATCGACAGGCCTGGTCGCTGGCGCACCAACAGCTGGAAATATTCAGTGCCGGTGCTGAAATAAATCATGCCGTATCGCTACCGGCAAATTGGCACTACCAAGTCGAAACCCACCAGGCGCAAGGATCATGCCTGCGGCGCACGGTGAAGATACAAACGCCGCTGCACCAACAGATTGAACTCAGCCGCTGGTATTGTGGGCAGTAGAACGGGTTGTTGTCCCACCTCAAACTCTTTTGGTCGAGATATTCTCGATCGGTTCCCTCTCCCTGTGGGCTGAGTGATCCCCAGTAATATGGTCAGCATCCCATGACCATATTACTGTACTCATTCCCTAACTTTTTCAGCATGTTAACTATATTCATCCGTCTCACTATTCCCGGTCTG
>NZ_JBLJAK010000049.1:0-31112 GCF_047530105.1 Serratia sp. T13T92 | reverse complement strand
ATAGTGAGACGGATGAATATAGTTAACATGCTGAAAAAGTTAGGGAATGAGTACAGTAATATGGTCATGGGATGCTGACCATATTACTGGGGATCACTCAGCCCACAGGGAGAGGGGACCGATCGAGCTCGCTGATAATCCGATCTAACTCTCTGATACCCCGTAAGAAACCTGGCTAACACAGCGCAAAGACTAGCTCCCTCGCCCTTAGGGAGAGGGTCGGGGTGAGGGGTAATCTTTATATTATAAATTAAACAGTTAAAAATCCGGGCCGATCAAATCTATCCGGTCGGTGCAAATACAGTCAACGCCCCAATTCAACAATAAGCGCGCCCGCTCCGGCTTATTGACGGTATACACCAGAATACGCAGCCCAGCGTCTTTTAGCGCCGCGACACGTTCAGCGATCAGTTCTTTATGATTAATATGCAGCGAGACACAGCCCAGACGCTCGGTCAGCTCACGCCAATTGTCATCCCACTTGTCCAGCAACAGGCCGCGTGGCAGTTCTGGGGCGGTCTGCTGTGCCGCCGCCAGGGCTTCCACCGAGAACGAAGAAAGCAGCGGATCGGTTTGCCCCTGCCACAGCATGCTGGCGGCAAACGCTACCACCCGGCCGGTTTCTTCGTCGCTGCCGGTGGTTGGCTTGATTTCAATATTGGCCATCATGCCATGCTGCTTACAGCGCTCCGCCACATCCGACAGCAGCGGCAAACGCTCCCCTTTAAAGGCTGAGCTATACCAGTCACCGGCATCCAGTTCTACCAACTTTTCCCATGGCAGTTCACCCGCCACACCCCAACCGTTGCTAGTGCGTTCGAGCGTGTCATCATGCAGCAGGAAGATCTGCCCGTCCTGCGCCAGTTTGGCGTCAAACTCAATCATCTTGTGGCCATGACGCGCGCCGACATCAATCGCCGCCAGGGTATTTTCCGGTGCCAGAGAACCGCCGCCGCGATGGGCGACAATATGGGGATAAGGCCAGGCTGTAGTCATCAATCCATCCGTGTTCCGCTGTGGGTAGCAAAAAAGTGCAGCGCCGACGCAGGCAGCTGTAAATACAGGGTGCTGCCCGCAGGCGGCAGGGTTTCATGGCTCAGGCGGACGATCACGCCTGAACTCCCCCATTGGCCATGCGCCAGGTTATCGGCACCGAGCAGTTCCAGCGTTTGCAGTTCTAGCGGAATACCGCCCTGCTCGCGCGTACTCAGTTGAATATGCTCCGGTCGGATACCCAACGTCAACTCCTGTCCACCCCACTGTGGCCGAGGTTCTGGCAGATCCAGCGCCATGCCACCGGCCAATTGCAGTTGCTTGCCGTCCGCACTCAGCGTGCCGGGTAGCAGGTTCATCGCCGGGGAACCGATAAAGCTGGCAACAAACAGCGTCGCCGGGCGTTGATAAACCTCGCTCGGCGTGCCGATTTGCTCCGCCACGCCTTTATTCATCACGATCACCCGCTGCGCCAGCGTCATCGCTTCAACCTGATCGTGGGTAACATACAGGCTGGTGGTTTTCAGGCGGCGATGCAGCTGCTGCAATTCCAGGCGCATCTGGACACGCAATTTGGCGTCCAGGTTGGAGAGCGGCTCATCAAACAGAAATACCGCCGGTTCGCGCACAATCGCGCGCCCCATCGCCACCCGCTGGCGCTGGCCACCGGAAAGCTCACGCGGTTTGCGTTGCAGCAGCGGTTCCAACTCCAGAATCCGCGCTGCCTCCTCCACTCGCTGGCGGATGTGCTGTTTGCCAAAGCCACGAATTTTCAGGCCATAGGCCATGTTGTCGTACACGCTCATATGGGGATACAGCGCGTAGTTCTGGAACACCATGGCGATGCCGCGATCTTTCGGTTCCAGATCGGTCACGCGCTGGCTATCGATATAGATATCACCGCTGGTGGTGCGCTCCAGCCCGGCCACCATCCGCAGCAGCGTCGATTTGCCACAGCCGGAGGGGCCAACCATCACAATAAATTCGCCGTCAGCCACGTCGAGATCGATCTGCTTGATCACCGGCGTTTTGCCGTCGTAAGACTTGGTGACCGCCTGTAGTTTTAAACCTGCCATATTCGTTACTTCTCGCTATCAACCAGACCGCGCACAAACCAGCGCTGCATCAGAAGAACCACCGCCAACGGTGGGATCAAAGTCAAAATCATTGCCGCCATCACCTGATTCCACTGGGTTGGCGCGCCGGAGGTAGAGATCATGCTGCGGATCCCCGCTACCGCCGTGCTCATTGAGGCGTCACTGGTGACCAGGATCGGCCACAGGTACTGGTTCCAGCCGTAGATGAAGGTGATGACAAACAGCGCCGCCAGATTGGTTTTCGACAGCGGCAACACAATGTCCCAAAAGAAGCGCATCGGCCCGGCTCCGTCGATGCGTGCAGCCTCTAGCAACTCATCCGGCAGGGTCATAAAGAACTGACGCAGCAGGAAGGTGGCCGTGGCCGATGCCATCAGGGGCAGCGTGAGGCCGGTGTAGCTATCCAGCAGGTTGAGGTTGGAGATCACTTCCACCGTCGGGAAGATTCGCACCTCGACCGGCAGCATCAGCGTCATGAAAATCAGCCAGAAGAACAGGCTACGCAGCGGAAAACGGAAATAGACGATGGCATAGGCGGAAAGCACCGAGACCACGATCTTGCCGCAGGTGATCGCCAGCGCCATGATCACACTGTTGAGCAGCAGCATCGAGAACGGCACCTTGAGGGTACCCACACCGCCCTGCCAAATATGGCGGATGTTGTCCCAAAGGTGGCCTCCGGGTACCAGCGTCATAGGCACTTGAAACACCTGTTGATCGTCCAGAGTGGCGGCCACAAAGGCCACATATAGCGGAAACAGCACCACCAGCACGCCAACAATCAGCATCGTATGGCTGAAGATATCCAGCCCGCGTCGGTTCTCAATCATTGGTAACGCACCTTACGTTCGACAAAGCGGAACTGGATCACCGTCAGGCCAATCACCAGCAGCATCAGTACCACCGACTGCGCCGCCGAGCTGGACAGATCCAGACCGGCAAAGCCTTCCCGATAGATTTTGTACACCAGCGTGGTGGTCGATTGCACCGGCCCACCGCCGGTAGCGGCGTCGATCACCGGGAAAGTGTCGAAGAAGGCATACACCAGGTTGACCACCAGCAGGAAGAAGCTCACCGGCGTGATCAGCGGCAGCACCAGGTTGAAGAAACGCCGCACCGGGCCTGCCCCGTCGATCGCCGCAGCTTCCACTAGGGAGCGCGGGATAGATTGCAACGCGGCCAGGAAAAACAGGAAGTTATAGCTGATCTGCTGCCAAACCGATGCCAACACCACCAGGAACATCGCCTGGCCGCTGTTTTGCGCATGGTTCCAGTCGTAGCCGAAACCGGCGAGCACATGGGTGATCAGGCCCATGCCGGGGCTGAACAGGAAGATCCACAGCACCGCCGCTACCGCAGGGGCAACCGCATAGGGCAGGATCATCAACGTCTGATAGAAACGGCTGCCGCGCAGCACATAGTCCACCAGCGCGGCAAAGAACAGCGAGACCAGCAGGCCAACACCGGCCACCAGGAAGCTGAACAACAGCGTGGTGTAGAAAGAGTCCAGGTAATACGGGTCCTGGAACAGCTGTGTGAAGTTGTCCAACCCGACAAACTGGCTGGAAAGGCCAAACGGATCGACGCTTTGTACCGAGTACCACAGCGCCTGACCGGCAGGCCACAGGAAGAAAACGACGGTGATCAGCAGTTGTGGCAGCACCAACACATAGGGCAGCCAGCTATAGCCGAAGCCGGGACGGGATGATGACATAGAGTTAACCGTTAAATGGGGATGAGGATCGGTAGCAGCCCCTCACCCCAGCCCTCTCCCAAAGGGAGAGGGAGTGGATCGATGTCGTTTGGCAAAAGAACGCCCAATCTGACGCTTACTTGGTCGAGGCCTCAAAGCGGCGCAGCAACACGTCACCGCGCTGTACGGCGGCATCCAGCGCCTGCTGTGGGGTTTTCTTATCGGTCCACACGCTTTCCAGCTCTTCATCCACCACGGTACGGATCTGCGGCATATTGCCCAGACGCAGCCCTTTGGTGAACGCCAACGGTGGTTTGTTCAGCATCTGGCGGGTGGCCACATCGGCCCCTGGGTTTTTGTCGTAGAAGCCCTGCTGCTTGGTCATTTCATAGGCGGCAGTGGTGATCGGCAAGTAGCCGGTCTTTTGATGCCATTCGGCGGCAATCTCAGGCTGGGCCAGATATTGCAGGAACTCCGCCACGCCTTTGTAGGTCGCCGCGTCTTTGCCGTTCATCACCCACAGGCTGGCCCCGCCGATAATGGCGTTCTGCGGTGCATTTTTGGCGTCAGCATCGTAAGGCATCATGCCCACGCCGAAATCAAACTTGGCGTATTTGCGGATACTGGCTAACGAGCCGGAAGAAGCAGTCGCCATGGCGCAGTCGCCGTTGTAGAACTTCTCGGTAGGTTCGTCCTTGCGGCCGAAGTAGGTGAAGTCACCCTTCTTGTTCATGTCTTGCAGGAACTGAATATGTTTAACCTGCAGCGGCTGGTTGAACTCCAGCTTGGCATTGGTGCCACCAAAACCGTTGTTTTCACTGGCGAACGGCACGCCATGCCAGGCGCTGAAGTTCTCCAGTTGGATCCAACCCAGCCAACCGCTGGTGTAGCCGCACTTCATGCCAGCCGCGCGCAGTTTGGCGGCATCGGCCGCCAGTTCCTGCCAGGTTTTCGGTGGCTGATCCGGGTTCAAGCCCGCTTTCTTGAAGGCGTCTTTGTTGTAATACAGCACCGGGGTGGAGCTGTTGAAAGGCTGGGACAGCAGATGGCCGCTCTTGTTATCGGTGTAGTAACCGGCCACGGTCGGCACAAACACCGATTCATCGAACTTGACGCCCGACTCCTGGAACACCTGATACACCGGTTTGATCGCCTTGCTCGCCATCATGGTGGCGGTGCCCACTTCGTACACTTGCAGGATCGCCGGTGCCTTGCCGGAACGGTAAGCGGCAATGCCCGCCGCCAGGCTCTGTTCGTAGTTGCCTTTATAAACCGGGACGATCTTCACATCGCTGTGAGTTTGGTTGAAACGGTCTGCCAGAGAGTCGACTTCGGTACCCAGTTCCCCTTCCATCGAATGCCAGAATGGGATCTCGGTGGCAGCTATTGCATGGCCGCTGACCGCCAGGGCCAAGGTAACGCACAACGTGGTTTTTTTAATCGCGTGAGCAAACATGCCTAACTCCTGAAAAAGCTGGTGTGATCAAAACGCGTGAGCGAAAAGAAACAGTTTTTGTTCGGATGCTAAACATGCCATGCGCGGATGACAGTAAAATAACTTTGGCGTGACAGCTAGATGACAGCGAGGTGAAGTGCAGATGGCGGTTTGATGTCGGCGGTAGGGAATTCACCCCACCGCCGCAGAGAGATTACAGCGAGCGACGCAGGCGGGCGACAGCCTCTTGCATCTGTTGTTCGGTTGCCGTGGCAAACGACAGACGGAAGGTAGAGCGATCCGGTTTGTCAGAGAAGAAGTATTCTCCCGGCACAAACACCACACCCTGCTTCAGGGTGGTTTTCAGCCACTCGGTGGCATCGAATTGCTGACGGAAGCGCGCCCACAGGAACATGCCGCCTTTCGGCATATCAAAGCTGATCACATCACCCAGCTCTTTTTCCACCAACCCGGCCAGGATCTCGCCTTTGTGCTTGTAGGCCGCGCGGATCTTTTCGATCTGCGCCGGTAAACGATCCAGCCCCAGGTAACATTCGACGATGCTCTGCGACAGCGCGCTGGCATGCAGATCCGCCGCCTGCTTGATGATCGCCACTTTATGCAGCAGGAATGGCGGCAGGATGGCCCAACCCAGGCGCAGGCCCGGAGCCAGGATCTTGGAGAAGGTGGAAGTATAGATAATGTTTTCGGTATGGCCCAGCACCTGCTGCGAAACCTGATACAGCGTAGCATTACGCTCTTCGGTGAAGCGCAGCTCGCCGTAGGGGTCATCCTCGATAATCAGGAAGTTATGCTCTACCGCCAGTTTCACTAACTGCTCACGGCGTGCGGCGCTCAGGGTCAGGCCGCTCGGGTTGCCGAAGTTCGGCACCACGTACACCCCTTTGATCTTCTGGGTTTTCAGCAGTTCAGCCAGTTCATCCACTACCATGCCGTCGCTGTCGGAAGAGACGGACATGACGTTGGCTTCCGCCAGTTCCAGCGTTTGCAGCGCCGCCAGATAGGTCGGGCGCTCTACCACAAACACATCACCAGGGTTAATCACCGCACGCATCACCAGATCTAACGCCTGCTGGGAGCCTGCGGTCACCACGATATCTTCCGGCTTGGCATTAACGCCACGCTGTGCGCATAGGGTACAGATGCCTTCACGCAGCAGTTCGCTGCCTTCGGTCAGCCCATATTGGAAAGCGCTTTTCGGTTGTTCGGTAATAGCCTGCTGGGTAGCAATGCTCAATCCTTCGAAGTCAAACAGCGCATCAGAGGGAATGCCACCCGCCAGCGAAATGACGTTTTCCATTTTGCTGTGCTTGAGCAATTCGCGGATTGCCGAGCTTTTGACCTTTACGATGCGCTGTGCGAGTAGTCCTTCTGTCTTCATTGCTTGTTCTCGTAATCGTTAAGAATAGGGGCGCCACTCAGTGCGCCCTATGGCAATTACCCATGGTTTAACCACCCAGGTATGCTGACCGCACTGCTTCGTTTGCTAATAATGCGGCCCCCGTATCTTCCAACACCACGCGGCCGTTTTCCAGCACATAACCACGATCTGCCAGTTTTAGCGCCTGGTTGGCGTTTTGTTCCACCAGGAAGATGGTCATCCCCTCTTCGCGCAGCTGTTGGATGATGTCAAAAATCTGCTGGATGATGATGGGGGCCAGCCCGAGTGAAGGCTCGTCCAACAGCAGCAACTTGGGCTGGCTCATCAGCGCACGGCCAATCGCCAGCATCTGCTGCTCGCCACCTGACATGGTGCCAGAGCGCTGGCTACGGCGCTCCAGCAGACGTGGAAACAGGGTAAATACCCGCTCTATGCGTTGATGATACTGCTCGCGATCGGCAAAGAAACCGCCCATCGCCAAGTTCTCTTCCACCGTCATGCGTGAGAACACCCGCCGCCCTTCCGGTACGATCGCCACGGCCTCGCGCATGATGCGCGCTGTCTGCCACTGGGTGATGTCCTGATCCATCAAGGTGATGGACCCTTCGCTGGCCCTTGGGTCGCCGCATAGCGTGCCGAGCAGGGTGGTTTTACCAGCACCGTTGGCGCCGATCAGGGTGACAATCTCCCCCTGTTGAATGTTCAGGCTGACCTGGTGCAGCGCCTGAATTTTGCCGTAATGGGCGGAAACCTGATTAAATGACAACATATGCTTATTCGCCCAGATAGGCCCGGATCACGTCCGGGTTATTGCGGATTTCTGCCGGTGTGCCTTGCGCCAACGGCGTTCCCTGATTCACCACGTAGATGCGATCGGAAATCCCCATCACCAGTTTCATATCGTGCTCAATCAACAGCACCGACACCTGGTGCTGGTCACGCAGCTCGACGATCAGGTGATCCAGCTCATCGGTTTCTTTCGGGTTCAGGCCCGCCGCCGGTTCATCCAGCATCAATAGTTCCGGGCGCGTTACCATGCAGCGGGCGATCTCCAGCCGACGCTGCTGGCCATAGGCCAGATTACCCGCCGAACGGTTAGCCATGTCTAAAAGACCCACACGCTCCAGCCACACCGCCGCACGCTCCAGCGCATCGGCCTCTGCACGGCGGAACGCCGGGGTTTTCAGCAAACCGGCAAACACGCCACTTTTCAGATGCTGATGTTGGGCCACCAGCAGGTTTTCAATCACCGTCATTTCGCGGAACAGCCGCACGTGCTGGAAAGTGCGCACCACGCCCATGCGGGCAATAGTCTGGCCTGAAAGCCCTTCCAGATGGCGATCGCGCAGTTTGATGGTGCCGCTGGTCGGGCGATAGAACCCGGTCAGGCAGTTGAACACCGTGGTCTTGCCTGCGCCGTTCGGGCCAATCAACGAAACAATCTCACCTTGATGCAGTTCCAGCGCGACGTTGTTTACCGCCAGCAAACCGCCAAAACGCATCGAAAGCCCGGCTACCGCCAGTAAAGGTTGAGTACTCATGCCTGCTCCCCCTTCACGGCTTTGATATCAGCCACTTTCAGCTTCAACTGCGGGCGTTTCATCGGCAGCAGCCCCTGTGGCCGCCAAATCATCATCAATACCATCAGCGCCCCTAGCAGCAACATGCTGTATTCATTCAGATCGCGCATCATCTCACGGGACACTACCAGCAGGATCGCCGCCAGGATCACCGCAAACTGTGAGCCCATGCCGCCCAACACCACGATCGCCAGCACAAAGGCCGACTCCACAAAGGTGAAAGATTCCGGGCTGACAAACCCCTGACGTGCGGCAAACAGCGTACCGGCGAAACCGGCAAAGGCGGCACTGATGGTGAAGGCGGTCAGTTTGATTTTGGTCGGGCTCAAGCCCAGTGAACGGCAGGCGATTTCATCTTCGCGCAACGCTTCCCAGGCACGGCCCAGCGGCATGCGTAGCAGGCGGTTAATCACAAACAGCGTCAATATCACCAGCAGCAGCGCTACCAGGTAGAGGAACACGATGCGGTCACTGGGATCGTATTTCAGGCCAAAGAAGTTATGGAAGGTATCCCAGCCGCCATCGCGAGCACTGCGGTTAAACTCCAGACCAAAAAAGGTAGGTTTCGGGATCTGGCTGATGCCGTTCGGCCCGCCGGTAATTTCGGTGTTGTTCAGCAGCAGAATACGGACGATTTCACCAAAGCCGAGCGTGACGATCGCCAGATAGTCTCCCCGCAGGCGTAATACCGGGAAACCAAGCAGGAAGCCGAAGATGGCGGTGACAATCCCCGCCAGCGGCAGGCTTTCCCAGAACCCCAGGCCGTAGTAATGGTTCAGCAATGCGTAGGTATAAGCACCGATGGCGTAAAAGCCGCCGTAACCCAGCACCAACAGGCCGGAAAGGCCGACCACCACGTTCAGGCCCAGCCCCAGCATCACGTAGATCAGCGTCAGGGTGGCAATATCCACCGTGCCGCGCGATACCAGGAACGGCCAGATGACGGCGGCAATGATGATCGCCGCTGCCAGCACCTTCTGGCGCATGGTGGAACCGTCAAAGCTGGGTAATACGAACGACGGGCCGGAGATTTTCTTCATCCCATGCTGCATCAGCGGACGCAGCAGTTGGAAGAAGAACACCACCACACAACCGATACCAATCCACATCCAGCGCACTTCGGCAGCACCGTGCACCACCAGCTTGGTACCGTCGAGGCTCAGTTGCATCCCCATCAGGAAGGAGGCCATGACAAACAGGACGAGCGTGGCAATACAGGCGTTAAGCAGACCGAGTTTCATACTTTCTCAACCTCCGGACGCCCAAGGATGCCGGTTGGCATCACCAGCAACACCACAATCAGCAAGGCGAAGGACACCGCGTCTTTGTATTCGGTGCTCAGATAGGCCGAGGTGAGCGCTTCAGCCACGCCCAGCACCAGCCCACCGATCATCGCCCCAGGAATGCTACCAATCCCGCCCAGTACCGCCGCGGTGAAGGCTTTCATCCCGGCCATAAAGCCGATGTAAGGGTTGATCACGCCGTAGAACTGGCCGAGTAGCACGCCCGCCACCGCCGCCATCACCGCGCCGATCACGAAGGTGAGCGAAATCACCCGGTCGGTATTGATACCCAGCAAGCTGGCCATCTTCAAATCTTCCGCACAGGCACGGCAGGCGCGGCCCATACGCGAATAACGGATAAACATCGTCAGTGCCAGCATCGCCAGGAAGGTGACCACCCAGATGATGAGCTGCATGGTGCTGATGGTCGCGGCAAAGCCGTTGCTCTCACCCAACACCCATTGGCCGGTGACCAGGCTTGGCAGCGCCACATCACGCGAACCCTGCGTCAGGCTGACGTAGTTTTGCAGGAATATCGACATCCCGATGGCGGAGATCAGCGCAATCAGGCGCTTGGAGCTGCGCACCGGTTTGTAGGCCACCCGCTCGATGCTCCAGCCATAGGCGCTGGCAATCACGATCGACACCAGGAACGCTGCGCCGATCAGCAGCCAACCCACGTCGATGCCGATCATCATCAGGGCGGCGATCACGATAAAGGAGACATAGCTGCCGATCATATATACCTCGCCGTGGGCGAAGTTGATCATGCCGATAATGCCGTAGACCATGGTGTAACCGATGGCGATCAATGCATAGGTGCTGCCCAGCGTCACGCCGTTGAACATCTGCTGCAGAAAATAGAGAAACTGCTCTGACATACTCTGACCTTCTAAGGTGTTGTACTGGCCGACAAAGAGCGGCCCAACGGCCTGCTGACGTTGCAGGCACCGGGAATACCCGGTTTGTAGATTTTGCTGTCAAGGTGTCCTCCGCGCCCAAAAAACGCAGAGGCCACCTTAAACTGGCTTATTTTATCGGCGTTGATGAGCCGTCGGCATGCCATTCAAACACCCCGAACTCGAAGCCTTTCAGATCGCCTTTATCATCCCAGCTCAGTGGCCCCATCACGGTTGCCACCGGTTGGCCGGTTTTCAGATCTTTGACGATATCTGCCGGTTCCTGGCTACCGCTGCGCTCCATCCCGGTGACCAGCGATTGCAGTGCTGCATAGGTGGTCCAGACAAATGGCCCTGTCGGATCCAGCTTCTTGGCTTTTAGTGCATCAACCACCGGCTGGTTGGCTGGCACCTGATCGTAACGTTTTGGCAGCGTCACCAGCATGCCTTCAGACGCGGCACCGGCGATGTTGGACAGCGAGGAGTTACCCACACCTTCTGGCCCCATGAAGCGAGTAGTCATGCCCGCCTGTTTGGCCTGACGCAGGATCTGCCCCATCTCCGGGTAGTAACCGCCGAAATAGACGAAATCGACGTTTTCTTTCTTCAGACGAGCTACCAAGGTAGAGAAATCTTTATCCCCAGCGGTGATACCTTCAAACAGCACTACGTCGGTACCCTGCTTTTTCAGGCTGTCACGCACTGAACGCGCCAGGCCTTCACCGTATTGCTGCTTGTCGTGGACCACAGCGATACGCTTGGGCTTGATTTCGTTGAGGATGTAGCTGGCAGCCGTTGGGCCTTGATCGGAATCCAGGCCGGTGGTGCGCATGATCATCTTGTAACCACGGGTGGTCAGATCGGCGTTGGTCGCCGCCGGGGTGATCATGATCACGCCTTCATCTTCATAGATGTCGGAGGCTGGCTGGGTCGAAGAAGAGCACAGGTGGCCGATCACGTAACGAATGCCGTCATTGATGACCTTGTTGGCTACCGCTACCGCCTGTTTCGGGTCACAGGCATCGTCATACTCTACCGCCACCAGCTTATCGCCCTTGATACCGCCTTTGGCGTTGATATCGGCAATCGCCTGACGCGCACCGGTGAACTCCATATCACCATACTGCGCCACCGGGCCGGACATGGCGCCCACTACGGCAATCTTGATGTCTTTTGCCACAGCGACATGGCCGATAGCCATCGCGATACAACCGGCCAGCAGCGCTTTACCCTTTGTTAATTTCATCCGCATATTCCCCATCTGTCGTTGTGAGTGTTTCTGTTGTATTTGTCACACCTAATCATTGTTTCTACCCGGCAGATTGCAAGTAACGGCCAACTGACTGTGGCTTGCAAAACACCGGTAAATCGCTTTTATCTATAAGTAATAATGATTTAGGTGGATTCGCGACAATATTTTCTAATAAGACTTTATTTTTCATGCCATTAAACAGGAGTTTTCTTCTGCAAAGCAACTCCCAGCACCAGAAACAAGCGGTGTAAACAGGATAAAATCCGGATTAAATCTGCGCCGTTTAGCGCAAGGAACAGCGCGATGTGCTGGTTAACATGCCATTAACTAACCGTTTACTCGGAAAATGCCCGCAGCAAAAAACATTTCACGCAGACCTCGTATAGAAAAACTTACACAACGCTCTGTGCAAGATCCATTACACTGTCGACATCCCTTATCGGTGCGGAAATCCGGCATGAAACTGACCATTGAACGCTTGACCAGCTTATCCCCACAAGACCTTATCGACCTTGGTAAAATCTGGCCACATCAACAGCCTGAGCAGTGGCTAAGCTGGCTGGAGGAGGGTAAAGCACTGTTTGCCGCCCGTTTTAACGAACGGCTGCTGGGGGCGGTAAAAATCGAGATAGCGGGCCAGAGCGCCCAATTGCACGATCTGCTGGTGCGCGAAGTGACACGCCGCCGTGGCGTGGGGCTGTATCTGATGGAAGATACCCAACGCCAATTACCACAGGTGCAACATTGGCAACTGGATACAGCCGGGTTGGCCGCACGTGAACGAGGCGAGGTCGGCAACTTTATGCGTGCCTGCGGCTTCCAGGCTCAGGGCGATTGCTGGCAAAAATGAAACGTTGGATAGCTCTGATCGTCATTATGCTGCTCGCAGTCATGGCCTGGTTTGCAGGGCGCTACCAGGCCATGAATCTTCATCAACCTTGGGATCAGCAGGCCTACGTTTGGCAAAGGGTGTGGACACCTCAGCATGCCGAGGCGTTGGATGCCAGCCGTGACCTGTTTACTACCCTGCGCGTGTTGGGTTTGCAGGTGCATCCTCGTGAGGGTTTCCGGGACATCACGGTCAATACCGCCCTGCTGAAACAGGATGGCCGCCCGCTATGGCTGGTAGTGCGGGTAGACGGGCAACTGATGCAGTTGGATGAGGCCGCCATCTATGCACGTCTGCAGCAACAGCTGCAACGCTGGCAGGCGGCCGGTTTACCGGTGATTGGCGTGGAGATCGACCATGACGCCGCTACCGCACGGCTGCCCAAATATCAACAATTCCTGCGCCAACTGCGCCAACGGCTTCCCTCTTCATTACAGCTAGGCATCACCGCCCTGCCCGCCTGGATCGGCTCCCCAGCGCTGCCTGGCGTACTGCAACAGGTAGACAGCTCGGTGCTTCAGGTGCATGCGGTGCTCTCCCCCACACAAGGTTTATTCGACGGCCGGTTGGCGCAGGAGTGGACACGCCAGTACGCGCGCCTTAGCCCTAAACCCTTCCGTATCGCCCTGCCAGCCTACGGCATGGCTCTGCTAGGGTTCGATGCCCAGGGGGCTCTGGTTGAGAGCGAAGTCTCGCAGCGCGTGGCTGGCAAAATCCAGGAATTGACTGTAGCACCGCAACAGGTTGCCGATTTCTTGCAGCAGCTCGCACAACGCCCACTGCCACATCTGCGCGGCATTATCTGGTTCCGCCTGCCGCTGGAAAACGATCGCCGCGCCTGGTCGATGGCTACGCTACGGGCAGTGATCCAACAGCAGCCATTGCTCGCCAACTGGCAGGTAAAATTTTTGCCGCAGCCACAGCAAAATGGGCTGTATGATTTGATTATCGAGAATCAGGGACCGGTGGATGCACCGTTACCGCGTGAGATCCACATTCAGGCCGAAGGTTGCCTGGCCGCCGACGCGGTAGGCCATTACCAGTTGGCAACGCCATCGGCCCCCCAACGCTTTATCCGCATTAGCGGCGATCAGCTACGAGCAGGGCAATCACGCCCCTTGGGCTGGCTACGCTGCCAACAGATCACGCCAGGAGGCACCCATGTCATACCTTGATTTGCACACAACAGGGCACCGTCGCCGTGCGCTGCCGTTAGCATCACTGATCGCTGCGGCATTGCTGGTGCCGCTGAGCGGCCAGGCCTGTGGGCCAGACTTCCCCAACCGCCTGCTGGTTAACCGCAACGGCACCCTGCTGTATATGCCTGAGGGCAACTTCGCTTTCGAAGCCACCCGTCTGGTGCCGGTAGACCCGCAGCTGCCACGCTGGCAGGCTCCGGCTCCGGCGACACCGCCAAAACCAATGCCCCTCTCGCCGGAACAGCAAGCCATTGCCCAGATGCGGGCAACCCAGACCGTTGAAGAAGCCGACGCGGTGAATGCGCAAGGGCTATCTAATGCCGCGCGCTTATATACGCTGGGGGCAGTGGCTTTTGCCGCAGAAGATCCCCGGGCGTCGCAATATTTCCAGCAGGTGTTGGCGTTGCCAGCCGCCGAGCAGGAAGCATGGGGGTTACGGGCACAATACTCGCTTGGCCGCCTGCTGATGGGCGATCATGGCACGCCGGAAAACGAATCCGGTAGCGAGCCGGTGGTGAAACATCCGGAGAAAGCACAGCTTGAGCAGGCCTTGGCCGCCTTCCAACAGGTGATCGACCAGGTGAAAAGTGGCACCGCCGATCCCGATCAACTGGCTCTTAGTAGCCTGGGCCAGCAAGCACGTATTCATTTGTGGCTCGGGGAAATCGCTCCGGCGGCACAGCTATATGCTCAGCAGGCCGCCCAAGGCGATCCCGATGGTGGTCTCTCGCTGCAGTATATCTCCACCTATATGGTCAACCCGCAGCATGTGGAGGCGTTAAAACAGGCCATTCACGATCCGTTGGTGCAGCAGTTGGTCACCATTGAGCTGTTCGCCCGCAGCAGTAACCTGGAGATGTCCGGCATCATTAACGGTGAGACCGGCGCCAAACAGCTTGTCAATCAGACCCTGACGCTGCTGAATGACTCGGTTAAAAGTGGTTTCACCGGTAGCGACCGGCTGGCGGCGCTGGCCTATCGTTCCGGGCAATATGCCATGGCGGCCAACCTGCTGAAAAATGCGGGTGATGGCGGTTTAGCCTGGTGGTTACGTGCCAAAATGGCCTTGCGTGATGGTGATGTGAAAGCCGCCACTGCCGCCTATGCCAAAGCCGCAGCCGCATTCCCTACGGATGAAAGCTGGGGGGAGCAGCGTAACGAAGACTTCGCAGCCGAAATGATCGTGCCGGATTGCCGAGTTGCCGGCGAGCAGGCCATTCTGGCGCTGAACCGTGGCGACTATCTGCAAGCGATGGACCTGATGTATCGCGGTAAAGAAAACTACTGGGCAGACGTGGCGGATATCGCCGAGCGGGTGCTGACGGTCGATGAGCTGAAAGGCTTTGTGGATAAGCATGCACCAGCGCCCACCACGCCGCTCAAGCCGGTCAAACCCGATGAATACAATGGCGAGCGGATCACCCAAGAGGTTCAACTGCGTGAATTGCTGGCACGGCGCATGATGCGCGCTGGCCGCTATGAGGAGGCGGTGAACTACTTTGCCATTCCGAACTATCGCCAAGCGGCGCAGGACTTTGCCAACCTGATGAAAGCGGCGAAGGATAAATCGGCAGATAAGAACGCACGCGCCAAAAGCTACTATCAGGCGGCGGCGCTGTTGCGCTCGCAGGGGTTGGATTTCACCGGTTACGAAATGACGCCGGATTACAATATTTATGGCGCGGGGTATTCCTATCTGGGGGATGCTTTCAACACCAAGGATATCAAAGACAAGAGTTGGATCAGCGCGGCGGAAGCGGCGCGGGCCAAGAAATCGTTGCCAGATGCGGATAACCGCTTCCTGCATTACCGCTGGCAGGCGGTGGATCTGGCGCAAAAGGCCGCCGATCTGCTGCCACCGAAAAGCCAGGCCTACGCTGCCGTGCTGTGTAATGCCGCTGGTTGGGTGATAGCCCGCGACGCCAAGACCGGCCGGGCGCTGTATCAGCGTTATATCAAGAACGGCACCCAGTTTGAGTGGGGAACCAAGTTTGGTTACAACTGCCCGGCACCGGAGTTTGATACCGCAGCCAACTAGTGAACCGACCCCTCACCCTAACCCTCTCCCACAGGGAGAGGGGACCGCCCGTGCCACAAATTAATCTCTGAGTTTGTTCTGCTGCCCCCTATCGCCCCCTTCCCCACAGAAGCAGGTATTAGCGTGCTACAAGTTATCTCCTGCATCTAACTGAGGCTCCGGGCTAGCTCCCTCTCCCCCACACAAGTGTTTATGACGCCCTCGGGCATACAGTGGGAGAGGGCTGGGGTGAGGGGTAAAGCCGTGTGACAAAAACAGAAAAGCCCGGCAAGCCGGGCTTTTCGAGCGTTAAGCGCTATCGGTATCAGGCTTCGATCGCCATCTTCAGTTTCTTCATGGCGTTCTTTTCCAACTGGCGTACACGCTCGGCGGAAACGCCGTACTGATCGGCCAGCTCCTGCAGGGTGGACTTGTTGTCGTCGTCCAACCAACGGGCGCGAATGATATGCTGGCTACGCTCGTCCAGACCTTCCAGCGCGTAGGCCAGTTTGTCTGCGGCGTTGCTTTCCCAGTTATCTTCTTCGATCCCTTCGGCAAAGTCCGAGCTTTTATCTTGCAGGTAGAGCATCGGGGCCATGGCATGACCGTCACGCCCTTCGTCTTCCGGCGTTGGGTCAAAGGTCATGTCCTGTGCCGCCATGCGCGACTCCATCTCACGCACGTCTTTGCTGGTGACACCCAGCTCGCGCGCGACCAGCTCCACTTCATCCTGATTGAACCAGCCCAGACGCTGCTTGGTTTTACGCAGGTTGAAGAACAGCTTGCGCTGTGCCTTGGTGGTCGCCACTTTGACGATACGCCAGTTACGCAGCACGTATTCGTGAATTTCTGCCTTGATCCAATGCACCGCAAAGGACACCAGACGTACGCCAACCTCTGGGTTGAAGCGACGCACGGC
Organism: Serratia sp. T13T92; assembly: GCF_047530105.1. Taxonomy (NCBI): domain Bacteria; kingdom Pseudomonadati; phylum Pseudomonadota; class Gammaproteobacteria; order Enterobacterales; family Yersiniaceae; genus Serratia; species Serratia sp. T13T92. Next base: position 14,454 of record NZ_JBLJAK010000049.1, on the reverse strand, counting down.
CTTCATCAGGCCGATATTACCTTCCTGGATAAGATCTGCCACCGGCAAACCGTACCCTGAATAGTTACGGGCAATATGAGCGACAAAGCGCAGGTGAGACAGGATGAGCTGCTTAGCTGCTTCCAGATCGCCCTGATAATGCAGCCGTTCAGCCAGTTCCCGCTCTTCCTCTGCCGTCAGCATCGGATAGGTGTTGGCTGCCCGCAGGTAGGCTTCCAAGCTGCCCTGTGGGACTAAGGCTAAAGTGCGCATTTCTTTGGTCATTCAAAACCCTCTCTTGATAAAACTGGTCATGCAGGTGATTTCACGGCGGGGAGCTATTGATCTTGCGGCAGTTGCTGTTGCAAAAGCGGGTCCACACGCCGGGCACCTAAACATTTGCTGCAGATTTGGACCGTGCTCAACCCCAAAAGTTCACCGTTTTTCACACACAGTGCACACGACAATACGTCATGCAAGCTCAGGTTGATTGGGAATTTGTGCGTTTGAGAAGAGATCGGAGATGTTGAGGTCTGGCAGCTCTTCTCCCGCAGCACGGCAACCGGGCCGCAGCAGGAGAAGAGTATACCAAAAATTCACTATTGTGGTGTAAATCGGCGTAAATGTTGCACGGTGGCCAACCAGGCGGCAATCCAGCCGATCATCGCCGAAATCAGCAGCAGCAACAGCGCCTCATCCCAACCCAGGCCATGCAGGGTAAAGGTGGTGCCAAATACCTTCGCCACGTTGGTCACTACCGACTCCAGCTTCCACACCAGTGCACCAGATAGAACCAGCGACAACAGCGCGCCGAAGAAGCCGAGCATTGCACCACCGTTGAGGAATGGCCGCAGGATAAAGCCGTCGGTAGCACCGATCAGTTTCATCACGTTGATGGTATCGCGACGGCTGAAGATGCTCAGACGCACGCTGTTACCAATCACCAGGAACACCGCCACCACCATCAGTATGCCGATCATCAAGGCCACCTGGCCCACTAACCCGGTCAGCGCCGCCAGGCGGGCAAACCAGCTGTCGTCCATCCTGACTTCATCTACGCCCTGCACCGCCGCCACGCGATCGCGCAGGGTGGTGAGCGTATCGGAACTCTGGAAACTCATCTGCGGCGTAACAATCGCCACGGCTGGCAGTGGGTTTTCTTCCAGCATATCCAGCGCGCCACCAAAACCAGACCAGTTGCGGAACTCGCCCCGCGCCTCTTCACGCGACAGATAGTTCACCTTCTCCACCCCGGCCTCGGCCTTGATGGCATCCAGTACTTTGACCGCCGCGTCATCGTCGAGGGATTTATCCAGATACACCGTCAGCTGTGGCGTTGGGTACCACTGTGTCGCCGCGGTACTGACGTTCTTCCAGACGATGTAGCAAACGCTCGGCAGCGTCAGAGAGATGGCGATGACCATCACGGTCAGCAGCGTTGCCAGCGGTTGGCGCAGCATATCGGCAATGGCGTTCATCCAGGCATAGCGCCACTGTTCACGCCAGCCACCGCGCAGTGCCTTGCTCTTGGCGGTTTTTGCATTATTCGCCATGCTGTGCCCCCCCTACCATACGGCCCTGGCTCAGCGTCAGGATGCGGTAATTGCGCCGGGCGATCAGCCCGGTGTCGTGGGTTGCCATCAGCACCGTCACCCCAACGCGGTTAAATTCTTCAAACAGGCGCAGGATCCCTTCCGACAGGGCGTCGTCCAGGTTACCGGTCGGTTCATCCGCCAACAGCACCGCTGGCTTGTTCACCACCGCGCGGGCAATGCCAACGCGTTGCTGCTCACCACCGGAAAGCTGAATGGGGAAGTTCTTCGCTTTATCCAGCAGCCCGACCTTGTCCAGCGCAGCCGAAACGCGGCGACGGATATCTTCGGTACTGGCTCCGGCGATGACCAGCGGCATCGCCACGTTGTCATACACCGTACGATCCAGCAGCAGATGGTGATCCTGGAAAATCATGCCGATCTGGCGGCGCAGGAAAGGCACCTCGCGGTTTTTCAACCGGCTGATGTCATGCCCGCCAAACCAGATATGACCGGCGCTTGGCCGCTCAATCCCACAAATCAGTTTCAGCAGGGTACTTTTCCCCGCGCCGGAATGGCCGGTCAGAAACGCCATCTCCGCCGGACGTAGATGAAAATCTACCCCCTGCAGGGCTTGCCGTCCGCCCAGATAAGCTTTACTGACCTGTTCAAAGCGAATCATCCGTATCAATCCTCTCGGGCAAAAAGTGCCTCAATAAAGTCATCAGCCTTAAACGGCCGCAAATCTTCGATGCCTTCACCAACGCCGATGTAACGGATCGGGATAGTAAACTGATCGGCGATGGAGAAGATCACCCCGCCTTTGGCGGTACCGTCCAGTTTAGTCAGCGTTATGCCGGTCAGGCCCACGGCTTCATTAAATAATTTCGCCTGGTTAACCGCATTTTGTCCGGTGCTGGCATCCAGAGTCAGCATAACCTCATGGGGGGCCTGCTCGTCCAGTTTTTTCATCACCCGCACGATCTTCTTCAGCTCTTCCATCAGGTGCGCCTTGTTCTGCAGGCGACCGGCGGTATCGGCGATCAGCACATCGATATTACGGGCTTTAGCCGCCTGCACCGCGTCGAAGATCACCGAAGCGGAGTCGGCACCGGTATGCTGAGCGATGACCGGAATGCGGTTACGTTCGCCCCAGACCTGCAACTGCTCAACCGCTGCGGCGCGGAAAGTGTCGCCTGCGGCCAGCATCACCGATTTACCTTCGGCCTGGAACTGACGCGCCAGCTTGCCGATGGTGGTGGTTTTACCCACGCCGTTGACGCCAACCATCAGGATCACGAACGGCGTTTTGCCACCGACATCCAGTGGCTGATCCACCTTGGCGAGAATTTCCGCCATCTCTTCTTTCAGTTTGCCATACAGCGATTCGGCGTCTTTCAGCTGCTTACGGCTGGCGTGCAGAGTAAGAGACTCAATGATTTTACGAGTGGTTTCTACACCAACGTCGGCGATTAACAGCTGTTCTTCCAGCTCTTCGAACAGATCGTCGTCGATCTTCTTGCCGCGGAACAGGCCGATAAAACCGGAGCCCAGGTTCTGTTTGGTTTTCAGCAGGCTGCGTTTAAGACGGGCGAAGAAGCCTTCTTTGCTAGGGCGCTCTTGTTCTTGCGTTACCGCCGGAGCCAGCAGCTCAGGCTGTTCAGGTTCCAGTTCTGGCTCGATAACCTCTTCAATCACCTCTGGCTCAGGCTCGATAATTTCGGCAGGCACTTCGATTACCGCTTCAATCACCTCTGGCTCAGGTTCGATAATCTCGGCAGGCGCTTCGATTACCGCTTCAATCACTTCTGGCTCAGGTTCGATAATCTCGGCAGGCGCTTCGATTACCGCTTCAATCACTTCCGGCTCTGGCTCGATAATCTCAGCAGGCACTTCGATAACCGCTTCAATCACTTCCGGCTCTGGCTCGATAATTTCTGCAGGCGCCTCGATAATCGCTTCAATCAGCTCTGGTTCTTCTGCTTGCAGCTCAGGCTGTTGCGCTACGGTAACTTCTTCGATCGCTACCGGCTCAGCGTGGTGTTCATCCAGCGGCAGGATATTTTCGGTGATAGGCTCGCCGCTCAGGCTGCTATCCCACTCCCCTGGGGTATCTTTGGTGGCGGCTGGTGCAGATTCCTGGGGAGGAAGCTTATCGTCCAGTTTGGGGGCAGCCGGGGTTTCTGCGGCCTGCTGTTCCGCCGGTTCTACGGCAGATTCAGGTTGTTGCTGCTCTTCTTCCTTCTGGCCGAAGCCCAGCCAGGAGAAAAACCCACGTTTTTTATCTTTTGCCATGTTCTGACCCTACTCCGTACCAATGGCTTGCAAATGCGAAAATTTAATTCGCCGAGTCTATCACTTTCCCTGGCACAGCAACACGCATCGGCAATGCTTTCATAGAGGTAGTTTTGCTGTCCCCCCCGGCCTACACTGCGCCCCATCGCCTACGGGCTGCAACTTATTAACGATTGGGTATAGAATAGCGGTAACTTTTCGTTAACCCCGCAACTGATTAAGACTCTTTATGGCAAAACAACCACCGCGCGGCGCGCTCAAAAAACCGCAGACGGCCTCCGCTGGCCAGATCCGCATCATCGGCGGCCAATGGCGCGGGCGCAAACTGCCGGTGCCCAACAGCGAAGGTCTGCGGCCAACCACCGACCGCGTACGCGAAACCTTGTTCAACTGGTTAGCCCCGGTGATCCGTGGGGCTCGCTGTCTGGACTGCTTCGCGGGTAGCGGTGCGTTGGGGTTGGAAGCCTTGTCGCGCTATGCCGAAAGCGCCACGCTGCTGGAATACGAACGGTCAGTAGCCCAACAGCTGGGGAAAAACCTGGCGCTGTTGCAAGGCAATGGCAGCGTCGTGAATACCAACGCTTTGACCTGGCTGGCAGGCAACGGGCAACCTTTTGACGTGGTGTTTCTCGATCCCCCGTTCCGCAAAGGGTTGCTGGCCGATACCGTCACGCTGTTGGAACAACAGGGCTGGTTAGCGAACGAGGCCTGGATTTACGTCGAGGCCGAAGCTGAAAGCGCCGCCACCGATGTTCCTGCGACTTGGACACTACACCGCGAGAAGGTCGCCGGCCAGGTAGCCTACCGCCTTTATCTCCGCACTCTTGAAGAGAAAACCGAACATGCTGATTAATCTGGGCCGTCTGCTGATGCTGTGCGTGTGGGGCTTTCTGCTCACCAACCTGTTTCACCCGTACCCCAAGCCGCTGACCTACTTCATCAACGTAGCCTTGTTCTTTATGGTAGTGATGCACGGCCTACAGCTGGTGCTACTGAAATCCACCCAACCGAAAGATCAGCCCATCAGCCGCTGGCTGGAAACCAAGATCTTTATTTTTGGCGTGTTTGAGCTGCTGGACTGGCAGAAAAAGCAGCCGCCACTGAAGAAAAAATAGCCTTTTAACGGGCGCAGCATGCGGCGCCCCTACGACTTCTGCGCCGTGAAGGAGATAAAGCGGGTGCCCTGCAGGCTCAGCGTACCCTGAGCGCCTTTATCTATCTGATTATATTGCTGCTGCGGCAACGGTATTTTGATCTCGCTGCCGCCCGTCAACGGACGGAAGTACACTTCGTAACGCATATCTTCCACCACGATATTTTCCCGCTGACGCGAACGACGATTCGGCGAGGGGAACTCACGCTTGGCGCTGACCTCCACCTGTAATGTACGCACCGGCTGGCGGTCATTATCCGCATCCTGGCGGCGTTTGTTGAGGTATTGGCGAGTCGCCAACACCGCAATCAGCGCGATCACGGCAACAAAGAACAACGGTGGCTTACTCATTGACGGTTTTCCTTTTTTTACCCGGCGAATTTCATTCACGCCTAAAACCGCGTAAACATAGCATTCAGAAGAAAGCATTGTCGAACCCACGCGCGCTGCTTACACTGAGAAAGTGACAACCTGGAGTTGGTTATCCCGGCTCCTATCATAAATAAGGAAGACATATGAGTTGGCCGTTCCTTGCCGTATTTTTTTCCGGTTGGTTGTTCGTTGATGCCTCCTACCGCGGCCCGCGCTGGCAGCGCTGGGTGTTTAAACCGGTCACCTTGCTGCTGTTGCTGTTATTGGCCTGGCAGGCTCCGGTATTGGGCCCTGCGGGTTACCTGATCGTTTTGGGCCTGTTGGCAACGCTGGCGGGTGACGCCTTGCTGCTGTTGCCACGTGAGCGGGTGCTTTACGCCATCGGCGCTTTCTTCCTCTCACACCTGCTGTATACCCTGAGCTTTGCCAGCCAGATGACCTTCAGCCTGTTCTGGCCCTTGCCGCTGGTGCTGCTGATAATTGGCGCGCTGCTGCTGGCCATCATCTGGAGCCGGTTGGAAGAGATGCGCTGGCCGATCGCCACGCTGGTCGCCATGACGCTGCTGATGGTGTGGCTGGCGGGGGAACAATATTTCCTGCGCAGTACCGACTTTGGCTTCTCGTTGCTAGCGGGTACCTCGCTGCTGCTGTTGGCCAATATCGTCTGGCTGCTGAACCGCTACCGCTTTACCTTCCGCGCGGCAGATGCCGTGGTCGCCTTCTGCTACTTCTCCGGGCATTTCCTCATCGTCCGCTCGCTATATCTGTAATGGCAGGCTACGGATTCGGGCAACCGGATCCGTAGCCCCCCTGCAATTAACAATAATTCTCATATCGCGCTTGACTCTGGAGTCAGCTCCAAGGTGTAGAGTGCTGGTTGAGATGATATTGGATTGCCTGAAGGGGGCGCTATGCAGACTCATAAATCACATAATCACCAAGAGCATCAGCATCAAGAACATAGTCACGATCACGGCTGTGGCTGTAGTCATGACCATGCCAAAACCCAGCATGGCTGTAGCACTGAAAAAAACCCAGTGGGAGCAACTGCTGCCCATGACCATCAAGCGGCCCATGAGCACGGCACCAGCTGTTGCAGTAGCGATGGCCCCGACGACCCGGATGAGGAAAGCGACAGGCTGGCTGCCGTTCCCCCTTCCGGCAGCCAGCGTTTCAGTTGGAAAGTCACCGGCATGGATTGCCCGAGCTGTGCCAAGAAAATCGAAAATGCCGTGACGTCGATCCCCGGCGTCGACAGCGCTCGCGTGCTGTTTGCCACGGAAAAACTGGTGGTGGATGCCCAATCCGACGTCAGCATGCGGATCCAGGACGCGGTAAAACAGGCTGGCTTTACCCTGTTGGGAACTACCCCGGCGGCACAAGGCGATGAGCCGGAAGCCTCCCGGTTTGGTGAATACGGCCCTCTGATACTGCTCTCCGCGCTGATGGTACTCAGTTGGGTTCTCGACTTCTTCAACCCACGGCTGGGCGAAATTGCCTTCATCGCCACCACCTTGGTCGGCCTGGTGCCGATTGCCAGCAAAGCCTTGCGGCTGATTCGGTCAGGCACTCCGTTCGCCATAGAAACCCTGATGAGCGTTGCCGCCATCGGTGCGCTGTTTATCGGTGCCACCGCCGAAGCGGCCATGGTACTGCTGTTGTTTATGGTGGGGGAACTGCTGGAATCCTACGCGGCCAATCGTGCACGCCGTGGCGTGAAGGCATTGATGGAGTTGGTGCCGGAAGATGCTCTGCTTATCCAGGGCAGCGTACGTAAACGCGTGCCGGTGGCCAGCCTGCGCCCCGGTGACGTGATAGAGATCGCGCCCGGTGGCCGCTTGCCTGCCGATGCCGAATTGCTAAACCCGTTCGCCAGCTTTGACGAAAGCGCTTTAACCGGTGAATCCGTGCCGGTAGAGCGCCAACAGGGTCAGAAAGTGGCCGCTGGCAGCCTGTCCGTCGATCAGGCCGCGCAGATGAAGGTCACTTCCGAGCCGGGCAAAAATGCCATTGACCGTATCCTGCAGCTGATTGAAGAGGCCGAAGAGCGTCGGGCACCGATTGAACGCTTCCTCGATCGCTTCAGCCGTTACTACACCCCGGCGATCATGCTGCTGGCCGTGGCGGTGATCCTGGTGCCACCGCTGCTGTTTGCCGAACCTTGGGAGATGTGGATCTACCGGGGTCTGACCTTGCTGCTGATCGGTTGTCCGTGTGCCTTGGTGATCTCTACGCCAGCGGCCATCACCTCTGGCCTTGCGGCGGCCACACGCCGAGGTGCGCTGATTAAAGGTGGTGCGGCATTGGAACAGTTGGGCCAGGTGCAGACCATCGCGTTCGACAAAACCGGTACGCTGACCGAAGGCAAACCGACGGTGACCGATGTGCTGCCAGCAGCTGGCCTCAGCGAGCAGCAACTGCTGGCCATCGCAGCGGCTGTCGAAGCGGGTTCACACCACCCATTGGCACAGGCGATCGTCAACCGCGCAGCGGAAAACGGGGCCGCATTGCCACTGGCCGAAGGCCGCCGGGCTCTGGCGGGTATTGGGGTTGAGGGGAAGGTTGACGGTAAAACTATCCTGATCAGCGCTCCGGGCAAGTTGACGGAAAGCCAGTTGAGCAGCGAATGGCGCAGCCAGGTTGAGACGCTGGAAACGGCGGGTAAAACCGCAGTGGTGGTGTTAGAGGACGGGCAGCCTATCGGTTTGCTGGCGTTGCGTGACACCTTGCGTAGCGACGCTAAGCAGGCGATTGCCGAGTTGGCGCAGTTAGGCGTTCGTGGCGTGATGCTCACGGGTGATAACCCACGCGCAGCGGCCGCCATTGCCAATGAATTGGGGATCGATTACCGCGCCGGGTTAATGCCGGAAGACAAAGTGAACGCGGTAACCGAGCTGAGCAAGCTGCAACCTACCGCCATGATCGGCGACGGTATCAACGATGCCCCGGCAATGAAGGCCGCCAGCATTGGCATTGCGATGGGGAGCGGTACCGACGTGGCATTGGAAACGGCGGATGCCGCGCTGACGCACAACCGGTTGACCGGCGTTGCCGAGATGATCCGCATCTCCCGCGCTACACACGCCAATATTCGCCAGAACATTACCATTGCGCTTGGGCTGAAAGCGATTTTCCTTGTCACCACCCTGCTGGGGATGACCGGCCTGTGGCTGGCCGTATTGGCAGACTCTGGGGCAACCGCGCTGGTGACCGCCAACGCCTTACGGCTGTTGAAAAAACGTCAGTAAGACCATTCTATCGTCAGGGCGCAACCCACTGTGCCCTGACGTTCTTACCTGAAAAATAGCACGACCAAGACGCACTTAATGCCCCTATAAGCCACAGGACTTTAATATATTCTCCAAGCACCTTTACACTACATACCTATAAATTCTATGAATTTATCAGGGTAATGGTCGAGTTAATGAAACCACTGCATTCTTATAACATCCTGAATCTGATCGTCGTTACCTTCATTCCTTCCCTGGCTCTGGCGCAACAGCCTGATGCCGCCGCTACCGCACAGCTCATTGATGAAGCAAAACGCCCACCCTTCACCCAAGGTGCGGCGATACCAACCGCCCAACATAACGCACCAACGACAGCGCCCCAACCAGAACATCGTATGTTGCCGATTTGGGGGGATGAGGCTCGAGCCCGCGGCTATGAGCTGCCAGAGCCGTTCGGTATTGGCGTCAACTACATGAACATACGGCAGAATATCGATGTCGAGAGTATCAATTTTTCCGGACTAGGCCTGGGTTCGCTCGCCATTCCGTCGGATTTGTTCAACATCGGCGTTGGCAAAACCCGCGAACAGAGCAAAACGGAAACCATGCGTCTGGACACCTGGCTGCTCCCATTCCTCAACGTTTACGGCATTGTTGGCCATACCAAAGGCAGTTCGTTGTCTCAGGTCTCCGTGGACGCCGATCCCAGTAAATACAAAGGACTGGATCGTATCATCGCTTCTGCCGTGCACAGTCTGAACCAAAGCGGGCAACTGCGCGATCTGGACTTCAAGCTCGATTTTAAAGGCACCACTTACGGCGCAGGCGTCACGCTAGCCGGGGGCTATGAGAACTGGTTCACCACACTCGATACCAACTATACCCGTACCAGTTTCAATATCCTTGACGGCCAAATTTCGGCACTGACGGTGACACCCCGTGTCGGCTACCGCTTCCAAGTGCCCGGTATCCAAGGCCAAAGCAATCTGAACCTGTGGGTCGGCAGCATGTACCAGGATGTGCAGCAGGAGTTCAGAGGCAGCCTGTCTGATTTGCAGATGCCCGCAGCGCTTCAGCCCCTGATCGCCATCGCCAATCAGAAAGGAGAAGGCCGTTTCGACGTGAAGCAGCATCTGCAATCACCTTGGAATGTGCTGCTGGGTGCACAATATGAGGTCACGCAGCATTTCAACCTGTTGACCGAATTTGGCTTTAGCCAACGCAACAGCTTTATGGTCTCAGGTGAATATCGCTTCTGATGGCGATACCGCTTCGCTACCTGACGCTGCCCCTGCTCGCTCTGCTGTCCTGCGCCCATGCCGCTTTGCTGTCACGTCAGCAAGTTGATGGGATGTTAGCCCCTCTGGGTTCAGACAATCATTTCGACAGCAGTAAAACCATCGATTGGGGTGTGTTGCCCGGCCCGTTTTATACCCCAGAACTCGGTCTTGGCATCGGCACCGCTGTCGTGGGCATGTACCGGCCAGACAGCCTTGATAGCGTCAGCCAAAATTCGACGCTGGCGCTAAAGGGCTTTTTCAGCAGTACCGGTGCCTTCGGCGTTGGCTTTGAAAACTACAGCTTTTTCGCTAACGACCAATGGCGCTTCTTTGCCAGCGGCTCCCTGAATAATATGCCCACCTATTTCTGGGGCACCGGTTATCAAGCCGGGCGTCACGACGGCAATAAGGATAAATATACCCAGCAATCTTTCCAGATAGCGCCAGAGCTGCTGTATCTTATTGCCAATGCCACCTACGCGGGAGTTGGCTGGGATTTTTCTTCAACGCACGCCAGCGATCCCGATGGGGGAGAGAGCAGCCTGTTCAAAGCTCAAGCAGCGGGCACCTCATCGATCAGTTCAGGGATCAGTGGCTCGTTAAGCTACGATACGCGTGATTTCGTTTCTAATGCCAGCCGTGGCCAGTTTCTCAGCCTGAGCGACACCTATTTCGCGCCAGAATTTGGCGGCGATAGCCGCTTCAATACCCTTGAAGGCCAATACAACGCCTATTACAGTCTGAGTGAGAAGAGCGTATTGGCACTTGATGTCTACAGCCGTCTGACCACTGGCGATGTCCCCTGGGACAGATTATCTGAACTGGGTGACGACAAACGGATGCGAGGCTATTACCAAGGACGTTATCGCGACAGGAATACGTTCAGCGGCCAGGTTGAATATCGCCGCAAATTGAACTGGCGGCACGGTTATGTTCTTTGGGCAGGAGCCGGAACCCTAAGTCACAAAACCGGTGATCTGGGCCAAGGGCCTTGGTTGCCGACGGTGGGGGCTGGCTACCGTTTTGAATTCAAACCGCGGATGAACGTACGGCTCGATTTTGGGGTCGGGCGTGAAAGTAACGGGTTTTATTTTCAGGTAGGAGAAGCTTTTTAATGCGTTTTGTTGCGCTGATATTTTTGCTGCTGCTTAGCCCCATACTGCCGGCCAAGGCTCTGGAAACGCTGATCGCCTCGCAACCTACCCGTCAGAGCCCTCTTGCCTGGCCAGTGACCAAGCCACTCTCGCCACCAGATGGTTTGCGCCCTTGCTGCGCCTTTGGCTATAACCTCAAAGTACAGGCGTTAGGCATCCCGGTGCCGTTTTATCAATTGGGTAACGTCGTAGACGCCGATCGCCTTGGCGCACATCACTATAATGACAGCGCTTTCAATGCCGTCGGCAACTTGATGGGGTTGGGCAGTGAGCAATTGGGATTGGTCTACACCTATCGTGGGGGATTTATCGACATCGCTCACGTTCGCGATACCGCCGACAATACCCTGTTCCTGTTCAGCCAGTTGTTGCCTAAGCTGGGCCAGCAATGGACACTCGATCTTGGCCCGGAATTGGCAAAGCGTCGTATACAACTGAACGCCTTCACCCCACCGCAAGAAGCTGCCCAACGCTATACGTTAGCGGCTTATCTGGCCGGGGAACTCGCCTTCCAGATGGCGGCATGGCATGAAGTGGCACAGTGGTATGGCTACCAATCGGTGCCCGGATTTCCTGAAGAGATTTCGGCCTTTACGCCAGAGGATTTGTATTCCAACCTGCTAGGGGCAAGGTTGGCGATCGACGCTATCTTGCAAGGGCGCGCGGTATCCGTTGCCAGTTACAACAGCGCAATGGAGACACTGCTACCCGAGGCATTGCACCAGCTTGTCGCCGTTTCGATCACCGAAACCCAGCGGCAGTTTGACGGCATTGACGGCGACTGGTGGGACAGCCACCGCCGAGTACCGGAGAAATTTTTAGTCCTAAAACGGGATTACACCACCAGCAGCAATCGCCTGCCCAATCAGCCCCCCTTCGAGTATGCCGCTCCACAACGCCTGACGTTGCCGCTACAGATTGAGGGATTAACGCTGGCGAAACTGGCGGAGCTGCAACTCTGGCCAGGGGATTCCATGCACAACTTGCCAGCCCCGGCGCATTATTATCGCCCAGAGGATTTTAGTGGGTTGGCGTTACACGCGAGCGCACAGGACGCACGGCAGATACTGCAGAAACGTTAAGCTACCGCTTGGTGATTAACTCTCGAGCCCTTTGCGCAGCAGATAGCGATACGGGGCCTGCTCGGTTTCCTGGGCCACCAGCGTATGTTCCATAAAGCGGCAAAAGCCCGGGATGTCACGGGTGGTGGCCGGATCGTCGGCGATAATCAGCAAGGTTTTACCGTTATCCATATGGCGCACGGTTTTGCGCACCATCATGACCGGTTCCGGACAGCGCAGCCCCAGAGCGTCTAGCGTCTGGTCTGCCTGGGCAAAAATGTCAGTCATACATCTCTCTCGATCTAAAACGATCGGCGAACCCTCGCCGGATCTGATTACCCGCTAGTTTACGCCGGTAGTTTTTCTGCGCAAGATACGTTAACGTTTGCGTTAAATTTAACCATTGCATTGAATGCCCAAACGCGTACCATGTGCCGCGCAGTTAACAATGGGTTCCCTCACCCCACACTCAAAAAGGCTACATTATGTATTCGTTTACCGATCGACAACGCTTAATCGCGTTGGTCTGGCTATCGCTATTCCACATCGCCATCATTACTTCCAGCAACTACCTGGTGCAGTTGCCGATCAGCATTTTCGGCTTTCACACCACCTGGGGTGCCTTCACTTTTCCGTTTATCTTCCTGGCCACTGACCTGACAGTGCGGATCTTCGGTGCCCCGCTGGCACGCAGGATTATCCTTGCCGTGATGGTCCCGGCGCTGTTTATCTCCTATGTGATCTCCACCGTCACTTTCCAGGGCGAGTGGCAGGGTTTTGCCGCCTTGACCAGCTTCAACCTGTTTGTGGCGCGTATCGCCGCCGCCAGCTTTATGGCCTACGTGCTGGGCCAGATCCTGGACGTGCAGGTGTTCAACCGCCTACGCCAACGCAGCGCCTGGTGGGTTGCCCCCGCCGCGGCCATGTTCCTGGGCAATATCAGCGATACCCTGGCCTTCTTCTTTATCGCCTTCTACAAAAGCAGCGATCCCTTTATGGCCGCCAACTGGGTGGAAATCGCGCTGGTGGATTACAGCTTCAAAGTGCTGATCTGCCTGGTGTTCTTCCTGCCGATGTACGGGGTACTGCTCAATATGCTGCTCAAACGCCTGGCAGAACGCCAACCCGCCAACCGGTTTCAACTGAGTTAATTGACGGGCGCAGCATGCCGCGCCCCTACGTTTTGAGTCTGGAGGCGTTTGTCAGCAGTTTGCCAAAGAGTAACTTCTGCGCCTGACCAGGACTCCGCACTGGCCCCCTCACCCTACGTTGGGAGTTAATCAAATTGACGACCAAGGGGGCATTGTTGCTGAATTTTCAGGGGGGTCACACATGTTAGACCGTAGGGGCGCTGCATGCTGCGCCCGTTCAGCCGCGTTCACAAGGCGTTAAAAACCCACAAACCGTTCCGCGCCATGCTCTAATAATGCTCATTAACCACGAATATCAGATTTTCGCTCTAGAAAAGAAAGGCGAAGTAGACGAGTATCGTCTATTACTTAAAAAAAACCTGTGACATCTAGCCATACGGTCAACCAACTCTATCTGCAAAGGAATAAGGAACACCAGATGCGTAAAGTAACAAAATTGATGGGTATCGGCCTGTTAGTGCTTGGCCTGGCAGCCTGTGATAGCGCCACCAAAGACACTAATGCCCCCGCAGGCAGCGCAGCAGCCAGCGTCCCAACCGGGCAACAGGTGAGTTTATTGGATGGCAAGCTGACCTTTACCCTGCCAAACGGTTTGGCCGATCAGAGCGATAAGCTGACCAACCAGCCAACTAACGTGCACATCTATGCCGACAGCACAAACCAGCGTGCGGTGATCGTGATCGTTGCCGACAAGGCAGCGGGCGATCTGGACACCCTGGCCAAGCGCATGGAAGAGCAGCAACACTCCCGCGATGCCAACCTGCAGGTCATTACCAATAAAGCGGTTGAAATTAACGGCACGCCAATGCGCCAACTGGATACCGTGATCACCGTCGCAGGCCAAAAAGCCTACTCTGGCGTGCTGCTCGCTATGCTGCCAGACGGTAAGCAACTGACCCTGCAAATCACGCTGCCAGCGGATAACCAGCAGCAGTCTCAAAGTGTAGCGGCTGGCGTGTTCAATACGGTGAAGATCAAGCAGTAATCGAAGTGGGCCAGCATGCTGGCCCATTCAGACTGATGACGAACCCCATTATTTTGATGGGGTTCGTTGTTTTTAGCGACCGTAGGTCGCGATCGCGATATTTTCCCACCACACTGCTTTTCGCTTTTTCTGAGTGCCTCTATGGGGCTCCTGTCCTTCCATAAGCCCTTTCAGCCACTTATAAACAGCATAAAGAAGCGCCAGCAGCGCCATCTTCTTCATATTTTGCGCTGTCGCCGCAAGCAGACACTGCATCTGCACT
>NZ_JBLJAK010000048.1:0-32608 GCF_047530105.1 Serratia sp. T13T92 | reverse complement strand
TCATCATGGTTCGGGTCGTAAAGACCCAGAAAGAAACCGAATATATGCCTGCAATACCTGTTCACCTTTTTCAAGAAAACACTGGCGTTATCGGGAGCGTCCATATATGCGCGATTGCGAGCCCCCAGGGACGGGTTTACGGCGTGTCGGCGATCTGCATGACTCCTTCCTGTGACACTATTCGGCAGCTATCACGCTCATTGGTGTTACTTACGGGCCAGCAATAGCCCAAGCACCAAACCTACCGTGGCACCAATGCCTACGCTGTGCCAAGGCTTGTCACGGACATAGTCATCGGCACGACATGCCACCTCTTTCGCCCGCACGTAATAACATTCTGAGCTATTTGCCAGACGCGACTTGATGTCTTTTAGCGCCCGCTCGGCATGGGCTTTGATATCCGTATAAGCCTGATCGGCTCGATCGCCAGAGTAATCCAACACGTCTTGTAGCGTGTCACTCAGCATTCTCAGATCGTCATCCAGTGTCGTTTGGTTCTCGTTTCGATTTATCGCCATCTTTAAGCTCTCCGTTATTAACAAATTCAACGTTGCTTAACCATCAACAACCCTTGGTCGTAGTCCCATGGTAGGACACGACCTGGATACACGCCATCGGAATGTTGATTAAAAAAGAGGCAAGGCAAGATACTGACGCCCTTTCAGGCGTCGGTGGAGGCTTGTTCAGCCAGCGCTACAGAGGGGGATTTACGGCGTGCGGCCAGCCACAAGCCACTGTTTTTCATGGCGTAACCAAACAATAGCCCAACCAGCAGTGAGGCCGTGATCAATGGCCAGTTGCCGTCACCGGCGAAGGTGGCGCAGGCACCGATAAAAGTCCCGGGAACAAAACCAAGCCATTGTTGTTTGGCCTGAATGCACATCAGGAAAGCGACAACGCCGGTCAGCAGGTAACCCAGAATGCTCCAGGCGGGCTCCAACGCACTGCCGTGAATAATGACCATCGCCCAGAACACGCCGCTCAAACAGGTCAGTGTGCTGATCGCCAGGCCTTTGAGGCCACCTTGCGGGCAGGCAAAATAGGCCGTGCAGCCAAGAAAGCCCGCCCAACTGATTAGCCCAAGGCTGATGGCAACCCAGCCCCATACGCCGGAGAGAATACCGGTAGTTACCGCAATGGCAAAAATGACGTTCATAATCCTGATCCGCTAAAAATAATCCACCTAGTTTACGCGAAACCAGACCGCCACATGTGATAAAAATCACATATAAAATGCAATTTGATATATGAAAATCACAATAATGAGATTTTAATCACAAAAATAGCGTATTTTTTCATCATGTAAGGCGTGAATACCTGTAGCCACATTACTGAGTTAACGCGGTAATACCGATCTACCATCGACCAGCAACGTTAAAAAATAACCAGGTTCAGCGCGGGAAGCCCACTCGCGTAACCCATATGCCCAACCCTACACACACCATGGCGCTGACCAGAAATAGCAGGTTAACCGCCAGTTGCAGGCTGGCATGATCGATGATACTGCCAAGCAAAATGGGCACCCAGTTGGCAACATAAGCAATCACATAGAACAGTGAGATCAGGCGTGCATGGCTGGCTTTGGGTGAAATCAGGTTAACCAGTGTCGCACTGCCGACAAAGATGGCTCCGTAAGCATAACCGGCAATAACCATCCCCGCAGCGGCCAGCCCCAGCGAATGGATCTGAATGGCTTCGGCAAATACCACCACCGCCAACGCCTGTGCCAGGCAGCCAAACATCAGCGAATGGCGCGCATTAATTTGACGGCTCAGGATCTGGCTGGCCCCGGCAATCAGCAGGTAGACCGCAATCACATAGCCGAAACTGCTGCGGTTTTGCATACCCAACAGCGTTTCCGCCACGTTGGGGCCGATCGCCAGGATACTGGCAGCCAGCGCCCAACAGACAAACAGCGCGCCGGCACACACAAAAAACCGGCTCCCGGTCGCGCGCAGGCCCGCGGCCAAGGTATTTTCCCCTGCCCCAGTCCCCTCAGCCAAACTGACGCTAGCTTTGACCATCACACGCGCAGGCCAGCTCAGCATAATCCCCAAAGCGGCAATCGTTGCCACCGCCATGATGATCACAAACGGCATCGAGGTGGTATGAAAACCGGTCTGCAACGCTATACCACTAAAAATCGGCCCCAGTGCCAACCCGGCAGTAAAGGACAGAGTAGCAATTAGCGCCGCCTGCTTGCCACCGTCCGCAGGGCCAAAACGAACCAACGCAATATTTGCCGCACCGGTCAACGCCCCCGTGCCTACCCCGGCCAGCAAGCGGGCCATCAGCATCAGGGAAAATGAATCGGCCAGGGCAAAAAGCAATGCCCCCAGCAACACCACCAGCAGCGCCGGGACGATCATGCTGCGTAAATCTTTCACCTTGCCAGCCAGGTTGCCCACGGCGAACAGGGAAATCAGTACGCCCGCGGCATAAGCCCCGTAGATCAGGGTCAGGCTGACCGAGGTCAGTGCCAGTTGCTGTTGGTACAAGGGATAAAGCGGCGTTGGCGCACTGCTGTTGAGCAGTGCCGACATCAATGCCAGAGCCAGAAACAGCACAATGGCACCCGGCGAGGAGGTCGTATTGGCTCGCGCGGTTTTATCAACGGCTACACCGTCGGACATGATTTTCTCCCTAAATACGCAGGCAAATCACCTCACCCGCAAAATATCAGGCGCTCATCATAGCGTTCAGAGCAGACCGCCAAAACCACCAACAATGCAGCACTATGATGCATTGTTGCAGGTGGCCAGATCGGCAAAATCACACCGAAGCCGTTGCTACCTTTTTCGCGGGTGCACGGCGCAAAATGGCCAACGCTCCAGAAAGGATGATCAGCACCATACCCGCCGCGGCGATAAACGACAGGGTCTGGGCAAAAATCAGGTAGCCGAGCAGCGTGGAGAAAATGATCGTGCTGTAGGAAAGAATGCCGACGGTGACCGCATTGCCACCGCCATAGGCGCGGGTCATGGTGATCTGCCCCAGGCTGCCGAATACGCCGATAGCGCAGACGTACAGCAGGCTGGTCGCATCCAACGCTGCGAATCCGACAATCGAACTCATCACCACGCCGAACAAGGTACCGACCAGCGAGAAGTAAAACACCACACGCAGTTCAGGCTCCCCGGTACGCACCAGTTTACCGACGTTGAAATAGGCCAGCGCCGTCAGCAATCCAGACAGCAGGCCAATCAAGGTGGCGGTATATTCCCCGTTCGGTACATCTGGACGCAACAAGATCAGGATGCCCACAAAGCCCAGCAGCACCGAGAACAGCAACCTGCCGGTCAGTTGGCCTCTGGCCGTGACGAAGGTGATCACCGATTGGAAAATCGGATTGGTATAGCCCAGCGTGGTTGCGGTGGCAATCGGCAGATGGATCAGCGCATAGAAGCCGCAATACATGGCCGCATTGCCAATCGCGGCGCGCTTCATGTGCAAGCCAAGATGGCGGGTACGAAAACCGATATTTTTGATTTTTATCAGCGCCGCCACGATGGCCACGTTGATCAATGAACGGTAAAAAATAATATCGAAGAAACCGACCTTGGCCGAAGCCAGTTTGATGCAGGCCCCCATCAGCGCGAAGAACACGCTGGCAGCGACCATCCATAAAGCAACCATGATTTCCCCAGAATGCAACCCTGCCGGGCTGCAAATAATCTCTTACGCGGCGGTTTTCACCGTTGGCAATTTGCTAGCGGCATTGACCAAGAATACCAGCATTTTTGCGCAAAATGGATTGCCTGCTACAAATAAGCTTGCTCCACAACCTCACGCAGATGCATTTACTTACCGCTTACCAGATAATAACCATCTCTGCCGCCGCTGGCGGTCAAAATAGATCGGATGCCACCATGGACACTGCACGATGAATTGGGATGATGCACGCTTCTTCCTGGCGGTGGCACGCTGCGGTACGTTACGCAAGGCCGCCCATGAACTTCACGTCGATCAAGCTACCGTTGGGCGACGGATCACCGCTTTTGAACAGGCGTTGGGTTCAAAGCTGTTTATTCGCACGCCAAAATCCTTCTCGCTCAGCCCGCTGGGTGAAGCCATGCTGGCAGAAGTGCTGGCGATGGAAAATTCGGTTCAGGCTATCGCCCGTAAAGCCAGCAGCGGCGATCAAAGCCTCGCGGGTGAGGTGCGCATTGCCACCACTGATACCTTGGCCGAGGCCTTTGTGATCCCGGCGCTGAAACGCCTGCGCGAGAAATACCCGCATATCACCATCACGCTACTGACGGCACTCAATATCTCCGACATCTCCTATCGCGGAGCCGATCTGGCTATCCGTGGTGCTCGCCCTGAATCTGATGAACTGGTCATCAAACGTCTGGCAACCATTGAGATGGGGTTATATGCCACGCAGGGCTATCTGGATCAACACGGAACGCCGAGTAAAGGCGACCATCTACGTGGCCACGATTTGCTGATGTTCCCGCGCGAACTGGTGCCGCGCCACTGGGACAACTTCGGCGGAGAGGCGTTGAATGAGCCAAACGTGGTGCTGCAATGCAACTCACAGCTGTTACTACGTTCGGCAACGCGTAACGGGTTGGGCATCGGCCTGCTCTCTTGCTTCCTGGCCGATAGCGATCCCGATCTGGTGCGTATCCTCCCGGAGAATCAGGACTGGGTCGATATCTGGCTGGTGTTACATCCGGATCTGCAACACACGGCAAGAATACGCGCGGTAGTTCAAGAACTGGAAACCTCGTTTAACAACTGCTCGCCCTAACCCACAAATAAACAAGGGCCGCCATTTGGCGACCCTTGTTGTCTAGCTCGAGTTCAATCAGAACATCGGCTGTGCCATCTGCACCAGCGTGATCAGCGGCTGCGGGTAGATACCCAGCAACAGCACCAACGCGGCAGAGATCAGCACCACCACACCACCGGCGGTCAACGCCCAGTTGTTTGGCGTATCACGAACCAGCGTTTCCGGCGCACTGAGGAACAGGCTGACGGTCACACGCAGGTAGTAGTACAAACCGATCGCACTACCCAGCACCACGGCACCGGTCAACCACCACAGGTGAGCACTGACGCCCATCGCAATCACGAAGAACTTACCGATAAAGCCCAGCGTCATCGGGATACCGGCCAGGGACAGCATCATCACCGTCATAACCGCTGACAGGATTGGCTTATGCCAGAACAGGCCGCGATAGGAGAACAGCGAATCGGCGTCCGGGCCACGGTACGGGCTGGACATCAGGCTAACCACACCGAAGGCACCCAGGCTGCTGAACAGGTAACCGGCCAGATAAACCCCGGCGGTTTCCAGCGACAGCTGGTGGGTTTGCACCGCAACCAGTGCCACCAGCAGATAACCCAAGTGAGCGATCGAGGAGTAACCCAGCAGTCGCTTGATGTTGGTCTGGCTGATCGCCATCAGGTTACCGAACAGGATCGAGCAGACGGCGATGATCGACAACACCATCCGCAGCGCTTCGTTGTCGGCAGCCGGTGCGTACAGGAACAGACGCATCACAACGGCGAAGATCGCAATCTTGCTGGCGGTAGCCAGGAAGGTTGAAACCGGCGCTGGCGCGCCTTGATACACATCCGGCGTCCACAGCTGGAAAGGTACCAGGGAGAGTTTGAAGCCCAGACCGACGATCATCATGCCCATGCCTGCCAGGATCAGCGGCTGATGCATCATGTTCTCCTGCATGCTCTTGCCCAGGCCTGCCAGTGACAGGTCACCGGATTCGGCGTACAGCAGCGCCATGCCGAACAGCAGGAAGCTGGAGGCCGCCGCAGACAGCACCATGTACTTGATGGCCGCTTCCAGCGAACGCTTCTGGCGATAGGCATACCCTATCAGACCAAACAGCGGCAGCGAGATCAGCTCAATACCCAGGAACAGTGAAGCCAGGTGGTTGGCGCTCGCCAGCAGAATGCCACCCATGGTAGCAATCAGCACCAGCAGGTAGAACTCTTCGCGGTTATCCGGGTAACCCACCAGCCATGGATAGGCGAAGGTACAGGTTGCCAGACTAGCCAGCACCACCAGCCCGGTATAGAACATCGAGTAACCGTCAACCCGCACCAGCGGGGTGACGTCCATTGGGCCTACCTGGCCAACAAAGTAGAGTGAAAGCAGCGCCAGGTTAAGACCGATCACTGTCAGGGTGGCGTTGATAAAGTGGTCGCGTCGCCACGCAATGCACAGCATCACAACCACCACCGTCAATCCGACGATCAACAGCGGTAACAGTGCGATCAGTTGTTGAGGAGTTATTGTCATGGCGAATTACGGCCTTGTTGTTGAAATTGCTGAAACTGACGGACCAAACCAGTGTTGCACGTTGCTCATCGCCGCACTTGAGGTATCGAGGATTGGCTGAGGATAGACACCCAGCAGCACCAGCAGTACCACCAACAGCAGAATGATAAACAGTTCACGTGCGGTCATGCCCGGCAACGGTTGATCAGATTTCGGGGTGCCGTAGTAGGCACGCTGCATCATGATCAACGAGTAAACCGAAGCAAACACCAGACCGAAGGTAGAAATCACGGTGATCACTGGTACAACCTGGAAGCTGCCGAACAGGATCATGAATTCACCGACGAAGTTACCGGTACCCGGCATCCCCAGGGTAGCCACCGCGAAGAACAGTGACAGCGCAGGAAGGTACTTGATACGTCCCCACAGGCCACCCATCTGACGCATATCGCGAGTGTGCAGACGTTCGTACAGCTGGCCACAGATGATGAACATACCCGCGGCAGACAAGCCGTGAGCGATCATCTGGATCACCGCCCCCTGGTAAGCCAGCTGGCTACCGGTGTAGATGGCGATCAGTACAAAGCCCATATGGGAAACGGAGGTGTAGGCAATCAGACGTTTGATATCGGTCTGTGCGAACGCCATCCAGGCACCGTAGAAGATACCAATCACACCCAGCCACATGGCGATAGGGGCAAACTCGGCGGACGCGTTCGGGAACAGCGGCAGGCTGAAACGTAGCAGGCCGTAGGCCGCCGTCTTCAGCAAGATTCCCGCCAGATCTACAGAACCCGCCGTTGGTGCCTGGCTATGCGCATCAGGCAACCAACCGTGTAATGGCACCACCGGCATTTTCACCGCAAACGCGATGAAGAAGCCCAGCATCAACAGGTATTCAACGTTGTGCGACATCGGGGTTTTCAGCAGATCTTCGTAGTTGAAGGTCCACACGCCGGTCGCATTGTAGTGCACGAATACCAGGCCCATGATCGCAATCAGCATCACCAGACCGCTGGCCTGGGTATAGATGAAGAACTTGGTTGCTGCGGTGATACGGGTTTTACCATCCGATGCTTTATGACCCCACAAGGCGATCAGGAAGTACATCGGCACCAGCATCATTTCCCAGAAGAAGAAGAACAGGAACAGGTCGATGGCGAGGAACACGCCGATCACGCCGCCCAGGATCCACAACAGGTTCAGGTGGAAGAAGCCCTGATACTTCTGGATTTCACGCCAGGAACAGAGGATCGCCAGCACGCCCAGGAAACCGGTCAGCACCACCATCAGCAGTGACAGGCCGTCCAGCGCCAGGTGAATGCTGATGCCAAAGCGCGGGATCCACGGCAACATAAACTCAGACTGCCACTGCGGCACGCCCTGCGGTTTTATCAACGAATAGCCCCCCTGCAACCACAGTTGCAGAGAAAGCGCCAACGTCAGCCCCATTGCGATCAACGCTATCCAGCGCGGCGCCTTAGTACCGAAACGCTCGCACTGCCAGCACAGCAGACCGCCGATAAAGGGGATAAGAATTAGCCAAGGTAATAGCATGGCGTTTTGTGTCCCTTATATGAATAATCTAAAAAACTTGTATCGGGCCCTTGTTCGACAAGGGCCGAACCCAAAATGCGTCTGTTTAAATTATTCAGTTAAACCAAAATCAACAGAGCCAGTACCAGCACTGCACCCACACCCATAGACGCGATATACCAGCGGATCTGACCGTTCTCACTCACCGTCAGGCCACGGTTCCCCCAGCGGGAGAACAGCGCAGGCAGGTTCATCAGTGAGTTCAGCGGATCGCTTTGCAGCAGCTTGGCGATACCCAGGTATGGCTTGACGAACACTTTGTCATACAGCCAGTCGAAGCCCCAGGCATGGAACCACCAGGTCGAGAAGAAACGACCCGGAGCGCTGTTCGCGATGCTGTTGACCAGGCGACGTTGGCCCAGCCACAGCGCAGCTGCCAGCAGGATCCCGACGATAGCGACCACGCCAGAGGCGATCTCCAACGTCAGAACGCTGCCGTGTGCCAGTTCGGTGGTTTCCGGCAGTACACCCTGCAACGGCGGCACAATCATCGCGCCGACGAAGGTGGACAGCACCATCAGAACCAACAGTGGCAGGTGGTGAGTAATACCTTTGCCCGCATGCGCTTTGATTTTCTCTTCGCCGTGGAACACGATGAAGATCATGCGGAAGGTATACAGTGAGGTCATGAATGCACCAATCAGACCGGCAATCATCAGGTTGAAGTGGCCGTTCGCCATGGCGCCCGCCAGGATTTCATCCTTACTGAAGAAGCCAGCGGTGACGATAGGCAGAGCAGACAGCGCCGCGCCCCCCACCAGGAAGCACACATACACCAGCGGAATGCTCTTGCGCAGGCCACCCATCTTGAAGATGTTCTGCTCATGATGACAGGCCAGGATCACCGAACCGGAGGACAGGAACAGCAGCGCCTTGAAGAACGCGTGAGTCATCAGGTGGAAGATGGCCGCATCCCATGCCTGCACGCCCAGCGCCAGGAACATGTAGCCAATCTGGCTCATGGTGGAATAGGCAAGTACGCGTTTGATGTCGGTCTGCACCAGCGCGGCAAAGCCCGCCAGCAGCAGCGTAACGCCACCAATGATACCGACCAGATTCAGCACTTCCGGCGTCATCAGGAACAGGCCATGCATACGGGCAATCAGGTAGACACCTGCGGTCACCATGGTTGCCGCGTGGATCAATGCAGATACCGGGGTTGGACCCGCCATCGCATCTGCCAGCCAGGTTTGCAACGGCAGCTGAGCCGATTTACCGACTGCGCCACCCAGTAACATCAGGGTTGCCCAGGTTAACGCCGTATCGCCAACCGCCAGTTTCTGCGGTGCCAGCACCATCAGTTCACGGATGTTCAGCGTACCCAGCTCGTGGTACAGAATGAACAGCGCAATGGCCAGGAACACGTCACCCACGCGGGTAACGATGAAGGCTTTCATTGCCGCCGCGCCGTTGGCCGGATCTTTGTAGTAGAAACCGATCAACAGATAGCTGCACAGGCCCACGCCTTCCCAACCCAGGTACATCAGCAGCAGGTTGTCTGCCAGTACCAATACCACCATGCTGGCGATAAACAGGTTGGTGTAAGCGAAGAAGCGGGAGTAGCCCTCTTCACCACGCATGTACCAGGAAGCATACATGTGGATCAGGAAGCCAACGCCGGTGACTACCGACAGCATGGTCAGCGACAGGCCGTCCAGCACCAGGGTAACGCCGACGTTAAAGTCGCCAACGCTCATCCAGTTCCACAGGCTTTGCTCATACAACTGCACGCCAGCGGCCTTTTGGCCCAGGAAATCAATCGCCACATACACCGTGACCAGTGCCGCCAGGCCAATCGACCCTACGCCAACGGTAGCCGCGGTGTTTTCAGACCAGCGACCACGGGAAAATGCCAACAGCAGGAACCCGATCAGCGGTAGCAGAATAGTTAAATATAATAGGTTCATCCGCGCATCTCACTGACAGTGTCAATATCCAGGGTATGCCGACGACGGTAGAGCTGTAGCAGCAACGCCAGGCCGATACTGGCCTCGGCTGCCGCCAGACTGATGGCCAGGATGTACATCACCTGCCCGTCGGTTTGGCCCCAATAGCTACCCGCCACGATAAACGCCAACGCCGCAGCGTTGATCATCACTTCCAGACTGATCAGCATAAACAGCAGGTTACGGCGTAACATCAAGCCAGTCAGCCCCAGGACGAACAGGATCGCCGCCAGGATCAGCCCATGTTGAAGAGGGATCATGCTTGGTCCTCCGATTTTCTTTTCGCCATTTCGCTGCTTGCCGGGGTATTGCTGAACACTTCACCCGGTTTGTGCTCACGACCAATGTGGAAGGCAACGACCAGGCCCGCCAACAGCAGCATTGAAGCCAGCTCAACCGCCAGCACGTAAGGACCAAACAGGCTGATCCCGACCGCTTTGGCGTCCACCATCTCACCGGTGATGCCCTGATCGGACACGCTGCGGATCGCCACAATCAGCACCACCAGCAAGATCAGTGACAACAGACCAGGGCCAATCCAGACGGCAGGCTTCAGCCAGTCGCGTTCTTGCTGCTGCACCGCGTTGCCGAGGTTGAGCATCATGACCACGAACACGAACAGCACCATAATGGCACCGGCGTAGACGATGATTTCCAGAGCACCCGCAAAGTAGGCACCCAGTGAGAAAAAGACTGCCGAGATCGCCAGTAAAGAGACGATCAGATACAGCAGCGCATGCACAGGATTGGTATGCGAGATGACGCGAATGGTCGCGATAATCGCAATGAACCCTGCCAGATAAAAGGCAATTTCCATGCTTGCTGGCTCCTTAAGGCAACAGACCTTTGACGTCGATCGGTTTGGCTTCGTTTTCGGCTTCGCCTTTGGCTTTGCCGTCAATCGCCATACCGGCCATCCGGTAGAAGTTATATTCCGGATATTTACCCGGCCCCGAGATCAACAGATCTTCTTTTTCGTACACCAGATCCTGGCGCTTGAACTCACCCATTTCGAAATCCGGCGTCAGCTGGATCGCGGTGGTTGGGCAAGCCTCTTCGCACAGACCGCAGAAAATGCAGCGTGAGAAGTTGATGCGGAAAAACTCCGGATACCAGCGGCCATCTTTCTGCTCTGCTTTTTGCAGGGAGATACAGCCAACCGGGCAGGCAACCGCACACAGGTTACAGGCCACGCAGCGCTCTTCACCGTCCGGATCGCGCGTCAGCACGATGCGGCCACGGTAGCGCGGCGGCAGGTAAACCGGTTCTTCCGGATACATCTGGGTTTCGCGTTTGGCGAAGGCGTGTAGGCCAATCATCCAAAGGCTGCGCACCTGGGTGCCGAAACCAACCACTAACTCTTTCAATGTCATGGTTTATTCACCCCTTATTGAGCGTTGTACAAAATGACCGCGGCGGTTGCCAGCAGGTTCAGCAGCGTCAATGGCAGGCAAATTTTCCAGCCGAATGACATCACCTGGTCATAACGCGGACGCGGCAACGAAGCACGGATCAGAATGAACATCACCATGAAGAAGGCCGTTTTCAGTGCGAACCAGATGAATGGCGGCAGGAATGGACCCTGCCAACCGCCGAAGAACAACGTCACAATCAGGGCGGACACGGTCACGATACCGATGTATTCCCCCACGAAGAACAGACCGAATTTCATACCGGAATATTCAATGTGGTAACCGTCGGCCAGTTCCTGCTCGGCTTCCGGCTGGTCAAATGGGTGGCGGTGACATACCGCCACACCGGCAATCGCAAAGGTAATGAAACCAAAGAATTGCGGAATGACGTTCCAGATGTGCGCCTGTGATTCAACAATCGCCTGCATGTTGAACGAGTCGGCTTGCGCCACCACGCCCAGCACGGACAGGCCAAGGAACACTTCGTAGCTCAGGGTTTGTGCCGAAGCACGCATCGCCCCTAACAGCGAGTATTTGTTGTTACTGGACCAGCCGGCGAACAGCACGGCATACACCGCCAGGCCAGCCATCATCAGGAAGAACAGAATACCGATGTTGAGATCGGCCACCGACCAGGTCGGGCTGACCGGCACGATGGCAAAGGCCAACAGCAGCGAGGTAAAGGCGATCACAGGGGCCAGCGTAAAGATCATGCGGTCGGCGAAGGTCGGAACCCAGTCTTCTTTGAAGAACATTTTGATCATGTCGGCGACCAGCTGCAGCGAACCGCCCCAGCCGACACGGTTTGGCCCGTAACGGTTCTGGAACAGGCCCAGCAGACGGCGTTCGCCGAAGCTCATAAACGCCCCGCAGGTGACCACGACCAACAGGATCACCACCGCTTTCAACACGGCGATCAGGATGTCGATCACCTCAGGTGTCAACCAGCTCATAGTGCCGCCTCCCGCAGATTTTCAACCTTCGCACCCACCAATACCGGCGGGATCCCTGGCAAGCCGAGCGGCAAACCAACCTGGCCTTGGCTCAGGGTTTCACTCAGGCGTACCGGCAAACGCAGCGTTTGACCTGCACAGCTGAACTCGACCCAGGCACCGGCATTGACACCAAGCTGTGCGGCATCGGCAACGTTGATCATCACGTAGGCCTGAGGCATACGCTGCTGGATCACTTCGGAGCGCTGCGACATTTCGTCACTGCCAAACAGGTGGTAATACGGCGCAACACGCCAGCCTTCGGCTTTGAACGCCGTAGGGATAGCCGTGAAGTAACCGAGGTTGCCCTCCCCTGCTTCGATCAGGCGGATACCCGGATCGCCATGGCGCAGTTTGCCGCCCACTTCGGCCTGGAACTTGTTCCATGCCTGCGGTGAGTTCCAACCTGGTGCCCAGGCAAATGGGATCTGCTGACGGTCAGCCAGCGGGCTGTTGTTCCCTTCCATCGAGAAGGCGAACATGGTGTCTTTATCCTGCGGCTGACGCGGTTCATGCACGCTGATATCGGCACGCATCGCAGTGCGGCCGCTGTAGCGGTGCGGTGAACGGGCCAGTTTCTGACCGCGGATGCGGAAGGTCGCATCTGGGGCAGCTTCGACAATACCTTGCAACTGCGGCAATGCGCTCACGCAGGCGGCAATCACGTCATCGAGCTGGGTCCAGTCAACCTGGCGGCTGGTGTAGGTGGAGTGCAGCGAGTGCATCCAACGCCAGCTTTCCAACATCACGCTGTAGATATTTTTCTTGGCATCATCGTAATAAGCCGGGTCGTAGACCTGGAAGAAGCGCTGTGCGCGGCCTTCCTGGCTGACCAAGGTCCCATCGCTCTCTGCAAAACTGGCTGCAGACAGGATCAGGTTGGCTTTATCCATGAGAGCGGTGCGCTGGTGATCGGCAACGATCAGGTTACTGATCTTGGCCAATGCAGCATCCACTTTGGCCGCCGGGGCGTGACGATAAAGATCGTTTTCCATCACGATGGCGGTATCAGCAGAACCACTTTCCAGTTGCACCAGTGCCTCGTCCAGCGAGCCACCACCAATCATCGCCAGACCCATGCTGTTGGCAGCGGCGGCAACGAAGGTTATGCCAACATCGGCACCGCGACCTTTCAACGCCTTGGCAATGTTGGCCGCAGCTTCAATGATAGCTGTGCTACCCGCATTGCTGCCGGTGATGATCAAGGGTTTCTGCGCACCGGCCAAGGCCTGTACGATCACGTCAATTTTCTTGTTCAGGTCTTCGGCCAGATCGGTCACCGCCGGGGCGGACTCATCCAGCGCGTGGGCAATGGCGAAGCCTAAACGGGCTTGCTCATCCACCGGCGCACGGTAGTTCCAGGCGGCGATATCGTCCAAGCGAGTGTTATCAACGTTAGTGACGAACAGCGGGTGTTTGGCGTGCTGCCCGATGGTTTGCACCGCCGCGATCTGCCAATCGGCAACGCGGTGTGCCGCAGCCATCGCGCGGGCTTTACCTTTCACTGCCTGACGCACCGACAGCGCGATACGAGCGCCGGTTTGGGTCAGATCTTCACCCAGTACCAACACCGCGTCGTAGCTTTCGATTTCACGCAGGTTAGGCGTATAAACGCCGCTGTTTTTCAACACGTTGAGCATCAGGTTCAGGCGCTGTTGTTCAGCCTGATTGATGCCGGTATAGAAGTTCTCGGCGCCGACCAGTTCACGCAACGCAAAGTTGCTTTCCAGGCTGGCACGCGGTGAACCGATACCGATGGTTTTGTTGGCCTGACGCAGAATATCTGCCGCGCCCTGCATCGCCTGCTCGGCGTTCAGGGTGATCCAGTCGTTGCCACGCAGTTGCTGAGGCTGACGAGGGCGATCTTTCTGGTTCACATAGCCATAACCAAAGCGGCCGCGGTCACACAGGAAATAGTGGTTTACGCTGCCGTTGTAACGGTTCTCGATACGACGCAGTTCGCCATAGCGCTCACCCGGGCTGGTGTTACAGCCGATGCTGCACTGCTGGCAGATGCTCGGGGCAAACTGCATGTCCCACTTACGGTTGTAACGCTCGGAGTGGGTTTTGTCGGTGAATACGCCGGTTGGGCACACTTCTACCAGGTTACCGGAGAACTCGCTTTCCAGCGTGCCGCTTTCCGGACGACCGAAATAGACGTTGTCGTGCGCGCCGTACACCCCGAAATCGGTGCCATCCGCGTAGTCTTTGTAGTAACGCACACAACGGTAACAGGCGATGCAGCGGTTCATCTCGTGCGAGATAAATGGCCCCAGCTCCTGGTTGTTGTGGGTGCGCTTACTGAAGCGATATTTACGGAAGCTGTGGCCGGTCATTACTGTCATATCCTGCAGGTGACAGTTACCGCCCTCTTCACATACCGGACAGTCGTGCGGGTGGTTGGTCATCAACCACTCGACCACGCTTTCACGGAACTGTTTGGCTTCTGCGTCATCGATGGAAATAAAGGTTCCATCGGATGCCGGTGTCATACAGGACATCACCAAACGGCCACGCGTATCGTCCGCGTTTTGGTATTGCTTTACCGCACATTGGCGGCAAGCGCCGACGCTTCCAAGCGCCGGATGCCAGCAAAAGTAAGGAATATCGAGGCCGAGGGAGAGACACGCCTGCAACAGGTTGTCGGCTCCATCTACGTCGTATTCTTTGCCGTCTACATGAATCGTAGCCATAGTCAGCATGCTTCCAAGTGGCCTGCCCATAAGGCAGGCGTTAATCAAAAATTCTGGCCGTGTTTCGGGGCGCGCTCACCGCACCCAGGCAAAGCGGAATTACCAGCGTTGCTTCAACAAGTTGTTTGGCTGAATGCCGCCAACCGCCTGGAGATTGCCCAAGTACTGTGGGGAAATCCCGGCTTCAAACTCTTCACGGAAATATTTAATCGCGCTTTGCAGTGGCTCTACGGCACCTGGCGCATGGGCGCAGAAGGTTTTACCTGGGCCAAGGGAGCGGCACAGCTGCTCGAGGGTTTCGATATCCCCCGGCTGGCCTTCGCCTCTTTCCAAAGCACGCAGGATCTTCACGCTCCACGGCAAGCCGTCACGGCACGGTGTACACCAGCCACAGGACTCACGGGCAAAGAACTCTTCCAGGTTACGCACCAGGGGAACCATGCCGATTTCGTGATCCACCGCCATCGCCAGCGCCGTACCTAAACGGCTGCCCGCTTTACCGATGCTTTCAAAATCCATTGGCAGATCCAGGTGATCGGCGGTCAGGAAGTCGGTACCCGCCCCGCCCGGCTGCCAGGCTTTAAATTTCAGGCCATCGCGCATGCCACCGGCGTAATCTTCCAGAATTTCACGCGCGGTGGTCCCAAACGGCAGCTCCCAGACGCCTGGGTTTTTCACCCGGCCAGAGAAGCCCATCAGTTTGGTACCGGCGTCGTTACTCTTACCGGCGGAGATCCCTTTGTACCAGTCCACGCCATGCTCGAGGATGGCAGGCACGTTACACAGAGTCTCTACGTTGTTCACGCAGGTCGGTTTGCCCCATACACCCACGGAAGCTGGGAATGGCGGCTTGGAGCGCGGGTTGGCGCGGCGGCCTTCCAGCGAGTTGATCAGCGCCGTTTCTTCACCACAGATGTAGCGGCCAGCACCGGTGTGGACGAACAGCTCGAAGTCAAAGCCGCTGCCCATGATATTTTTGCCCAGCAGGCCTGCTTCGGTAGCTTCCGCAATCGCACGGCGCAGATGCACTGCAGCCTCGACGTATTCGCCACGCAGGAAGATGTAACCCCGGTAGGCTTTCAGCGCGAATGCCGAAATCAGCATGCCTTCCACCAACAGGTGTGGCAGTTGCTCCATCAGCAGACGGTCTTTATAGGTGCCCGGCTCCATTTCATCGGCGTTACACAGCAGGTAACGGATGTTCATGGATTCGTCTTTCGGCATCAGGCTCCACTTCAAACCGGTGGAGAAACCTGCACCACCACGGCCTTTCAGCCCGGCATCTTTCACCAGGGTGACGATGTCGTCGGCGGCCATGCCTTTCAGCGCTTTTTCCGCGCCCTGGTAACCGTTTTTGCTGCGATATTCATCCAGCCATACCGGCTGTTGGTCATCGCGCAGGCGCCAGGTCAGCGGATGCATTTCGGCAGTACGTTTGATATCAATCATCATTTATACCGCTCCAACAGTTCGACCGCGTTCTCTGGCGTCAGGTGAGCATGAGTATCTTCATCGATCATCATGTTCGGGCCTTTGTCGCAGTTACCCAGGCAGCAGGTCGGCAGCAGGGTGAAACGACCGTCGAAGGTAGTCTGGCCCGGCTTGATGTTGAGTTTCTTTTCCAGCGCGGCCTGAATGCCCTGGTAGCCGTTGATGTGACAAACCACGCTGTCACAGTAACGGATCACGTGGCGTCCTACTGGCTGGCGGAAAATCTGGCTGTAGAACGTGGCCACGCCTTCTACGTCGCTGGCTGGGATGCCCAGCACTTCAGCGATGGCATAAATCGCCCCATCCGGAACCCAGCCACGCTGCTTCTGCACGATCTTCAGTGCTTCAATGGAGGCGGCGCGTGGATCCTCGTAATGGTGCTTTTCGTGCTCGATCGCATCACGTTCTTCCGCGCTCAGCACAAATGCATCAGCGCCGCTCTGGGGAGCGGCTGCATTGGTGGCCTCAAGCGCATCGTGACTCACGTGAGTGTCTTTAAGATCATGCATAGTTAGCGGTCCACATCTGACATTACAAAATCGATACTACCCAGATAGACGATCAGGTCAGAGACCAGGCTGCCACGGATCACCGCAGGGATTTGCTGCAGGTGAGCATAGCTTGGCGTACGGATCCTGGTGCGATAGCTCATGGTGCTGCCGTCGCTGGTCAGGTAGTAGCTGTTGATCCCTTTCGTGGCTTCAACCATCTGGAATGATTCGTTGGCTGGCATCACCGGGCCCCAGGAAACCTGCAGGAAGTGGGTGATCAGCGTTTCAATATGTTGCAGCGTGCGCTCTTTCGGCGGCGGCGTGGTCAGCGGATGATCCGCCTTGAACGGGCCTTCCGGCATGTTGTTCAGGCACTGCTCAAGAATACGCAGGCTCTGGCGCAGCTCTTCCACTTTCAGCATCACGCGGGTGTAGCAGTCGCTGTTGCCGTCGCCGACCGGAACTTCGAAATCGAAGTTTTCATAGCCGGAGTATGGACGCCATTTACGCACGTCAAACTCAACGCCGGTAGCACGCAGGCCAGCACCGGTCACACCCCATTCCAACGCTTCTTTGGCGTTGTAAGAAGCCACGCCGACAGAACGCCCTTTCAGAATGGTGTTGTGCAGTGCCGCTTTCACATAGGAATCGAGGCGCTTCGGCATCCAGTCCAGGAAGTCACGCAGCAGGCGATCCCAGCCACGTGGCAGGTCGTGCGCCACGCCACCAATACGGAACCAGGCCGGGTGCATACGGAAGCCGGTAATCGCTTCAACGACATCATAAACTTTCTGACGGTCGGTAAAGGCAAAGAACACCGGGGTCATGGCGCCCACGTCCTGGATAAAGGTACTGATGTACAGCAGGTGGCTGTTGATGCGGAACAGCTCAGACAGCATGACGCGGATGGTGTTGACACGATCCGGCACCACGATCCCGGCCAGTTTTTCCACCGCCAGTACGTAAGGCATTTCGTTTACACAGCCGCCAAGGTATTCGATACGGTCGGTATACGGGATAAAGCTGTGCCAGGACTGGCGTTCGCCCATCTTCTCTGCGCCACGGTGGTGGTAACCCACGTCCGGCACACAGTCGACGATGTCTTCACCGTCCAGCTGCAGAATGATACGGAATGCACCGTGTGAAGACGGGTGGTTCGGGCCGAGGTTAAGGAACATGAAGTCCTCGTTCTCGGTGCCGCGCTTCATGCCCCACTCTTCCGGCTTGAATTTCAGCGACTCCATCTCCAGATCTTCTTTCTGTTTGGTCAACACAAAGGGATCGAATTCGGTGGCGCGCGCCGGGTAGTCTTTACGCAGTGGATGGCCTTCCCAACTCTGCGGCATCATGATGCGCGTCAGGTGCGGGTGGCCGTCGAAGGTAATACCGAACATTTCCCAGGTTTCGCGCTCATACCAGTTGGCATTCGGGAAAATCTTGGTCACTGTGGGCACGTGCAGGTCTTTTTCAGACAGCGCCACTTTCAGCATGATGTCGCGGTTACGTTCGACAGAGATCAGATGGTAGAAAACAGAGAAGTCCGCGGCAGGCAAGCCTTCACGGTGGGTACGAAGACGCTCGTCCATGCCATGCAGATCGAACAGCATGACGTACGGCTTCGGTTGTTTTCTTAAAAACGTCATTACTTCCAGCAACTGCTCAACTTTGACCCATACCACGGGCATTCCGGTACGGGTGGGCTGAACAGTAAAGGCTTCCGGCCCAAAACGGTTGCGCAGTTCGCCGATCACCGGATCATCAAGATGATCGCGGGTATGCCAAGCAGGCAGAGCTTCGTGCGTCGTTAAATCTGTCATAATTTTTTTCACCACACTAAAGGGTTATTTCGCCGCAAGTTCAACTTTTCGCTGTGTTAACCAATAGCGCACTAAGATGGACGTTAAATGAACGTCTTAAATCTCGTCAGGCGACCGAAGGTTGGTTACCGCAATACGCTCGGCGTGCTTACGTTCTTTTTCTGATGGCATATTGGCGCGGTACACGCCCTGATCGCCAACGACCCACGACAGCGGGCGACGTTCTTTGCCAATGGATTCCTGCAGCAGCAGCAGTGCCTGCATGTAAGCTTCCGGGCGCGGTGGGCAGCCTGGGATATACACGTCGACCGGCAGGAATTTATCCACGCCCTGGACGACCGAGTAGATATCGTACATGCCGCCGGAGTTGGCGCAGGAGCCCATCGAGATCACCCATTTAGGCTCCAGCATTTGCTCGTACAAACGCTGAATGACCGGGGCCATCTTGGTAAAGCAGGTGCCGGCAACGACCATAAAGTCGGCCTGGCGTGGGGAGGCACGCAATACTTCCGCACCAAAACGCGCCACGTCGTGAACGGCGGTAAACGAGGTCACCATTTCCACATAACAGCACGAAAGGCCGAAGTTATACGGCCAAAGAGAGTTTTTACGCCCCCAGTTCACCATGTCATGCAAAGCATGTTCGAGTTTACCCATGTAAACCGTACGGTGAACCTGCTGCTCAAGGGGATCGCCTACGATCTCCTGTTTTTGCAGGGGATAACGGTCGTTCTCACCGTTCGGGTCTATGCGGGTGAGCGTATAGTCCATCTTAATGCCTCGCTGTTACTGCGGATGACTGTTGCTAGCGTTCTTGATGATAGTTGGCTTACTCAAACGCTTGGAGCGCGTCGGAGTCCAATCCAATGCGCCGATACGCACCAGATAAACCAAACCAGCCAATAACACCAAAATGAAAATGGCGGCTTCGATAAAGCCTACCCAACCGCTCTCACGAATCGAGACCGACCAGGCGTACAGGTATAAGGCTTCAACATCGAAAATGACGAAGAACATGGCCACCAGGTAGAACTTGGCGGACAGACGCAAACGCGCCGTACCGACCGAGTCGACCCCGGATTCATAAGGGGTGTTTTTGGCGCGAGCCTGGGCTCTCCCACCCAAGAAGAACGCACCCAGCAGCATGAAGCCGCAGAGCCCGATAGCCATGATAAGAAATACGGCGAACGCCCAGTGATGAGCGATGACTTCAATGGTTGTTGACATACTCTATGCTTACTCATCAAAAGTGGCGTCGATCGTTCTGCTCTTGTAACTGGCAGTTAGTGCACCACATCGATTTAAGGGAAGGATAAATAACCACACAAACAAGCTGCTTTTACAGAGAGTTAGGCAGTGTTTTACTGTGGGCTTTTTACTCCTTTCTATAACCTTCTGTCAACTTTGACAAAAGTATCTACACACTAATTTACATACGAAGCATTTAATTAACATATGATGCGCTTGGCTTAGGCTAAATCGTGTCAGTTGATTGCTCAACGGAAACAGATAGATATAACCCCACAGGCACATTTCACTTTTACTATACCATTCTCTCAGGAATTCCCTGTTGTTCCACTCACTACCTAGGGGTATTTTTTTGATCCAGGACACGTTTCAGGCAGAAATCCTCAAAAAAAGTGTGGCAGTTTAACAATTTTTGTCAATTTCAGGTAAAAAAACGTCAGCGTAAAATAGCAAAATAACCCTATCAACTCCAGGTATTTACTCGTTGTTATCACTGCATAAAAAACGAGCAACCCGAAGATATGAGGGTTTCACTTGCTAGAAGTCATGAAGAAATACTCATTTAGCATCGAATTTACCTTCAACAGGCCAAAATGCTTGATTTCCCTTTTTTGAGCTAAAAAAAACCTCTGCCGTGGCAGAGGTTTGTAACTTTCAATACGGCTAGCTCAGGGTAAAACGCTACTCTTCGCTATCCGCCACGCTGGAACCTTCATCGATCACCGAAGATTCGCCGCCGCCGAAGTGGTAAATCTCACTGCCGTTTTGCACAGCACTGAAGATCGCCATGGCCAGTTCATTTTCGCACTTCATATCTTTGCACAGCGCATACTGCGTATCAGGAAGATGCGGTAAACCTTCCGCAGCGCCCAGAACTCGCAGATCTGGGCTCATCATTTCGATTGGCCGCACGGTGATCCCCAAACCTGCCCGGCACGCCGCGCGCACCGCAGAAAGCGTTGAGGCCACGTAGGCAATACGCCATGGAATGCCGGCAGCTTCAAGGTGCTTGATCGCCATCGCTCGGAACGGGCTTGGCTCATCCATCACCACCAGAGGGATCGGTTCCCCCGCCTGGTAATGGTAATCTGCCGAGCAGTACCACAACGTTGGAGACGTACGCAGAATGATGTGCGGATGCCCTTCGGTATCCACGGTGGTGATGGCCAGATCCACTTCGCCATTCTTCAGCATGTCGATCATGAACGGACTACGCTTCACCCGCACATCAATCGCCAGCTTGGGATAGACCGACGTCACGCGGTTTAGCAAGAAAGGCAAAATGGTATCTGCGGTATCATCAGAAGCACCGATAGTCAGGACACCCTTGATATTGTTGTACATCAAGGAGGCACAGGCTTCGTCGTTGAAGCGCAGGATTTTCCTGGCGTAGCCGAGAAGCTGGATACCGTGTTCGGTTAACAACTTATTGCGCCCATGACGGGCGAACAACTCTTTGCCAACCAATTGCTCTAACCGCTGCATTTGTTGACTAACTGCGGACTGAGTACGACAAACAGCAACGGCAGCCGCCGCAAACGTATTCAAATCAGCAACAGCAACAAAGGTTCTTAGCAGATCGAGGTCGAGATTAAGTATCGGACGATTTGCACTTGTCATAGTGTTTTCTTCACTTTTTAAATTCTAATTTACAAACTACCCTGGTGTATTTCTAAGACGCAGCTGAAAAGGGCATGCGCCACTTATGACAGTACCCCACTCATTAGAAGAGGGCAAAAAAATTACTTATATTTCGTTATCTGCATCGCTTTTTATCCATGATCTATCGCAACGGCTTATTGATAGTGGTGAAAGTTACGACGAAAAGTGTTTACCCTTATAAGCATTGATAATCCTATGCGGGCAAAATCCCCCCTTTCCTCCCGGTTACCTCGATCCCTGGCCGCCAGAGACCATGACAGCATTGTTGTTTTCTGTACAAAATATTAACAACCCCCCCGTATATCGAGCGTGCCATCGATTAGGGAATTTAATAAATTCAAGCAGTAAGTCTTTTGATTATTAAAAGACCCTGACCATTACTTAAATAAAATTTAAGTTAATTACTGAAGTGGACCTAATGTAATTCTACTTCAACTCAGTGTGGTATTGTCAGTACAGACATGAAACCAGATTAATCCCATATTACTATCTTTAAGCGGCTTTGGCGTTTTTCTGGCGCTTGGCATACACATTTCTGCGGTTAACTGATAAAAACCCTTTATGTGACACACACTTCCATTGGCATATAAACCTTAAATTGGCGACATCTTCGGATTTAAACACTAAAAAAACGATCAATACAGATGGTTATTATCTTAAAAAGCGATTTTTGCCGATCGTTTTCACCAAAGCAGTGCATAACCCTTCAAAAGCCTGGCCTCCAGGAGTACATTGGACGGATTGCGGTGTTCCACGGTAGGAACGACCCTATCTTAGCAAAAGGCTCAACTTTCTATGTCCCCCATTGAGAAATCCAGCAAACTGGACAACGTCTGTTATGACATTCGTGGCCCGGTACTCAAAGAAGCTAAACGTCTTGAAGAAGAAGGCAATAAAGTCCTCAAGCTGAACATTGGCAACCCTGCCCCGTTCGGCTTTGATGCACCCGATGAAATTCTGGTCGACGTGATCCGCAATCTGCCAACGGCACAAGGCTACTGCGACTCCAAAGGGCTCTACTCGGCGCGCAAGGCGATCATGCAGCACTATCAGGCACGTAACATGCGTGACGTGACCGTTGAGGATATCTACATTGGCAATGGCGTTTCTGAGCTAATCGTGCAATCCATGCAAGCGCTGCTGAACATCGGTGATGAAATGCTGGTGCCTGCGCCAGACTACCCGTTGTGGACCGCCGCCGTGTCGCTTTCCAGCGGCAAGGCCGTGCACTATATGTGCGACGAAGAATCTGGCTGGTTCCCGGATCTGGACGATATTCGCAGCAAAATCACTCCACGTACCCGTGGCATCGTGATCATCAACCCTAACAACCCCACCGGCGCGGTCTACAGCAAAGAACTGCTGGAACAGATCGTCGAGATCGCCCGCCAGCACGACCTAATCATCTTTGCCGACGAAATCTACGACAAGATCCTCTACGATGAGGCAGAGCATCACTCCATCGCCGCATTGGCCCCAGATCTGCTGACCGTCACCTTTAACGGCTTGTCCAAAACCTACCGCGTTGCCGGTTTCCGTCAGGGCTGGATGGTACTCAACGGGCCGAAGAAGCATGCCAAAGGCTATATCGAAGGGCTGGAGATGCTGGCTTCCATGCGTCTTTGCGCCAACGTGCCAATGCAGCATGCGATCCAGACGGCACTGGGCGGTTACCAGAGCATCAGCGAATTTATTCAGCCTGGTGGCCGCCTGTATGAACAACGCGACCGTACCTGGGAGCTGCTAAACGAGATCCCTGGCGTTTCCTGCGTGAAACCTCAGGGTGCGCTCTATATGTTCCCACGCATCGACGCGAAGCGCTTTAACATCCACGACGACCAGAAGCTGGTGCTGGATCTGCTGTTACAAGAGAAGGTGTTACTGGTACAGGGCAGTGCGTTCAACTGGCCTTACCCAGACCACGTCCGCATCGTTACTCTGCCCCGCGTAGATGAATTGGAAATGGCGGTGGGCAAACTGGGCCGATTCCTGGAAACCTATCACCAGTAATTTTGCCGGGCGCGGTTCGCTGCGCCCATGTCTCTGATTGGCACTGACTTCGCAGGGGCGCCGCATGCTGCGCCCGTTTTCGCCTCTATCGGTATAAGCACAATTTACGCCCCCTACAATTCCAAGGGATGTGCCTAGCTCCATAGCGTATAATGCACTCACTTGCCGCTGTAGAGAGAGCACCATGAGCCAGAGCCACTTCTTTGCCCACCTGTCCCGTTTGAAACTGATTAGCCGCTGGCCGCTGATGCGCAATGTGCGTACCGAAAACGTTTCCGAACACAGCTTGCAGGTCGCCTTTGTCGCCCATGCGCTGGCCGCGATCAAAAACCGCAAGTTTAACGGCAACCTGAATGCCGAACGCGTGGCGTTGTTGGCGATGTATCACGATGCCAGCGAAGTGCTGACCGGCGATATGCCCACTCCCATCAAGTATTACAATCCGCAGATTGCCCACGAATACAAAAAAATCGAGAAGATTGCCCAACAAAAGCTGTTGGAGATGCTGCCGGAAGAGTTACAGAACGATTTCCGCTCTATCCTGGACGAGCACCATCACAGCGAGGACGAAAAGCTGATCGTGAAGCAGGCCGATGCGCTATGCGCGTATCTGAAATGTCTGGAGGAGCTGTCGGCGGGGAATAATGAATTCAAGTTGGCTAAGGCACGCCTGGAGAAGACGTTGCAGCTACGTCACAGCCCAGAAATGGATTATTTTATGCAGGTATTCATCCCAAGCTTCAGCCTTTCGCTGGATGAAATCAGCAGCGACTCCCCCATGTAAGAGTAGAGCCAGGTGCTTGTGCGCCTGGCAATCTAAGACACCTTAGCCGCAGGTCGTACCTTCCGGCATTTCCACCGTGAATTCCTGCTCCACCACCGAGCGTAAATCGATACGTTGGAAGGTTTGCGTGACCAGGAAGCGGTAATTTTTATCCTGTGGGCTTTGAGGGAGTCACTCATGTATCTCGCACCACCACGCAGCAACTACAGAGAAGCTAAAGTAAGGGTTATAAATCCATGTTTCATTTTCATGGCAACTCCAGAAGGAGCGCTAAACTAAGCCAGGGCGACACAGGTCGCCCTAAAGCCTCAACGAGCGGCAGCATGAGCCGATAAAATACCAATACGCTTTAGGGTTTCAGTCGTTAGCTAGTTCATCGTATTCTCAAAAAAGATAAAGCGCCTGTTCTTAATCCTGACATAAAACGCAAACTGTGTGCTTAAAACGCATACAACCAAGGCACCAGGATCACGCTGACAATCATCACCAGCACGGTGAACGGCACCCCAATTTTCAGAAAATCGCCAAACTTGTAGTTCCCCGGCCCCAACACCAGCGTATTGACCGGTGATGACACCGGCGTCATAAAGGCGGCAGAGGCGGCAATCGCGATAATCATGGCAAACGGATAAGGCGAAACGCCCATTTCACGGGCCGCGGCGATGGCTATTGGAGCCATCAATACCGCCGTGGCGGTGTTGGAGATAAACAGCCCTATGGTGGCGCACAGGACAAACAGACAGGCCAGCATGACGTGTGGCCCGGCGTCACCGGCAACGTCCATCAACCCACGGACGATCAGGTCTACCCCGCCCGTTTTCTGCAACGCTTGGGCAAAGGGCATCATACCGACGATCAAAATGATGCTCGGCCAATGGATCGCCTTATAGGCGCTTTCCATATCGATGCAGCGAAAGCGCCCCATCAACAGGCAAGCGATCAGCGCAGCGATCGGATTCGGGATCTCGTCGGTCAGCATCATCGCCACCATCAGCGCCAGGCAGAACAGCGCATGGGGTGCCTGGGTGATAGCCGGTGCCACTTCGTCCACTTCGGCGGGTAGGTTCAAGACGATAAAATCATGGGTTTTGGCCTGCAACTGGCGAATTGCTTTCCAGTCGCCGATCACCAACAAAATATCCCCCAGGCCCAAAGGCTCATCCACCAGCTTGCCTTGCAGGGTTTCACCATTGCGGCGGATGCCGACCACGTTGAGATCGTAACGGCTACGGAAAGCGGCATCGCGCACGCTTTTCCCGAGCAGTGCCGACTCAGGGATTAGCGAAACTTCGGCCATCCCCACGTTGCGTGACTGTTCGGAGAAATATTCCCCTCGCAGCACCATGGGTTCGAGCTGTTGCTCACTACAGAACTGACGCAGATCGATATCGCAATCCGTCATGTCGATCAGCAGTACGTCCCCTTCGCGCAGTTCCGTGCTGCCAAAGGCGCTGATCATCACCCGGCGAAAACGCTTCCAGCGCTCGATGCCGATAACGTTAGCGCTGTAGCGAGCACGCAAATGCAGTTCATCCAGCGAGCGGCCAATCAATGGTGAACCACTACGCACCGCCAAACGACGCGCCCGCCCGGTGAGCTTATAGTCGCGGATCAAATCGCGGAAAGTCCGGCGCTCCCAGGCCGATTTGGTCTTGGTGCCGCCGCTGTCGCCGAGCCAGCGTCTTGCAACCAACATGTACCCCACGCCCAACAGCAATACCACCAGGCCAATTGGCGTGACGCCAAAGAAGCCGAAACCATCGATGCCTTCACGCACCAGTTCGCTGTTGACCACCATATTCGGCGGCGTGGCGACCAGCGTCATCATGCCACTGATCAAACCGGCAAAGCTCAGCGGCATCATCAACCGCCCTGGGGAGATTTTCATGCGCACCGCGACGCTGAGCACCACGGGGATAAAGATGGCTACCACCCCGGTTGAGCTCATGAATGCCCCCAGCCCGGCAACGGTGAACATCAACAACATCATCATCTTGGTTTCACTGCTGCCCGCCACTCTCACCAGCCAGTCGCCAACCTGATAGGCCACCCCGGTGCGCACCAGCCCTTCGCCAATGACGAACAGAGCGGCAATCAAAATGACGTTAGGATCGCTGAAGCCAGCCGTTGCCTCTTGCAAGCTCAAAGTTCCGCTGAGCACAAACGCAATGATCACCAACAGTGCCACCACATCCATGCGCAGCTTGTTGGTGGTAAACAGCACAATGGCTATTAACAGTAAACTCAAAACCCAAAGTAATTCGCTGTTCAAAACGGCCTCATTCTGCAGTGATCCCGGCTTAAGAAATTAGCATAAAAAAACCCCGACGATGCGGGGTCTAATCAAATTGAGGTAAGAATGTGCAGATTAAGCAATAAGTTCGATGACAACACCCTGTTCGGACTTGGCGATCTTGAGCTGTTCCAAGGAGGAAAGGATCAGATCCACCTGGTCCAGTTTCGGCGAGTCTGCCGGCGCATTTACCGCAATCACCTGGCAACCGGCAGCCAAGCCGGAAAGGATCCCGGCAGGAGCATCTTCCACCACCACACAATCCTGTGGTGCCAACCCAAGACCTTGTGCCCCTAACAGGTAGGCGTCTGGCTGCGGTTTACCCTGTTTAACACGCTCACTGGTGATAAACACCTCAGGAAGCGGCACCCC
Organism: Serratia sp. T13T92; assembly: GCF_047530105.1. Taxonomy (NCBI): domain Bacteria; kingdom Pseudomonadati; phylum Pseudomonadota; class Gammaproteobacteria; order Enterobacterales; family Yersiniaceae; genus Serratia; species Serratia sp. T13T92. The sequence continues at coordinate 5,551 of NZ_JBLJAK010000048.1, read as the reverse complement.
ACCGGCAAGACGGCGTGCGTTAGCCACTGGCACGGAACCCGAGGTGACGATTGCCCAAGGTATCCCCAACGCATTGATCTGCTCCAGCAGGGCCAATGCACCTGGCAAGGCGTGGACACCGTCGGTATCCTCTGCTTCAACCTGCTCAAGCAGTGTGAACTCATGCTGTAGCTCAGCCTCGGTGGCATTCGGCATAAAATGACGCAGCGAGGTGATCGCCTGTTTTCCGTGGATAAAGTCCAACACCTGTTGCGGGCTGATGCCATGGCGTTCTGCCCATTGCGTCCAGGCTCGCTCTACCGCCGGTAATGAATCTACTAACGTTCCATCAAGATCGAACAGAAAACCCTTACACTCCACGGGAAACCCCTCTACGTTTAATCAGGCATTGATGATTTGCGCAATCTCGACGGCGCTCAGATGATACTGGCGTGGGCAGGATAGCCAGATACTCAGCATGCGCTGGTATTTTTCCCACATTTTGGTTTGGGCGTTAAACCCGTGGCTGCCAGAATCGAAATGAGTATACCGCCCTTCCGTGTTCACCAGGAAACGCACATAGCTCAGGTAACGCGCTTCGGTTGCTGCATCAAAACCAAGGAATGCCAGGCGACGCGCGTCCACCCCCTGACGATCCTTGAGGTTCTCCCAGGAAACCTGGAGCGCATGGTGCATTTCCATGATATTGATGATGGTGCGGCACACTTCTTCGCTCATCTCACCAAAATCACGATCCAGCTCGCGCATTTGCAAACCAAAACCGCGTTCGATGATCGTCTGCAAGCGGCGGTAGCGCTCTGCATTGTCCGGATCGAGCATGGTCATCATCTTGTATTGATTCGACAAAATCAGCCGTTGGGCGTGAGTCATTTCCATTTCATTGTCCTCAGTTCTGCAAATTAACCAGAGCATCGCATGACTTCAGTATGGCGTGGAATCACAACTGTACCTTTCTTTGATTTGAACCGGGATATTCGTCAAATGTGGGGCGTGACCAGACATGATCCGGGCACGAATTTGCGGCATAGAGCCTGCAAGGCCGGTGACATCCCGGCCCAGTGGCACTTAAAGATCGTCGAGGAAGGTTTTGTCCAACTGCTTGAAGGCGCGTTTCAGCACGTCCGCCAGCGCCTGGTAGGTTGGCGTCCCTTCAACGGGGGCAATCGCCTGCCCGGCTTCCGCCAGCTTGTTACGGACCTCATGGAACCATTGCAGCAAGGTTGGCGGCAACGGCGTCACAGAACGTCGGCCCAACCACCACAGCCCCTGCATCGGCAGGCTACAGGCAAACAGAGCGGTGGCAATCGCCGGACCAAGCTGACCGCCGAGCGCAATCTGCCAGGTCAGGGTAAAAATCGCCAACGGTGGCATAAAGCGAACGGCAAAGCGGGTAGCGCGCGCCACGCGGTTCTCAGGGAAAAGCGGTGCCAGCCGTTTGTCTGCTGGCCAGGTTTTCATGTAATGCTGCCCGCGCTGGAATATCTGAAACCAGCTGACGGAACCGGATGGTCTGCTTGTCATTGCGCACCTCAACTTCACGTATAAAAAATAAAATATTCTTGCAAACACACTAACAAAAAAGTTGAAGCTTTAAATTTATTTTGTGTTTGTGGCGGGCTATCGGTATCCTAAGCCGGCCATGTGCCGGTAGAAGATGACAGAAGATTTGTCAACTTTTAGCCCTATCTCCCTAATCCTGCCGTTGGCGGCCATGTGGGGCTAGGAAGCGGTAAAAATCAGGATCGCTTAAACCGCAGAGAAATCATCGGTTTTTTCATCATTATGTCCTTTGTATCACTGACATGATGTTAATCATAAATGTCAACGGCATTATGCGCTACGCTTGTTGTCTGATTGACGTTTTATTCACCACGTGTTTTTGGGTCTTCCTTAATACCAACACGAACTATAAGTAGGTACTTCCATGTCGAGTAAGCTAGTACTGGTCCTTAACTGCGGCAGTTCTTCCCTGAAATTCGCCATCATCGATGCAGCCAACGGTGAAGAATACCTCTCTGGCCTGGCCGAGTGCTTCCATCTTCCTGAAGCCCGTATCAAATGGAAAATGGATGGCGGTAAACAAGAAGCGGCACTGGGTGCCGGCGCAGCGCACAGCGAAGCGCTGAACTTCATTGTTAATACTATTCTGGCACAAAAACCAGAGCTTTCCGCCCAGTTGACCGCTATCGGCCACCGCATCGTGCACGGCGGCGAGAAGTTCACGGCTTCTGCCGTCATCAACGACGAAGTCCTGCAGGGTATCAAAGATTCGGTACCTTTTGCACCACTGCATAACCCGGCTCACCTGATCGGTATTGCTGAAGCGTTGAAATCCTTCCCTAATCTGGCTGATAAAAACGTTGCCGTGTTTGATACCGCGTTCCATCAGACCATGCCGGAAGAGTCCTACCTGTATGCCCTGCCGTACAGCCTGTACCGCGACCATGGCGTTCGTCGCTACGGCGCACACGGCACCAGCCACTTCTACGTGACTCAAGAAGCCGCGAAGGCGCTGAACAAGCCGGTTGAAGAAGTTAACATCATCACCTGCCATCTGGGCAACGGCGGTTCCGTAACCGCAGTACGCAACGGTAAGTGTGTTGATACTTCCATGGGTCTGACCCCGCTGGAAGGCCTGGTAATGGGTACCCGTAGTGGTGACATCGATCCAGCCATCATCTTCCACCTGCACGACGCCATGGGCATGAGCGTTGACCAGATCAACAAGATGCTGACCAAAGAGTCTGGCCTGCTGGGCCTGACCGAAGTCACCAGCGACTGCCGTTACGTTGAAGACAACTATGAGACCAAGGCCGATGCCAAGCGTGCCATGGACGTCTTCTGCCACCGTCTGGCCAAGTACATCGGTGCCTATAGCGCCCTGATGGAAGGCCGTCTGGATGCCGTGATCTTCACCGGTGGTATCGGTGAGAACGCCGCGATGGTACGCGAGCTGACCCTGGACAAACTGGGCCTGCTGGGCTTTGAAATCGATCACGAACGCAACCTGGCTGCCCGCTTCGGCAAATCAGGCAACATCACCAAAGACGGCAGCCGTCCGGCACTGGTGATCCCGACCAACGAAGAATTGGTCATCGCGCAAGACGCTTCCCGTCTGACCGCTTAATGCTCTACACACCGTCAGCTCAGGCTGGCGGTGTTGTTTTGAGCCTGTCATCTTTGTCTGCGCCCCCGTTGCAGGCAGAAAACCGTGAAGAGGACTATTCTGTGTCACGTACAATTATGTTGATCCCCACTGGCACCAGCGTCGGTCTGACCAGCGTCAGCCTGGGTGTCATCCGCTCCATGGAGCAAAAAGGCGTTCGCCTGAGCGTGTTCAAACCTATTGCCCAACCGCGTACCGGCGGCGATTCCCTCGACCAGACCACCACCATCATCCGCAGCAACTCGACCATTCCGGCGGCCGAACCCCTGCGTATGAGCTACGTTGAGAGCCTGCTGAGCTCCAACCAGCAGGACGTGCTGATGGAAGAGATCGTGGCTCGTTACCACGAAAACACCAAAGACGCAGAAGTGGTGCTGATCGAAGGCCTGGTGCCTACCCGTAAGCATCAGTTCGCCAACTCGCTGAACTACGAGATCGCCAAAACGCTGAACGCAGAGATCGTCTTTGTGCTGGCACTGGGCAACGATTCTCCAGCCCAGTTGACCGAGCGCATCGAACTGGCTCGCTCCAGCTTCGGCGGCAGCAAGAACAAAAACATTACCGGCGTGATCATCAACAAGCTGAACGCTCCGGTGGACGATCAGGGCCGTACTCGCCCAGACCTGTCCGAAATCTTTGACGATTCCACCAAGGCCAGCGTAGCCAACGTCGATCCTGCACAGCTGTTCGCCAACAGCCCGCTGCCGGTATTGGGTTGCGTACCGTGGAGCTTCGAACTGATCGCTACCCGTGCCATTGATATGGCCCGCCACCTGAAGGCGCGAGTGATCAACGAAGGCGACATCATGACCCGCCGGGTGAAATCTGTGACCTTCTGTGCGCGCAGCATTCCGCACATGCTGGAACACTTCCGCCCGGGTTCCCTGCTGGTAACTTCTGCCGACCGTCCAGACGTGCTGGTTTCAGCCTGCCTGGCCGCGATGAACGGCGTGGAAATTGGTGCCATCCTGCTGACCGGCGGCTACGAAATCGATGCCTCCATCAACAAGCTGTGTGAGCGCGCCTTTGAAACCGGCCTGCCGGTGTTCATGGTTGACACCAACACCTGGCAGACCTCTCTGAGCCTGCAAAGCTTCAACCTTGAAGTGCCTTCAGACGACCATCAGCGTATTGAGAAAGTACAGAACTACGTGGCCAGCCACATCAACGCCGAATGGATCGAGTCCCTGACCGCCACTTCTGAGCGTTCACGTCGTCTGTCCCCACCGGCGTTCCGTTATGAGCTGACCGAGCTGGCGCGCAAAGCGGGTAAACGTATCGTGCTGCCGGAAGGCGACGAACCACGTACCGTGAAAGCGGCGGCCATCTGTGCCGAACGTGGTATCGCGGAATGTGTGCTGCTGGGTAACCCGGAAGAGATCAAACGCGTTGCCGCCGCGCAGGGCGTTGAGCTGGGTAAAGGCATCGAGATCGTCGATCCGGTTGCCGTGCGTGAACTCTATGTGCCGCGTCTGGTTGAGCTGCGTAAGAGCAAGGGCATGACCGAAGTGGTTGCGCGTGAGCAGTTGGAAGACAACGTGGTTCTCGGCACCCTGATGCTGGAGAAAGGCGAAGTTGACGGCCTGGTTTCCGGTGCCGTTCACACCACTGCCAATACCATCCGCCCACCGTTGCAGTTGATCAAAACCGCACCGGGCAGCTCGCTGGTTTCTTCCGTGTTCTTCATGCTGCTGCCTGACCAGGTTCTGGTCTACGGTGACTGCGCGATCAACCCGGATCCAACCGCTGAACAGCTGTCTGAAATCGCTATTCAGTCCGCAGATTCCGCAGCCGCATTCGGTATCGAACCACGCGTAGCGATGATCTCTTACTCTACCGGTAATTCCGGTGCGGGTAGCGACGTTGAGAAAGTGCGTGAAGCGACCCGTCTGGCACAGGAAAAACGCCCGGATCTGATCATCGATGGCCCACTGCAGTATGACGCAGCGATCATGGCCGACGTGGCCAAATCCAAAGCGCCTAATTCGCCAGTGGCCGGTCAGGCGACCGTGTTCATCTTCCCGGATCTGAACACCGGTAACACCACTTATAAAGCGGTGCAGCGTTCTGCTGACCTGGTATCTATCGGGCCAATGCTACAAGGCATGCGCAAGCCGGTGAACGACCTGTCCCGTGGTGCTCTGGTTGACGATATCGTCTATACCGTAGCCCTGACGGCGATCCAGTCGGCTCAGGCTGATGCACAGGCAGCTAAAGCCTGATGAGACAAAGGTGCCACTACGGCACCTTTAGCTTCTGGTAATACCCATAACGGCTCGGTGATCATCACCGGGCCGTTTTATTTTTGGCGTCAACAAAGAGCAAGCAATGCCCCCCTGATGCCCCTCACCCTAACCCTCTCCCACAGGGCTGTCTCTTATACAC
>NZ_JBLJAK010000047.1:0-35356 GCF_047530105.1 Serratia sp. T13T92 | reverse complement strand
GACCGGGAATAGTGAGACGGATGAATATAGTTAACATGCTGAAAAAGTTAGGGAATGAGTACAGTAATATGGTCATGGGATGCTGACCATATTACTGGGGATCACTCAGCCCACAGGGAGAGGGAGCCGTACGGAGCTGAATTTACGTACAGGAGTTAATCTGTGACACTGCGTACGGGGACAAGACGTATTAGGTGTTGAAGTCAGGTGCGGGAGTTAATTCTTGGCACGGTCGGTCCCCAAAAAGGAGAGGGAGCTGGTACGGCATTATAGTCAGGCACAACACTCTGTCTGTGGCATGCTCAGTTGAATATTTGACGCGGGATTGCAGACTGGAACAGACGTAAAGTTGTAGCACGATCGGTCCCTTCCCCAAAAAGGATAAGGGGCTGGTACGGCATTATAGTCAGGCACAACACTCTGTCTATGGCATGCTCAGTTGAATATTTGACGCGGGATTGCAGACTGGAACAGACGTAAAGTTGTAGCACGATCGGTCCCCTCTCCCTGTGGGAGAGGGTTAGGGTGAGGGGCTATCCCCCAGACCGGCACAACTTAATCGCGGAAGTTTTTAAACTGGAACGGCTGCCCCAGATCGGCACCACGGATCAGCGCCATCACGCTTTGCAGATCGTCGCGTGCCTTACCGGTAACGCGGATTTCATCACCCTGGATCTGCGCCTGTACCTTCAGCTTGCTGTCTTTGATCAGCTTGACGATCTTCTTCGCCATTGAGCTTTCGATCCCCTGCTTGAGCTTGGCATCCACGCTGTAGGTTTTACCACTGTGGGTCAGCTCTTCCGGGATCTCCAGCGCGCCGCCTTCAATGCTGCGTTTCATCAGTTTTTCGCGCAGGATATCCAGCAGTTGCTGCACCTGGAAGTCAGACTCGCTGGCGACCTTAATGCTTTCGTCTTTCTCGTTCAGCTCAAAGCTGGCCGGTACGTTACGGAAATCCCAACGGGTGCTGAGATCGCGGGTAGCGTTATCAACGGCGTTGCGAACTTCCTGCATATCAATTTCGGAAACGATGTCGAAAGATGGCATACTTCTCTTCCTCCTGAATGGGTGCTGTATGATTTCGTTGCCGTGCATGATACCCGCTTTGCGGTTTCAGGCAAAATTCAGATATACGCCTGAACAAGACGTTCAACAACAGAAAAGCCTATAATCAAAAGGATGCATCAGTGGTCTTTCCGAAAACCAGGGAGATGAAATGAAAATAACCATTCTTGGTTGCGGCGCGCTCGGACAACTGTGGCTAGCCAAACTCTATCAGCAGGGCCACGATGTACAGGGATGGTTACGGGTGCCCCAGCCATTTTGTGCGGTCAACGTCATTGAACCCGACGGCACCTCGTTTAACCGTAATTTGCCCACCAACGATCCCGAACACCTGCGGCAAAGTGAGTTGCTGCTGGTCACGCTGAAAGCCTGGCAGGTTTCCAGCGCGGTGACGGCATTACTGCCCAAATTAAACCCTCGCTGTGCCATTTTGCTGCTGCATAACGGCATAGGGACTCAAGAGGAATTGCCACTGCACAGCCAGCCGGTGCTACAGGGCATCACCACCCATGCCGCACGCCATGATGGTAATACCATTGTGCACGTCGCCAACGGCACCACCCATATCGGCCCAACAACCCAGCAAGCGACCCATCTCAGCCATCTGGCAGAGATCCTGCACCAGGCCCTGCCCGACGTTGCCTGGCATAACAATATTGCTTCGGCCAGTTGGCGCAAGCTGGCGGTCAACTGCGTCATCAACCCGCTAACCGTGCTGTATGACTGCCGCAATGGCGATCTGCAGCGCTATCCTGAGCAGATAGAGCTTATCTGCCGTGAGGTGGCTAGCGTGATGGAGATGGAAGGTCACCACACCTCGTGCGAAAGCCTGGTGTTCTATGTGATGCAGGTGATCCAGTCAACGGCGGACAACACCTCCTCGATGCTGCAGGATATCCGTTCTCAGCGGCACACCGAGATCGACTACATTACCGGTTATTTGCTGCGTCGCGGACGCAGTCACGGCATTCCCCTGCCAGAAAATACCCGGCTGTTTGAAATCATTAAACGCAAGGAAAATAGCTATGAGCGCATCGGTATTGGTCTGCCTGGCACCTGGTAGTGAAGAAACCGAGGCCGTAACCACCATCGACCTGCTGGTTCGTGCCGGTGTCAAAGTAACGACCGCCAGCGTTGCCAGTGACGGTGGCCTGACCATCGTCTGCTCACGCGGCGTGAAGCTGCTGGCAGACGCCCCCCTGGTGGCAATTGTTGACGACCACTTTGACGCCATCGTCTTACCTGGCGGTATCAAGGGTGCGGAATGTTTTCGCGATAGCCCGTTGCTGGTGGAAAAAGTCCGCCAGATGCATCTGCAAGGCAATATAGTCGCCGCCATCTGTGCGGCACCGGCCTTGGTATTGCAGCATCACCAACTGTTCCCGATCGGCAATATGACCGGTTTCCCCGGCCTGAAAGAGCAGATCCCGGAAGGCCAGTGGATGGAAAGACGCGTCGTGTTCGACCCACGCGTCAACCTGCTCACCAGTCAAGGGCCAGGCACCTCGATGGAGTTTGCCCTGAAACTGATCGATTTGCTGTTGGGTAAGGCCAAAGCGGCTGAGATAGCGGCGCAGCTGGTACTGATCCCCGGCATGTACGACTTCCGCGATTGAAGCAATATCGGCAGGCCGGTTGGCCTGCCAAGCCAATGGCTTATTCGCTGATGGTAAAGGTCAGCGTTGAAAGCAACACGGATTCATCACATTTCGCCTTATCCACATAAGGCAGTTTATGTTCGGTTTCGACTACCCAATATCCCGCCTTCAGCGGGTAAACATTGACTTTGCCCTTGCCGTCGGTCTGATTCAAAAAGGCTTTGGCATGACTATGAGTATGCCCGTGGTGCTCGTGTTGGTCGCCAAAACCGGCAAACGTCGCCGTCACATCGGCATTCTTTAGCGGTTTCCCGTCATACAATACCTGTATTGGCAACGGCTGCCCTGGCTTGATGGTGGTCGGGTTGGCTAACGGGATAATTTCCAACTGCAACCCCTGCGGCTGGCTGATGACTGCGGTCTCTGTCGCCCCATCGATATTCACAATGGTTTTGCCAAACATGGAAGCCCGCTCGCAGTACAGCGCATCTGGCATTTCCGTCCTGCTCTGCTGTTGCCATCCCGCTTTATTTTTCGACCAATAGGTGGGTTTATAGATAGCGATAGCGGCATAGCTGCCCTTGGCTAACGGTTTTTCCGTCACGAACTGGTAATTCTCTTTACCAGGCTTCAGCATCAGATCCCCATCCTTCCCGATCAGCTGTGCCGGTGCGAAAATGTGCAGGCGATCTTCAGGGATCGCTTCAGCGGTAGGGAACTCATCTCCATAACCGAGCTCTATCGTGCTCTGCCCGCCCGCAGCGGGTAGCGCATTAACCCATAATGAATGAGCCTGCGAATAGCTGACAAACCAAAAAGGCAGTATCACCACCAACTTTTTTAACTGCATTAACCTGCTCCTTTCCCAATCAACAAAAAAGATATGTTATAACGTAACAATAGATAAACTAAAGTAAGCCGCTATGTCAAAGCTATTCGAGGGGAAAGAGAAAAAAAGAGGATCAAACAGGGGAAGTGGTTAAGGATAGCAACACCAGAGAAACGGCATTGCTACCCTGCAACGCAGATTACGGGCGGTAGACTTTAACGTTAGCGTAGCCCTGCTCCAACAGGTATAGCGCTTGCAAACGGCTCATCACGCCGCGCTCACAGTACAGCAGATAGGTTTTGCTCTGATCGAGATCGGCAAACTGCGTGCCTAACTTGTAGAACGGCAGCAGTTTGACTTCCACCTGCGCCAGTTGCAGCGGCTTCTCTTCCTGCTCGTCCACCGAACGGATATCCAGGATCACTTCGTCAGCGCTGAATTCAGCCACGGTTTCTACTTCGGCGACCTGCTGACTGGTTTCTTCTGCGATAGTGCGGATATCGACGTTACGTGCTTCGCGCACCACGCGATCGAGGATTTCGAAGTCAAAGTGCCCTTCTTCCTCTTCAATCCTGGTTTTGATTGCCTTGACCGTCGGGCTTTTTGAGATCACACCACAATACTCCGGCATGGTCTTGGCGAAGTCTTCGGTGCCGATTTCACGCGCCACGTTGATGATGTGCTCTTTATCATGTGAGATCAGCGGGCGCAGGATCAGGGTATCGGAGGCGTTATCGATCAGGCGCAGGTTGGTCAGGGTCTGGCTGGAAACCTGGCCCAGCGCTTCGCCGGTTACCAAAGCCTGGACGCCATAACGTTCAGCAACCTGGGAAGCGGCACGCACCATCATACGCTTGAGCACCACGCCCATCTGGCCGTCATCGACCTTTTCCAGGATCTCACCGACCACCGGTTCGAAATCGATCGCCACAAAGCGCACCTTGTGTGAGCTGCCGAAGCGGTTCCACAGATAGTAGGCAACCTGCTTGACGCCAATTTCGTGCGCCGCACCACCCAGATTAAAGAAGCAATAATGTACGCGACAGCCACGGCGCATCAGCATATAGCTGGAAACACCAGAGTCAAAACCGCCGGAAATCAGTGACAGAACATCTTCCTGAGTGCCGATCGGGTAACCACCAATGCCTTCGCGGCGCGCCTTGACCAGCATCAGCTTGTCGTCATCGATCTCCAGGTTCACCGTGACCTGAGGGCGAGAAAGTTTGACGCGTGCGCTTTCAATATGCTGGTTCAAACCGCCACCAACGTAGCGCTCGACATCCTGCGAGCTGAACTCATGCTTGCCACGGCGTTTCACCCGCACGCAGAAGGTCTTGCCTTCCAGTTGCTCGCGGTAGGTTTCCAGCGTCTGCTCAAAGATGTGGTGGACATCGGTATAGGCGCGATCTTCCACTTCCAGGATATGGTGAATGCCGGGAATACGCGTCAGAGCATCGGCAATCACCGGGCGCTGATCTTCGTTTTTGGCACGCACCTCGATAAAATCCCAGTGACGGACAACCGCCAGAGTTTCATCATACTGCTTCAGGACGTTACGGATGTTGGTAGTCAGGATCTTAATGAAGCGCAAGCGCACAGATTGACTCTTGATGGTGATTTCCGGGAACAATTTAATGATAAACTTCATGGCGGTCTTTATAGTCTGATGAAAATGAGGCAATACCTCTGCCCTATGGGGTTCAGCGGCGGCGGTTAGCTGCCACTGCAAGGCTATTAGGTATACAATGGCGATAAGATTGATAAAATCGCGGGCTGGCCGAGCTTTTATCAATCTTATCTGGGCGCGAAGTATATCACTATCTGCACGCGTGCCGTGCACAAAACCACATAGACGTGCCATGATTTGCTAATCAAGATCCGCTAGGATAGGCTCGGGCCCCACTGTTCACATGATGATGTAAAAAGAAAACTATGGCGAAAAAACCTGCACAATCAGACAGTAAAGAGCAAAGCATCAGCTTTGAGAATTCTCTGAGCGAACTCGAGAGTATCGTAACCCGTTTGGAATCCGGCGAGTTGCCGCTGGAAGATGCGCTCAACGAGTTTGAACGTGGCGTCCAATTGGCTCGTCAGGGCCAACAAAAGCTGCAACAGGCGGAGCAGCGCGTACAGATCCTGCTCAACGACCAGAACGACGATGCCGCACTGACCCCTTTTACCCCGGACGCTGAGTAATTACGATGTCTGAGTTCCACGATCAGTTACAGGCCTTCCATCAGCGCAGCGATCGCGCACTGCTTGGCTATATCGCTCCGCTGCCGTTCAATGATGGCAAAATGGTTGAGGCGATGCGTCACGGCGCCTTGCTGGGCGGTAAACGGCTACGGCCTTTCCTGGTCTACGCCACCGGGCAAATGTTTGGCCTGAGCCTGGAGAATCTGGATGCCCCAGCGGCGGCGGTGGAGTGCATCCATGCCTATTCGCTGATCCATGACGATCTGCCAGCGATGGATGACGACGATCTGCGCCGTGGGCAGCCAACCTGCCATATCAAATTTGGGGAAGCTAACGCGATTCTGGCAGGCGACGCCCTGCAAACGCTGGCTTTCTCGATCCTGGCTGACGCCGACATGCCCGATGTGGCACTGCGCGATCGGCTGGCGATGATTTCCGAACTGGCCAAAGCCAGCGGCGTTGCCGGTATGTGCGGTGGCCAGTCGCTGGATCTGGAAGCCGAAGGTAAGCAGATCGATCTACAGGCACTAGAACAGATCCACCGCCATAAAACCGGCGCGCTGATCCGTGCTGCGGTTCGCTTGGGGGCATTGGCCGCCGGTGAACCGGGCCGTGCTGCACTCCCTGAACTTGACCGTTACGCGGCGGCCATCGGCCTGGCGTTTCAGGTGCAGGACGATATTCTTGACGTCGTGGGCGAAACCGAAAAAATCGGTAAACGCCAAGGCTCCGACCAACAGCTTGGCAAGAGTACCTACCCGGCCCTACTTGGGCTTGACAGCGCCAAGTTAAAAGCGTGGGATCTCTATCAGGAAGCCTTGGCCTCATTAGACTCGTTGGCCACACAATCTTATAACACCGCACCATTACGTGCATTGGCCAACTTCATTATTGAACGCGACAATTAACTCCTCTGATATGAGTACTGAATGAGTCTTGATATAGCCAAATACCCGACCTTGGCCTTAGCGGAAAATCCTGAAGAGCTCCGCTCATTGCCAAAAGAAAGCCTGCCGAAGTTGTGTGATGAACTGCGGCAATACCTGCTGGACAGCGTCAGCCGTTCCAGTGGCCACTTTGCGTCTGGGCTGGGTACCGTCGAGCTGACGGTGGCACTGCATTACGTCTACAACACCCCTTTCGATCACCTGGTTTGGGACGTTGGTCATCAGGCTTACCCACATAAAATCCTGACCGGACGGCGTGACCGCATCTCAACCATCCGCCAGAAAAACGGCCTGCACCCGTTCCCGTGGCGCGCCGAAAGTGAATATGACGTGTTGTCCGTTGGCCACTCTTCAACCTCGATCAGCGCGGGTCTTGGCATGGCCGTGGCCGCCGCGCGTGAGGGCAAAAACCGCCGCACCGTCTGCGTGATTGGCGACGGTGCCATCACCGCAGGCATGGCGTTCGAAGCCATGAACCATGCGGGTGATATCACCCCGGATATGCTGGTAGTGCTGAACGACAATGAAATGTCGATCTCCGAAAACGTCGGGGCGTTGAATAATCATCTGGCGCAGCTGCTGTCTGGCAAGCTCTACTCCACGCTGCGCGAAGGCGGCAAGAAGGTGCTCTCCGGCGTACCGCCGATCAAAGAACTGCTCAAGCGTACCGAAGAACACCTCAAAGGCATGGTAGTCCCCGGCACGCTGTTTGAAGAGCTGGGCTTTAACTACATTGGCCCGGTAGACGGGCATGACGTGCAGGGATTGGCCGCTACGCTAAAAAACATGCGTGACCTGAAAGGCCCGCAGTTACTGCATATCATGACCAAGAAAGGCCGTGGCTATGCTCCGGCAGAAAAGGATCCGATCAGCTTCCACGCGGTGCCAAAATTCGATCCGGCCAGCGGCACCCTGCCAAAAAGCGCTGGCGGCCTGCCAACCTATTCCAAGATCTTTGGTGAATGGCTGTGTGAAACGGCGGCCAAAGACAGCCAACTGATGGCGATCACGCCAGCCATGCGCGAAGGTTCCGGCATGGTGCAGTTCTCTCGCGACTATCCGCAGCAGTATTTCGACGTGGCGATCGCCGAGCAGCATGCGGTGACTTTCGCCGCCGGATTGGCGATCGGCGGTTACAAGCCGGTGGTGGCGATCTACTCCACCTTCCTGCAGCGCGCCTACGATCAGGTGATCCACGACGTGGCGATCCAGCAGTTGCCGGTGATGTTTGCCATCGATCGCGGCGGAATTGTCGGTGCCGATGGCCAGACTCACCAAGGCGCCTTTGATATTTCGTTCCTGCGCTGTATCCCGAACATGGTGATCATGACGCCTAGCGATGAAAACGAATGCCGCCAGATGCTGTACACCGGTTATCACCATAATACGGGCCCAAGTGCGGTACGCTACCCACGGGGCAACGGTACGGGTGCAACGCTGGAACCTCTGGCTGCACTGCCGCTCGGTAAGGGCATAGTGCGCCGCGAAGGGGAAAAGATTGCCATCCTCAACTTTGGTACCCTGTTGGCGGAAGCTGCTCAGGTCGCCGAAGCGATGAACGCTACGCTGGTGGACATGCGCTTTGTCAAACCACTGGACGAACAGCTGGTGCTGGAAATGGCCGCCAGCCACGAAGTGTTGGTGACGCTGGAAGAGAACGCCATTATGGGCGGCGCTGGCAGCGGGGTTAACGAACTGCTGATGGCCAAACGCCGTGTGGTGCCCGTACTGAATATTGGCCTGCCGGATTACTTTATCCCACAGGGCGGCCAGGAAGAGATCCGCAGCGATCTGGGCCTGGATGCGGCCGGTATTCAACGCCAGATCGAAACCTGGTTGGCATAACCTAGCTAGGGGCGCCGCACACTGGGCGCCCTTATCAATCCCACACTCCAACGCCACACCCATCATTTCTGCATCATTTTCCGCTACAGTTATTTTTTGAACGGTACACAGGAGAGAGGCATGAAATATCTAAAGCTAGGTAACACCGATCTCAACATTTCCCGCATCTGTTTGGGTTGCATGACCTATGGCGAACCCTCACGTGGCAACCACGCCTGGACGCTGCCGGAGGAAAGCAGCCGCCCGTTGATCAAGCAGGCGCTGGGTGCGGGCATCAACTTCTTTGATACCTCCAACAACTATTCAGATGGCAGCAGCGAGGAGATCGTTGGCCGGGCACTGCGCGACTTTGCTCGCCGCGACGAGGTGGTGATTGCCACCAAAGTCTATAACGCCATGAGCAACCTGGAACGCGGCCTGTCACGCCCCAAGATCATGCAGTCGATCGACGACAGCCTGCGGCGTTTGGGTACCGACTACGTCGATTTACTGCAAATCCACCGTTGGGACTATGAAACCCCGATCGAAGAAACGCTGGAAGCCCTGCATGACGTAGTAAAAGCTGGTAAGGCACGCTATATCGGGGCCTCTTCGATGTACGCCTGGCAGTTTGCCAAGGCGCTGTACACCGCCGATCTGCATGGCTGGACACGCTTTGTCAGCATGCAGGATCAGTACAACCTGATCCAACGGGAAGAAGAGCGCGAAATGCACCCGCTATGCGCCGCCGAAGGGATTGCCGTACTTCCCTGGAGCCCGCTGGCTCGTGGCAGACTGACACGCCCTTGGGGCGAAACTACAGCGCGTCTGGTCAGCGACCTATATGGCAAAACCTTGTATGACGCTACCGAAGGGGTTGATGCCCTGATTGCCGAGCGCGTAGCCACTCTTGCTGAAGAGCGCGGCGTTTCGCGAGCGCAAATCGCCCTGGCATGGCTGTTGAGTAAACCAGTGGTTACCGCGCCGATTATTGGTGCCTCACGCAGCGAACACTTGGTCGATGCCTTAGCCGCCGTTGATCTGGAACTAACATCGCAAGAGATTGCAGAGCTAGAAACGGCCTATGTGCCGCATCATGTGGTCGGCTTTGAATAGCAACTGAGGCGTACTCCAAAATGCAAAAACCCGACTGGTGAGGTCGGGTTTTTACGTTTCGGCCAATAGCTCTGGCCGGAGTAGAGCCATCTCTTACTAACAGTCTCAGTATAAGACAAAAGGTTGACCGGAGCAAATTTGTACAGCACCGCCTTTTCCGCTTCATGTAACCAAAACAAAGCAGAGCCAAAATGCAAAAAACCGACTGGTGAGGTCGGTTTTTTGCATTTTGACCGATAACTCTGGCCGGGGTAGAACTATCCCTAACTAACAAGAGACCAGTCTAAGACAAAAGATTGAGAGGTGCAAATCCGTACAATTCGGCGCTCGTTTTTTACTCACCTCTCCGATATAATCAGGAGGTTAGTCATAGTGATAGTTAAACTCTGGCCTTCCGCAGCGTGGGATAGACGTCTTCAAGTCCTGGCTGAAATACAGGTGGTGCTGATTTCAGTGCTCTGGCCGGAGTGGAGCCATCTTTTACTAACAATAGAGATAAACCGTTGTGACAGGCAGCGTATGAGTAAGCAGCGGCGTTCTCACTCCACTTGATGGAGAAACGGATGAAAACTTTGATTGATAAAGTTCTCATCGTTCTTAAAGCGCTGGTTGCGCTGCTGGAACTGATCCGCCGCCTCATCGATTGATGACAGTGGAAACGTAGCTAAGGTCGGGGGTTTGCCGCCTCCGACCTTTAATAATAACTATTGAGCGGTCCCGAAGTGATCGTAACCACTCCAAGGCAGTTCAACCTCTTGCTGATCGCGGTAGAACTTCATCCCTTCAGACTGCGGGCCGATCTGGCCAATACAGGTGTAATCCGCACCTAAATGGCTTAATGCCACTTCCAGCGCACCCCGATTGATCTCTGGCACGGTGAAGCACAGTTCATAATCTTCACCGCCGGTCAGCGCCCAGCGCAACGCCTGATCTTCATCGGTATTGCTGGTCAGCGTCTGCGACAGCGGCAACTCATCCAACTCGATACGGGCACCGCACTCAGAGGCGTTCAGCACGTGTCTCAGATCTGAAATCAGACCGTCGGAGATATCGATCGCCGAGCTGGCCAAATCACGCAGCGCCTGGCCTTGCAGCACACGCGGATGCGGACGCAGATGGCGCGCCAACAGATATTCCTGAGCAGCCCGATCGCTCACTTGCAAACGATCCTGCAGGATTGCCAGCCCGGCGGCGCTGTCACCCAGCGTACCGGTCACGTAAATCCAGTCGCCAATGCGTGCTCCGCTGCGGGTTAGCGCCCGCCCGACCGGGATATGGCCGTGGATCGTCAACGTCATGCTCAGCGGGCCACGGGTGGTGTCGCCGCCAATCAGCTGCATGCCGTAGTAATTCATCTGTTCGAACAGGCTATCGCTGAATGCCTTGAGCCACTCTTCGTTCACTTCCGGCAACGTCAACGCCAGCGAAAGCCACGCGGGATCGGCGCCCATTGCTGCCAGGTCGCTCAGGTTAACCGCCAGGGCTTTATAGCCGAGATCGGCGGGATCGATATCCGCCAGGAAGTGAATACCCGAAACCAGGGTATCGGTACTGATGGCTAAAAGCTGTTTTTCCGGCACTGTAAGCAGTGCGCAGTCATCGCCGATGCCGAGCTGTACGTCGCGGCGCACACTTTTGAACCGGTCAAAATAGCGGGCAATGAGATCAAATTCGCCACATGCCATAATTCGTCTTCCAAAGAAGTAAGGCCGGTTTCCCGGCCTTATATTTTATTTTTTCCTACGGATGCTGGGGGCTGCTTTATCCAGCACGCCATTTACAAACTTGTGGCTATCTTCCGCGCCGAAGGTTTTCGCCAGTTCGATCGCTTCGTTGATGGCCACTTTGTAAGGGACGTCTTCACGCATTTTCAGCTCGAACAGCGCAATGCGCAGTACGGCTCTTTCCACCTGGCCCAATTCTTCGAGCTGGCGCGACAGGAAGGGGGCCATCAGGCCATCCAGCATACCTGCGTTGACTGCCACACCGGACAGCAGCTCACGAAAATAGGCGACGTCAACATCTTTGACATCCTGCTCCGTCAGGAACTGGTGTTCAACATCGGCAATGTCATTTTTAGACAACTGCCAAGAGTAAATCGCTTGAACAGCGCACTCACGAGCGCGACGACGAGCAGCAGGTTTCACGGAATTCCCCTTAAACTAAATTCAGGCTTTAATAGCTTTGATTACATTAATCATTTCAAGTGCGGTCAGGGCGGCTTCTGCGCCTTTGTTGCCCGCTTTGGTGCCGGCACGCTCGATCGCTTGTTCGATGCTTTCGGTGGTCAGCACGCCAAAGGCAACCGGGATCTCGGTATTCATAGAGACTTGGCCCAGACCGGAGCTGGCTTCGCCCGCCACATATTCGAAGTGCGCGGTGCCCCCACGGATCACCGTACCCAGAGCAATCACCGCATCATATTTACCGGTGTTAGCCAGCACGCGTGCGGTTAATGGCAGCTCGTAAGCGCCTGGGACCCAAACAACGGTGATGTTGTCATCAGCAACCTGGCCGATACGCTTCAGTGCATCAATGGCACCTTGCAGCAGGCTGTCGTTGATGAAATTGTTAAAACGTGCAATTGCGATCGCCACACGGGCATTTGGAGTTGCAACAACACCTTCGATAACTTTCATGGGCTTTCCTTAAAAATGGGTTCAATACCCCGCAGGGGGGCGGATTCTATCATATTCTTTGCCCGCCTGCGCGGCGCTTTTGTAAAACGCGGCTGCACCGGCAGGCAAAGGTTACATTCTCTATTTGGCGGTTAACCGCAGGCGCAGATCGGGGCCAATCTGGCGTACCTCGCTAAAGACAAACTCGGGCGCATCGGCCAACTGCGTCAACCCCGGCAGTTGACACAGCCCACGGGCATTATCACCCAATAATTTGGGCGCGATGTACACAATGAGCTCATCCACCAGCCCGGCCTGCAGCAGCGCACCGGCAAGCTGTGCGCCCGCCTCGACCCAAATGCTGTTCACCTGGCGCTTGGCCAGTTGCATCATCATTACCACCAGATCGATACCGCCGCCGTGCAGTGGGAGAGATAATTGCTCCACACCTGCTGGCCAAACCCGATCGTCCGGCTGCTGGCGTGCCAACCAGGTCATCCCCGGTTGCTGCACGACTCGGTGTTGCGGAGTAACCCGGTTCTGGCTGTCTAGAATAATCCGCAGCGGCTGACGCAGGGTGTCACGCGGGTAAATCCGCTGGGTTTCACTGCTCAGCTCATCCCAGCGCACCGTCAGCGCGGGATCGTCGGCCAACACGGTCGCGCTGGTGCTGAGGATCGCCGAACTGGCAGCCCGCAACTCCTGTACATCCCGGCGGGCCTGCGGTGAGGTGATCCACTGGCTTTCCCCAGAGGCCATCGCCGTACGGCCATCCAGTGAAGCGCCCAGCTTGAGCTGCACATAGGGAAACCCGGTGCGCATACGCTTGAGGAACCCCAGATTGACCGCTTCAGCCTCTGCCAGCATTACGCCGTGGCGCACTTCAATGCCCGCCTGTTGCAGCTTGTATAGCCCACGCCCGGCAACCTGCGGGTTGGGATCTTGCATGGCAGCGACCACGCGGCTGACTCCCGCTGCGATCAAAGCATCTGCACAAGGTGGCGTGCGACCATGGTGGCTACAAGGTTCCAGCGTGACATAGGCCGTGGCCCCCCGCGCCTTTTCCCCCGCCATGCGCAAAGCGTGCACTTCTGCATGAGGCTCACCGGCCCGCAAATGGAAACCTTCACCCACGATGCTGCCATCGCGCACGATCACGCAGCCCACGTTCGGGTTCGGCGTGGTGGTGAAACGCCCCAGACGCGCCAGCTCAAAGGCACGCGCCATATAGAATTCGTCGTTTTGCATGCGGATCCCGTTAATCCTGCAGTTTGGCGATCTCTTCACCGAATTCGCGAATGTCTTCAAAACTGCGATATACCGAAGCGAAGCGGATATATGCGACCTTATCCAGCTTCTTCAACGCATCCATCACCAGGTTGCCGACCATTTTGGTGGGCACTTCACGCTCGCCGGTGGCGCGCAGCTGGGATTTGATGTGGTTGATGGCGTTTTCTACGTCGTCGGAGCTGACCGGGCGCTTTTCCAGCGCTTTCAGCATGCCACGGCGCAGTTTATCTTCGTTGAACGGTTCGCGAACTTCATCACTTTTGATCACCCGCGGCATCACCAGCTCGGCCACTTCAAAAGTGGTAAAACGTTCATTACAGACCAGACATTGGCGACGACGGCGCACCTGCGATCCATCACCCACCAGGCGGGAATCAATCACTTTGGTATCAACGGCAGCGCAGAAAGGGCAATGCATAACTCGTCCTGATAAGCGTTTACATAGTTGAGCACAGTTTACCCCGAACTCCCGCCACAACAAAGACCGCCGGGCATTTGTTGCGAATTGCTTCCACGATTGCGCAATAAAGCAGCCATACTTAGTGGTAGACATGACTTTGGCCAGCGATCGGGCTAAGCTGGGAGCCAGTGTTATTGAAGAGGAAATTGCCGTTATGACAATCCGTTATCGCCAGGTTTGTCTGCTCACCGCCATGATCCTGCTGGCCGGTTGCGCACAGAACCGCGAAGTGCCGAAACTCACCAACCAGGTGGTTGAGCTGAAACAGGTGCTGGGGGAGTTGACCGAGCAGGCTACCGCCCTGGAGCGCCAAAATCGGCTTAACCAAAGCTCAACCAACGGCGTCTACCTGTTGCCAGCCGCCAATAATGCCGCCAGATTACAAAGCAGCGTGGGTGAGCTTAGCCTGTCGCTCAACTATGTGAAGAGCGAAGCCAACGGCAGCCAGGCAATACTGTATGTGCGCACGCTCTCAGGCCAATATCTGCCAGGCTTTACCGCTAAGTTGGAGTGGGGGCAACTAGATGCTGCAACCGGTATGCCACTGACCGCGCAAGCACAGTCACAGCAAATTCAGAGCGCCAGTTCGCTGCTGCCAAAAACCGAGCAAATCTTTGAACTGCGCCTGAGTGGCGTAACGCCATCACAACTGGGCTATATCCGTGTGCATAGCGTAGAGCCCATAACTCAACGTTGATGCGCTGAATGCCCCACCCCGGTGTCAGGGTTGGGGCATCAGATTGCTGACAAACCAGTCACTTGAGATCGCACATATTCCACCTTAGGGGCGCCGCATGCTGCGCCCGCTTTAAAGTATCTCAGCTATCCCAAGCGCTGCAGCTTCGCCGGTAATCCCTGCCGTACCGCCGCCCCGCTAACCCAGTCCAGCCAGCTATTGCCGACTTCACGAGTCGGATCGGCCAGCCCCAGATCGTTGAGGTTGATCCCTGCGGCAATGCGTGGATCCGATGCCAATGCCTGCCCATCCAGCGAATGAACCCGAGCCCCCATTTCACGATGCCCATAACCGTGTTCAATGGCAATCACGCCCGGCATGACCCCGTCGAGCAAGCTGATTTGCGCTTCCACGCTGCCGCCCGGCGTCTGCAACCTGACCCGGTCGCCATGTTGTAACCCATAGCGCTCGGCATCTATCGGGTTGAGCGCGACTAGATTAACCGCCTTCAAGGCCCGCAAACGCTCGATAGGAGCAGTTGAGCTGCTCATCAGGTGCGACTTGAACGACATCAGCCGGAACGGCCACGCCTCACTCGGGTAGTGCTGCGCCACGTCGGAACCGTCGGCAAAACGCGGTGGATAATAGGTTGGGCAGCCGCTATAGCGCTCCCCGGTCATGGCATGGCGATGACGTGCCACCTCTTCATTCCAGATATTCAGCCCCTGCTTCCACTGTGGGCCGGTCGCCTCCCCTTGCCATGCTTGCTCATGGGGCGCGAAACGGCCACCACGCGCCAGCATATAGCCCACCCGCAACCGCTCATCCGGTTTTAATACCTGATTCAGCGCCGGTTGCAGACGATCGACGCCGGTCAGATGCAGCTCGCTCTCCGTCGCCTCAGGCACTGGCTCACCGGCAAACGCCACGTTGGCCGCTGCGCGCAGGTAGTAATCTTCGGCACAATGCAGCCCACAAAGGTTTCCTTGCGCATCCTGCAACGCCCCGTCGCCGAAGCCCGGCAACCCCATGGCCTTCGAGAGCGCAATAACAAAGCTCTCCAGCGCGATCGGCTGCCCATCCGCCGTCTTGGCTGTGCGCGCTGGCACCACCGGCCAACGGGCGGTACTCGCCTTGACCATTACGCCAGACCAGGGAGAGGTAAATCCCCAGCTTTCAAAGTTGTGCGTATCCGGCACGATATAGTCCGCCAACGCGCTGGTTTCGTTAATAAAGGCATCGACGGAAATAAACAGTGGCAGATGCTGCGGATCCTTCAGCCTGCTCTCCACCACGTCGCGTAATCCGGCCACACCGTAGAGCGGGTTGCCCATGTGATTGATCCAGGCTTTCAGTGGATAGGGGTATCCCATCAACGCCGGAGCTAGCTGCTCGGTAAACTGACCTGCCACAAAGGGATACCACGGCCCCCGCGCCGGATAAGGGTTGACGCCTTGTTCCATCTTGCGGCGATATTCGTCTGACTTTTCGTACGCCTGCTTACTGCGCGACAGCACCAATCCTTTCGGCTTCACCATCTCAGGGAAGGTCGCGAGGTTATAACGTGGCCCTTCGGCAAACTCCTTGAACTTGCCGCCGCCCACCGAGACGCCCCCCTTGAGATTAAGGTTACCGATCAGCGCATTGAGCATCATCACCGCCCAGCTGCTGTAGAAACCGTTGCCACTCATCATGCCGCCATGGGAGATCACTGCCGCCTGCCGCTGGTAGGAAGTAAACTCCTTGGCCAACGCCGCAATGGTTTCAGCGCTAACGCCACACTGCACGCTGTATTCGGCCAGCGTAAAGCGTTGCGCCGCCAGTTGCAGACAACGGAAGCTGGATCGCACTCGCACCTGTGAGCCATCGGCCAGTTGAACCTGCTGCTCAACCAGCAGTTGCCCACGCATGGCCTCAGTGGCGGGCTGTGGTTCGTCTCGCTGTGCGTCCCACACCAAGGCAGGGCTTTCCTCATCACCGCCAGCCCCACCTACCAGATGTGACTTACGCAGGAACTGGCCGCACAGAGGATGATCGTCATCGATCACCACCAGGTGGGTGGCATTCGACCAACTTTTTTCACCGGCCGCCTGCATGGCCGCCTCGCCAGGTAACGCCAGATAATCGGCGTTATAACGCTCCTGGTCGATAATCCAGCGGATCATGCCCATCGCCAGCGCGGAGTCCGTCCCCGGCAATACCGGCACCCAGCGGTTGTGATCGTTGGCCAGCGTGGTGGTTAACGGCAATGCCGGGGCCACCACCACGTAGCGGAACTCATCGCGCAAGCGGGCATTGGCTAACTGACGCCCCTGCCGTTTGAACGGGTTACCGGACTGTGCGGGTGACGTCCCCAGAAACAGTGCAAAGCGCAGATGATCCCAGTCGGGTTTCACATGAGCGTTTTTGTCCAGATCGCCCATCAGCGCTCCGGAACCTGCTCGGTAGGCTAGACCACAGTAAGCGCCGTGATGGCCGAAGTTGCGCGTGCCAAAGGCGTTTTGTGCAAAACGTTTGATAAAGGTATCCCGCCCCTCATCACCTGCGTTGGTGACCAGCAGTTGGTTAGCCTTCGGCCCAAGCGTTGGCTGTGCCGGATCGAGTGGCGTTTGCAGATCGCGGATGGCCCGTAATCCCTCCACTGGCCCTTCACCAAACAGATCGCCACCTTCAACCACTTCCTTGATCAGTTGTTCAAAACTGATGCGCTGCCACTGCCCGCCACCGCGCGGCCCTACCCGCTTCATCGGTTCCAGCACCCGGTACGGGCTAGTCAGCCCTTCCAGCAGGGTAGCACCGCGAGCGCAGGCGGTTGAGCGCTGTTCCAAACCGGCATCACCGCCTAGCCGGTTGAGTGCATCACTCACTGGCAAACGATAGGGAAAATGGTGATCGTGCGATAGCGGATGATAAGGGTTACCCGCTACGCGCAGTATCTGATTGCTGTCACGATCGACCCGCACGCGCAGGCCGCACAGCGTCCAGCAGCCAAAACATTGCGTCATGGAAACGGCCTGCTGCGGATTGGCCTGCCAGCCTTCGGGATGTTGGCGGCCTTCTGGCGGTAACGCATTAGCGCTGATCCGGTCCAGCGTCAGTTTTCCACTGCTGCCATCACGCAGGCCGGTAAACACCTTCTGCACCATTTCGCTGTAGCTGGCACCAAACACGACCAGCCCACCCAAAGCGAGCCCGCCTTTCAACCACTGACGACGCGTTGATTTAGCCATAGCGTTTATTCTCCATCAACCCATGCTGTAATTCACGAACCCCGATGATTAATGCCAGCCACAGCCCGAAGGTACCGAGGATGGCCAATAGCCCCTCGCTGCCGAGCGGTAACACATAGGGGTTGAGCAATATATTGAACTTGGGCAGCGTCTGGGTTTGCATCAGCAGCATCCAGCGCACGCCCCAACAGAGCAGCAACGCTGCCACGCATTGTGCTAACAGCCCTGCCGTCCCTAGCGCCCGATGACGCGATCGCCAAGCTGAAGCCATCAATAGCAGGATCAAGACGGCAAATGCGCTGCCAACCCATGACCAAACGCTCCCCTGAGTAGGTAACTGACGCAGCGCAGCGGCAGAGTCACTACCGTCCAACCGCCAGCCCAGACTGGAGAGGCACAGCAACAGCAGAGAGAGCCCTTGACAGCGTGCCAAGCGCGATTGCCATTGCGGTTCATGGCGTAACCAATAGGCCAGCATTGGCGGAACGGCCTGCATAGCGGTAAGCAGCAATAGCCAAGGTAACCACAGGCTGTACCACAGCGGTTGTGAACGCAGCACGGACACTTCCCGGCCGGTATAGAGCAGGATGCTGACCGCTGAAAGCAGCGTGGCCAATGCCACCCAACGCAGCCATTTCTCTTCTTGCCAAGCGGGCCAAATCTGTAACCAACGTGCCCAGAACGGCAGGGCTTTTGCCCTCAGTTGGCAACGCAGCAGCAAAATGAAATAGGCCACGACCAGCAAGGTAAACAGCGGTAAAAACACCGAGCCGAGAGACATCCACGACCAAGGTGCGAAATGGGCATAGAAGTGCCAGATTCGAGCGGGCTGATGTAAATCCGCACTCAGGGCCAACGGAGCCACGGTGCCGCTCACCACCGCCAGCGAAACGGCAGCCAGCTCCAGCCGAGATGCCTCAGACGCTGAACGCCAGCGTAACCAGGCCGCAATGGCAATGCTGCTACATGCCAGACCGATGAAAAAGAAATACTGTACCGCCCAGGGCAACCAGGCGATCTCCTGCGGGCGAGCCATCACTTCGCGGATCATGAGTGTACCTCCTGCCACAGCGCCGGTTGTCCCCGGACATGGCTGACAAAAGCCTCATCCAGCCCCAGATAAAACACCTGTGGGTGCGTCCCCTGCTCGGGTTTGAGCACCTTTAGCTCCCCTCGATGCTGTTCCAGCGTGCGCCTTAAAGTACCTTGCTCATCGTTAAGATCGCCGATCATGCGCGCACCGCCGACGCAGGATTCAACGCAGGCAGGCAACAGCCCGGCATCCAGGCGGTGGACGCAGAAAGTGCATTTATCCGCGGTTTGGGTTTCATGATTGATAAAGCGCGCCTCATAGGGGCAGGCTTGCACACAGTAGGCGCAGCCGACACAGCGGGTGTTATCGATCACCACAATGCCGTCCTCACGCTGGAAGGTAGCCTGTACCGGGCAGACCGGCACGCAAGGCGGGTTATCGCAATGATTGCACAGGCGCGGTAGCAGCACGTTGGTGGGGATACGCTGGCTATCCGTGACAACCTGATACTGCAGTACACTGGTGCGAAACTGCCCCTGCGGCAGCTGATTCTCTACCGCACAGCTAACCGTGCAGGCCTGGCAGCCAATACAGCGGCGCAGGTCGATCAACATCGCCATACGCTTTTTGCCGTCGCCTTCACGCCGCTCGGGTTGCAACTGCCAGCCGGAGTGCGCCAGCGGTACCAACGCGGCCCCCGCAGTCAGGACACCGAGGCGTTGTAAAAATTGCCGTTTTCCACTATCCATTGATTTCTCCCAAAAAGTATCAACCGGGGAGCTGATACAAAGGAGTGTAAAAGTGGCGCACGACCGCCCATATTGTGGTTTACCACATTCCCTACTGCGGCTTGATCCAGGACAATTCTGGCGGGCGATCGAGATCATAAAAATGGAGATGATGTGAAAAAAGCAGTACTGATGATCTTGCTATGCGGCTGGTTAAGCCCTGCCTTGGCAGGGCAATGGACCATCGCCGTGCTGGCATTACGCGGTGATACACATGCCCTGGCCCAATGGCAGCCGTTAATTAACCATCTCAATCGTCAGTTCCCAGACGAAAGCTTTCAACTGTTGCCGCTGAACCTGGCCGATATGGGGGAAGCCGTCAGCAACGGCCAGGTCGATTTTCTGCTTACCAATCCGGCGCAGTATATTCAGTTGGACAATAGTTACCCGTTACGCTGGTTGGTCTCCTTACGCTCCAGCCAAAATCAGCAGAACGCCTCAAACAACGTGATAGGCAGCGTGGTATTGGTACGCCGCGATAGCCCAGTGACCAAGGCTAATCAGCTCACTGGTAAAAAAGTGGGCGCGGTCTCCCCTGACGCGTTTGGCGGCTATCTGCTGGGCTATAAGGAGCTGCTGGCCGCCGGCATACATCCGGAAAAAGATCTGCAACTGCACTTCAGCGGCTATCCCGTGGACGCCCTGCTTTATCTGCTGCGCGATCGGGCGCTGGATGCGGCCATAGTGCCGGTTTGCCTGTTGGAAGAGATGGAGAAAGAGGGATTACTCAAAGCCGATGATTACCGTGCCCTGCTGGCCAAACCCAGCACACAGCCCTGCCTGACCAGCAGCGTGCTTTATCCCAACTGGTCGTTTGCCGCCTTGAACCACGTGCCCGATCCCCTGGTCGATGAGCTGACCCGCCAACTGTTGCAAGTGGATACCCCAGGTCTCCCTGCCTGGGGCGCTCCCGCCTCATCCCGCCAGGTAGATCAATTGCTGCGCGATCTGGATCGCCATCCTGCACAGCGTTCACTCTGGCAAGAGATACACAGTTGGGGATTGCAACATCTGCTCCTGCTTGGCACGATCGCCGGAGGCATGTTACTGCTTGGCGCTAACCATCTGTGGATCGGCCACCTGGTACGCCTGCGTGGGCGCGAGCTAGAACAAATGCATCTGACGCTGCGGGCCAGAGAAGCAGCGCTAGCCCGGGCGCAACGCCTCAGCACCCTGGGGGAAATGGCTTCCGGCTTTGCTCACGAACTTAACCAGCCACTGGCGGCGATTCGTCACTACGCCGAAGGTTGCCGTATTCGCCTTGAGCGCAGCGATCCGCAGCACGAGCTGTTGCCAATTCTCGGACAGATCGGCCAACAGGCACAGCGAGGGGCAGAAACCATCGTCAATCTGCGCCAATGGGTTAGTAAAACGCCGCACCATGAAAGCGCGCAATGGCTAACGCTGCGCCCCCTGGTGGAAAACGTCATCAAGCTGATGCGCATCGAACAGCATTACCCGCAGTGCCGGCTGGCCATCATTATTGCCCCGAAAAGCCAGTTGTATAGCCAGTCCACGCTGTTGGAGCAGGTGCTCACCAACTTGTTAAGCAACAGCCTGCAGGCCGGTTCCCAACAGATCACCCTGCGGCTGGAAACCGATGGCGATCGGCAGACGCTAATACTGGAAGACGATGGCGGCGGCCTCAGCGTCGAACAGTTAGCACAGCCGTTCGTGCCTTTTCGCAGCACTAAATCGGAAGGACTTGGCCTGGGGCTGGTGATCTGCCAGCGGCTGCTAAGGAGCCAGCAGGGGGAACTGACGCTGGAAAATTATTCGATATCGCCACAACGGCAGGGGCTACGCGTTACCCTGCTCTTCCCTGGGATCAAAAAGGAAACACGCCATGGCGCTGATACATCTGGTCGATGACGATCTGGCAGTCACCGACGCCAGCCGCTTTTTACTCGAAGGGCTGGACTATCGGGTGAAGATCTGGAACGACAGCCAAAACTTTATCGAACAAGTCGACCCTTACCAATGCGGCGTCGTGATGCTGGATATTCGCATGCCAGGGATCGATGGGCAGCAAATCCATCAGCGGCTACGCGAGCGGGAAAGTACGCTGGCGGTGGTGATCGTAACCGGTCATGGCGATATCGCTATGGCGGTAGCAGAGATGAAATTGGGGGCGTTGGATTTCCTGCAAAAGCCGATTGCTACCGCACCGCTGATCGCCGCGTTGGAACGCGGGATCGCCCATTCTCAACGCCAAGTGGAGCGCTACCAGTTGCAGCAGCGTTTCAGTACGCTGACCTCACGCGAGCGTGATATCGCCAGCGGCGTTGCCGCCGGTATGACCAACAAGGCCATCGCCGATCGTTACTTCGTCGCCGTACGCACCGTAGAGGTACACCGTTCTAAAGTGATGGAGAAGATGCAGGCCACCAGCCTGGCGGAGTTGGTGAGTTCGCTGAACCTGCTGGCGGCACAGGAGCAAAAAAAATGCCGGTCAGCGTAAACTGACCGGCATCTGGTTCAGACGGTGCGTGGCTTATTCAGTCGCACACCGGGCAATCACGGCAGGATCGAAGGCTGATCGGCGCCCTCTTTCTCCACTTTCTGCTGCAGCATGTGTTCGCGTTTCATACCCAGTTTCAACGCCAGCGCAGAGGCGACGTAGATAGAGGATATGGTACCGATAGACACACCGATCAGCATGGTCAGTGAGAAGCCCTGCAGCATCGCGCCGCCGAAGATGTACAGCATCAGAACCACCATCAACGTCGTGGCGGAGGTCATGATGGTACGGCTCAGCGTCTGCGTCAGCGAGACGTTCATGATTTCATAAGGCGTACCGCGACGTATCTTGCGGAAGTTCTCACGAATACGGTCAGATACCACGATACTGTCGTTCAGCGAGTAACCGATCACCGACATCAAGGATGCCACGATGGTCAGGTCAATCTCGATATGGAACAACGACAGCACACCCATGGTGATGACCACGTCGTGCGCCAGGGCGATAACGGCCCCCGCGGCCAAACGCCATTCAAAACGGAAGCCCACGTAAATCAGGATACAGATCAACGCCACCAGCAGCGCCATGCCGCCGGTTTGTGCCAGTTCTGCCCCTACGCTCGGGCCAACGAATTCAATACGCTTGACGGACGCATTCTTATCGACTGATTCGTTGATCACGCCAATAACTTTGTTACCCAGTTCCTGGCCTGCAGTACCGACCGCCGGTGGCATACGCACCATCACGTCACGGCTGCTGCCAAAGTTCTGGATAATCGGGTCCTGGAACCCGGCTTTTTCCAACGTATCGCGCATCAGGTCCAGATTCGCGGGTTGTTCCAGGGTAATTTCAATCACCGTACCACCGGTGAAATCCAGACCCCAGTTAAACCCACGCACGGACATGGTGGCGATCGACGCTACCAACAGCACCAAAGAGATGCCGAAGGCCACGTAATCCCAGCGCATAAAGTCATAGACTTTACGGCCGTAGTTGAGTTGTTCAACAGTATAATCCTGTGCCACAACGCACTCCTCAGATAGACAGCTTGTTAATGCGCTTGCCGCCGTAAAGCAGGTTGACGATGGCACGGGTACCGACAATCGCGGTGAACATGGACGTCGCCACACCGATTGCGGTGGTAATTGCAAAGCCCTTGATCGAACCGGTACCGACTGCGTACAGAATGATCGCGGTGATCAACGTCGTGACGTTGGCATCAACGATACTGGAGAACGCGCCTTTATAGCCCTCATGGATCGCCTGCTGAATGGATCGTCCATTCTTCAGTTCCTCCTTGATACGTTCGTTTATCAGTACGTTGGCGTCAACCGCCACCGCCAGCGTCAGCACGATCCCGGCAATCCCCGGCATGGTTAGCGTCGCCCCTGGTAGCAGAGACATTACGCCAACGATCAGCACCAGGTTAGCCATCAGCGCGGTAGAAGCGATCAGGCCAAACTTGCGATACCAGACCACCATAAAGACGATCGAAGCCACCAGGCCCCACAGGCAAGCTTCCAGACCCTGGGTGATGTTCTGTTGCCCCAAGGTTGGACCAATGGTCCGCTCTTCCACAATCTGGATAGGCGCAATCAACGCACCGGCACGCAGCAGCAGCGACAGCTGACGTGCTTCGTTCGGGTTACTGATACCGGTGATACGGAAGCTGTTACCCAGACGTGACTGAATGTTCGCCACGTTGATCACTTCTTCCTGCTTCACCAGCACGGAACGGCCGTTGGCATCTTTCTTACCGCTGTCTTTATACTCCACGAACAGCGTTGCCATTGGCTTGCCAATGCTGTCTTTGGTGAAGTTGGACATGGCAGTACCACCAGCGCTGTCCAGCGAGATATTGACCTGCGGCTGGTTGTACTCATCGGTGCTGGAGGTGGAGTCTGTAATGTGGTCACCGGTCAGGATCACACGCTTGTACAGCACAACCGGTTGGCCTTCACGGGTGTATTTCACCTCGGAGTCACCCGGCACACGGCCATTGGCCGCAGCGGTCGCATCCGCGTTGGTATTCACCAAACGGAATTCCAGCGTAGCGGTCGCACCCAAAATTTCTTTGGCGCGCGCCGTATCCTGGATACCTGGCAACTCAACGACGATACGATCGGCACCCTGGCGCTGTACCAACGGTTCGGCAACGCCGAGCTGGTTGACACGATTACGCAGGATGGTGATGTTCTGCTGCACCGCATACTCACGTGCTTCGCTCAGGCGAGCGTCGGTCATCGTTGCTTTCAGGGTGTTGCTGCCGTTGGCAGAAAGCACCAGATCGCGCTGACGTGGCGTCATGTAGCTGATGGCCTGGTCGCGAGCGGCGTTGTCACGGAAGCGAACTTCCACGCCGTTGTTGTCCAACTTGCGGATCGCAGCGTAAGGAATGCCCTTTTCACGCAGCTCGCTGCGCAGGGTATCCATAGTTTGTTCTTGCAACTTGCTCAGCGCGGTGTCCATGTCGACTTCCATCAGGAAGTGCACACCACCACGTAAATCCAGACCCAGCTTCATCGGCTCGGCGTTGAGCATCGCCAGCCAGGCAGGCGTTGCCGGGGCGAGGTTCAATGCGACGACATATTTGTCACCCAGTTCAGCCATCAAGACTTCACGGGCGCGCAGCTGAACGTCAGGATCTTTAAAGCGAGCCAGGATGGCACCGTTTTCCAGCGCAATCGACTTGCTCGCAATATTGTCTTTTTCTAATACAGTACGGACTTGGTCCAGCGTAGTTTCACTGGCGGCGACTCCGCGCGCGCCAGTGATCTGTACGGCCGGATCCTCTCCGTAAATGTTGGGAAGCGCATATAGCAGTCCGACGAGGATCACTACGATCAGCATCAGATACTTCCACAGAGGATAACGGTTTAGCACGGCAGTTCCCTTAGGGAAAACAAAATTACAGGGCCTTCATAGTACCTTTCGGCAGAACGGCCGCCACGAAGTCACGCTTGATCATCACTTCCGTGGTGTCATTCAGCGCGATGGCAATAATACCGGTATCTGCCACTTTAGTGACACGGCCAATCAGGCCACCGGTGGTCAACACTTCATCACCCTTGCCGATGGAGTCCATCAGTTTTTTGTGCTCTTTAGCACGTTTCTGCTGTGGGCGCAGGATCATGAAATAGAAGATCAGACCAAACACCACCAGCATAATGATCAAAGAGTACGGGCTACCCTGAGACGGAGCCCCTGCTGCTGCCACTGCATCGGAAATGAAAAAGCTCATTAAAATTCCCTCATTAAATTTTCAATTATTAATTCAAGCGTTTAAAGGTGGTATCGGTTTGCCGATCCGACCATAAAAATCCGCCACAAACAGCTCTAATTTACCCTCTTCAATGGCCTGGCGTAAACCCGCCATCAAACGTTGGTAATAGCGCAAGTTATGGATGGTGTTCAATCGGGCACCGAGAATCTCGTTGCAGCGATCGAGATGATGCAAATAGGCACGACTATAATGGCGACAAGTATAGCAATCGCACTCACTGTCCAGCGTGGAAGTATCATCCTTGTGCTTGGCATTACGGATTTTTACCACACCGTCCGTCACGAACAAATGGCCGTTACGGGCATTACGCGTTGGCATCACGCAGTCGAACATGTCGATGCCGCGACGCACGCCTTCAACCAGATCTTCCGGCTTGCCAACCCCCATCAGATAGCGTGGCTTATCTTCTGGAATCTGTGGGCAAACGTGTTCAAGAATGCGATGCATATCCTCTTTTGGCTCACCTACCGCCAAACCGCCCACAGCGTAACCATCAAAGCCGATCTCCACCAGCCCTTTTACCGATACATCACGTAAATCTTCGTAAACACCGCCTTGGATAATACCGAATAACGCATTGTTGTTATTCAGTTCATCAAAACGCTGGCGGCTGCGCTGCGCCCAACGCAGAGACATTTCCATCGAACGCTTGGCATAGTCCCAATCCGCCGGGTAAGGCGTACATTCGTCGAAAATCATCACGATGTCAGACCCCAGATCGTACTGGATCTCCATCGATTTTTCCGGGCTGAGGAACACTTTATCGCCGTTGATCGGGTTACGGAAATAAACGCCTTCCTCTTTAATCTTGCGCATTGCCCCCAGGCTGAACACCTGGAAACCACCAGAGTCGGTCAGGATCGGCCCGTGCCACTGCATAAAGTCATGCAGATCGCCGTGCAGCTTCATGATCTCCTGCCCTGGGCGCAGCCACAGATGGAAGGTGTTACCCAACAGGATCTGCGCACCGGTATCTTTCACTTCTTCCGGCGTCATGCCTTTGACCGTGCCATAGGTGCCCACCGGCATAAAGGCCGGGGTTTCCACTACGCCACGCTCAAAGACCAGGCGGCCGCGACGAGCACGGCCATCGGTTGTCTGTAATTCGTACTTCACAAAACCTCCAGCGTCAGAGATACAGTCTGACGTGATTAAAACAGGGCCACGCAGTGTGCGTAACCCGGGAATTTATTCCCCGACGGATTCGCTTTCCGCCAGTGGATTACGGCTGATAAACATCGCATCGCCGTAGCTGAAGAAACGGTACTGCTCGGCCACTGCCTGATGATAGGCGTTCATGGTGTTTTTATAGCCAGCAAACGCCGAGACCAGCATGATCAGAGTGGATTCCGGCAGGTGGAAGTTGGTTACCAGCGCATCGATCACCTGATAGTGATATCCCGGATAGATAAAGATGCTGGTGTCGCCGAAGAAAGGCGCAATCAGCGCATCCTGGCAGGCATTGGCCGCGCTTTCCAGCGAACGTACCGAAGTGGTGCCCACGGCAACCACCCTTTTGCCCCGCGCCTTACAGGCTAATACCGCATCCACCACATCCTGCGGCACTTCGGCGTATTCCGCATGCATCACATGCTCTTCAATAGTTTCTACCCGCACTGGCTGGAAGGTACCAGCGCCAACGTGCAAGGTGACAAACGCCATCTCAATGCCCTTGGCGCGCAGCGCAGCCAACAGCGGCTCATCAAAATGCAGGCCCGCTGTCGGGGCCGCTACGGCACCCGGCTTTTCGCTGTAGACGGTCTGATACAACTCGCGGTCGGCGTCTTCATCCGGGCGATCGATATACGGCGGCAGTGGCATATGGCCCACCGCGTTGAGGATGGTGAACACGTCACGATCGTCGTTAAAGCGCAGTTCAAACAGCGTGTCATGGCGTGCGACCATGGTGGCGGCAATGCTTTCGTCATCGCCCAGCAGCAGTTCGGTGCCCGGCTTGGGGGATTTGGAAGCACGTACATGGGCCAGCACCCGATGATCGTCCAACACCCGCTCGACCAACACTTCTATCTTGCCGCCGCTGACCTTGCGGCCAAACAGGCGCGCAGGGATCACGCGGGTATTGTTGAACACCAGCAGATCGCCCGCTTCCAGGTTATCCAGCAGATCGGTGAACACGCCGTGCGTCAGGCCTCCGCTTGGCCCGTCCAGCTGCAGCAAACGGCAACCGCTGCGCTCAGGCTGTGGATAGCGGGCAATCAAAGACTCGGGGAGCTCAAAAGAAAAATCGGCGACGCGCATGGGTATTCACTTCTTCAGCTAGCTAATTGGGAAAAAACAGGCGGTACAGTCTAAAGCCGCGGGCGACAAGCAGCAAGGAATAAGGAGGAATTGCATGACTTGGGTTATAGTTGGCAGATGAATTTTCTCGCTCATCTCCATTTGGCCCAGCTTGCGGAAAGCTCGCTGCTTGGCAACCTGCTCGCCGATTTCGTGCGCGGCAACCCCGCAGGTGATTACGATCCGGCGGTAGTGGCTGGCATCATGATGCATCGGCGCGTCGATGTTTTGACCGATATCCAGCCGGAAGTCAAAGCCTGCCGCGACTATTTCAGCCCGCAATTTCGCCGCGTCGCCCCCATTACGCTCGACGTGGTCTGGGATCACTTTCTGGCTCGCCACTGGCAACAGCTTGAGCCAACCTGCAGCTTGCACTCCTTCACCCAGCAGGCTCGCAGCCTGATTGTGCCGCATCTGCCGCAGACGCCGCAGCGTTTCCAGAACCTGAACAGCTATCTTTGGCCCGAACGCTGGCTGGAGCGTTACGCCGAGCTGCCGTTTATCGGCGATGTATTGGCAGGCATGGCTAGCCGCCGCCCGCGGCTGGCCGCATTGGCTGGCTCCTTTGCCGACGTGGAACGCCAGTATCATCAGCTTGAAACACAGTTCTGGCAGTTTTATCCCCGTATGATGGAACAGGCCAGAAACAAGTCATTGTGATCGCCGGATAAAAAGCCCTATTACTCATTCAGTTAACGGAATGTGGCTTTTTGTCCTTGCCCTTTTGTACGAAAAGGTTATTTTGAAAGACTGCTAGATTTATTCTCTCGGTTTGATAGGTGGAAGCTATCTCATTGATTGGTCTTTCACCCTTCCCTCACCGAGTGGTGGCCCTTATACTGGCCCCTGCTTTTACATCAACCCATTGAACTACTATTACAGGAGTAATTATGGTCCTGGTAACTCGTCAAGCCCCTGACTTCACCGCTGCAGCCGTTTTAGGCAATGGCGAAATCGTAGAAAACTTCAACCTGAAGAAGCACCTGAATGGCAAACCAGCCGTACTGTTCTTCTGGCCGATGGACTTCACCTTCGTATGTCCTTCTGAGCTGATCGCTTTCGATCACCGCTATGAAGAGTTCCAGAAGCGCGGCGTTGAAGTTGTAGGCGTTTCCTTCGACTCAGAATTCGTCCATAACGCATGGCGTAAAACCCCTGTCGACAAAGGCGGCATCGGTGAAGTGAAATACGCAATGGTTGCTGACGTTAAGCGCGAAATTCAGAAAGCTTACGGCATCGAACACCCAGACGCGGGCGTTGCCCTGCGTGGTTCTTTCCTGATCGACAAGAACGGCGTTGTACGTTCTCAGATCGTGAACGACCTGCCAATCGGCCGTAACATCGACGAAATGATCCGTACCGTTGACGCGCTGCAATTCCACGAAGAGCACGGCGAAGTGTGCCCAGCTCAGTGGGAAAAAGGCAAAGCAGGTATGGGCGCATCTCCAGACGGCGTAGCTAAATACCTGTCTGAGAACGCTTCCAAGCTGTAATTTCAGCCTGTAAGTGTCAGAACCGGTCAGCCCTGCTGGCCGGTTTTTTTATGCCCAAAATCGGTGCAACCGCCCCCCTTCAGTGCAATATTCCCCTGTTTCGCTTCACATTTTTCACTCTGCCGACCGCCGCATTGCCTATTCGTAGCTACGCTTCATAGGTTGGCCTGCGCTTTGCAGCACCTGCGGGACAAATAAAAACACAGGGATCAACACAGGAGTCGTTATGTTTTTGCAAAAATGGAGTCAACCGCTGACCTTGGCAGCCTTGCTGGTCAGCAGCCAGCTGTATGCTGCCTCAAACCCGGCGGTGGAAGCGCAAAATGGCATGGTGGTCACCTCGCAGCATCTGGCCTCACAGGTCGGCGTAGATATTCTCAAGATAGGGGGCAACGCGGTGGATGCGGCGGTCGCGGTCGGCTATGCCCAAGCGGTGGTTAACCCCTGCTGCGGCAATATCGGCGGTGGCGGTTTCATGACCCTGCACCTGGCCGATGGCACCGATACCTTTATCAACTTCCGTGAAACCGCTCCGGCGGCAGCCAGTGCCGATATGTATCTGGATGCGCAAGGCAAGGTGAAAAAAGACGCCAGCCTATATGGTTATCTGGCCTCTGGTGTGCCAGGAACGGTGCTGGGGATGGAGACGGCGCGTAAAAAGTACGGCAAGCTGAGCCGCGAACAGGTGATGGAACCGGCCATCAGGCTGGCCCGTGAGGGCTTTATCCTGACGCGGGCCGATACCGATATTCTCGACACCACCGTCGCACGCTTCAAGCAAGACCCGGAGTCGGCCAAAATCTTCCTGCGTAAAGACGGTTCTGCGCTGCAACCGGGCGATCGTCTGGTGCAAACCGACTTGGCTAACACGCTGGAAGCCATCGCCAAAGAAGGTCCCTCCGCATTCTATCAGGGCAAAATCCCA
The DNA here is from genome assembly GCF_047530105.1 of Serratia sp. T13T92. Taxonomy (NCBI): domain Bacteria; kingdom Pseudomonadati; phylum Pseudomonadota; class Gammaproteobacteria; order Enterobacterales; family Yersiniaceae; genus Serratia; species Serratia sp. T13T92. Next base: position 5,226 of record NZ_JBLJAK010000047.1, on the reverse strand, counting down.
CAGGCGGTTGAAGCCGCCGCCAAACAGGGGGGAGGCATCCTCACCGCCGCCGATTTCGCCAACTACAAAGTGACCGAGGCTACGCCGATCACCTGTAGCTATCGCGGTTATAAATTCGTCTCTGCGCCACCACCTAGCTCCGGTGGCGTCACGCTGTGCGAGATCCTCAATATCGTTGAGGGCTACGATCTGAAAAGCATGGGCTTTAACTCGGCCGCGACGATCCACACCATGACCGAGGCGATGCGCCATGCCTATATGGACCGCAATACCTATCTCGGCGACCCCGAGTTTATCAAGAATCCGATCGATCGGCTGGTGAGCAAAAGCTACGCCGATGAGATCCGTAAGAAAATCGTCGCCAATCAGGCTACGCCTTCTGTCAATGTACAACCGGGGATGGAGCCGCACGAAAAGCCGGAAACCACCCATTATTCGATCGTCGATCATGAAGGGAATGCGGTGTCGACCACCTATACCGTCAATGGCCGTTTTGGCGCCGTGGTGATCGCACCGGGCACCGGCTTCTTCCTCAACGATGAAATGGATGATTTTACCGTCAAGGTCGGTGAGAAGAACCTCTATGGCCTGGTGCAGGGAACGGCCAACGCCATCGCCCCCGGTAAGCGCCCACTATCCTCCATGAGCCCTACGCTGGTGACCAAAGACAACAAAATCTTTATGGTGCTCGGCTCGCCAGGCGGTTCACGCATCATTACCATCACGCTGCAAACCGCGCTGAACGTGATCGATCATGGCATGGCCCCGCAGGAAGCAGTGGATGCCCCGAGGATCCATCATCAATGGTTGCCGGATGAGGTCTATTACGAACAGCGCGGTGTCTCTGCCGATACGCTGAAAATCCTCAAGGAGATGGGCTACAAGATGGTTGAGCAAACCCCTTGGGGCGCTGCGGAACTGATTCTGGTGGGATTACCGGGTGCAGCGGGTGTCAGCCCGGCCAACTCGGGTAACGACTCTGCCGTTTCTGGACGCGTACGTGAAGGCTACCTGTACGGAGCCAACGACGTACGCCGCCCGGCAGGATCTGCTGTAGGGTATTAGACAAACGTCACCGACTCACACTGTAGGGGCGCAGCATGGCGCCCCTACCTATTCAGCAACATTGCCGGGCATCACCCACGTAACTGCCACACGCTGGCCGACTCGGCCGCTAGCTGCAACCGCAGGCCACCTTCCTGTGCAACCCGTTCGCCTTCCCCTTCCCCTTCCACAAGCTGCCATTTCCCCTCTCGCAACAGCGGGCTATAAGGCAGTTCGACCTCTCCACTACCGCTGCGCTGCAACGCCACCAGTACCTGCTCCCGCTGGTAAGTACGCACAAACACCAGCGTTTCCCCCTGCGCATACAGCACCTGGCAGCCGCCACGGCGTAGCGCCTTGCTCTGCTTACGCAGTGCCGTCAGGCGGCTGAACAAGGCCAACAATGGCCGATCCCATTGGCTTTCGTCCCAAGGGAACGTCTTGCGGCAGAAGGGATCGTTGCCGCCATCCAGACCAATCTCATCGCCGTAATACAGGCAAGGTACGCCAATCCACGCCAGCAGCCACACCGCCGCCATCTGCATCCGGCGCGGATTGTTATCCAGCAAGGTCAAGAAACGCGCCGTGTCGTGGCTATCTAACTGATTGAACTGGATCAGTTGGCGGTTATGGGGCAATCCGGCCCGGTAACCGTCCATCCAGTGCGCACAGTCTGCCGCATCCAGCAGTACCGGATGATAAGCCACGTCGACACCCGCCAGAAACGCCCGCACCGGCAGGGCAAAACCCATATAGTTCATGGCCGCGTCTTCAACTCCGGCATGCAGCCAGCGGCGCGCGTCGCCAAAATGTTCACCCAGCACATAGGCATCTGGGTTCTCTTGCTTGATTGCCTGATACATTCCGGCCAGGTGATGCAGGTTCCCTGCTGCACCGCCGTTTTCCCCCAGCATATGCACCACGTCCAAGCGCCAGCCGTCGATGCTGTACGGTGGGCGTAACCAATGGCGTACCACGCTGTTGTCCGCCCGATAAATGGTATCGACCACCTGCGGTTCGGCAAAGTTGAGCTTGGGCAGATTGGTATTGCCCTTCCAGCTCAGCACGTTACCGTCTGGATAGAAATTGAACCAGCCACGATACGGGGAATCGGGATGATGGCACGCGCCCCCCTCTGCCTGTTGATAACGATCGAACCACGGATGGGAGTCGCCGGTATGGTTAAATACGCCGTCCAGCACCAGTTTCATTCCCACCTTGTGAGTGCTTACTCGCAAACGCAGCAAGGCGTCGTTACCACCAAAGTAGGGATCAACCTGATAGTAATCTTCGGTATCGTACTTATGGACGCTGGGTGAGGTGAAAATCGGGTTCAGATACAGGGCGGTGACGCCAAGCTGCTGCAAGTAGGGCAGCTTCTCGCTGATGCCGTCCAGATCGCCACCATAGAAAGTCGAAGCAGCGTGCTCATCCTCAAGCGGATGTTGCCAGTCACGACGTATCACATCACTTCCGGCAGCATGATGGTGATAACTGCCATTCTGGATGCCATGCTCCCCACCGCTGCTGGCAAAGCGATCGGGGAAAATCTGATAAAACACCTGATCGGCCACCCAACCTGGGCTGCTATCTGGCTCATCCACGGCAAACTGAGCCAACTGCCCCGGCGGGGTCAGCGACCAGCCCTGCGGGCCAAACCACTGCTGACGATCGGCCCACAGCAGTTTAAAACAGTAGCGCCGTACCGGTTCCCCTTCGTGCAGCGTCAGACTGGCCTGATAGCGCCACAGCCCCTCTACTGCCTTCGGCTTCATGATCAGCAACCACTCTTCATTGTCCGGCTCGACGCGTAGAAAAACCTGTTCAGGCAACTCATCACTTTGTAACCACAAAGCGATCTCCAGACGCTGCCCCTTATTCACCACGAAAGGTGGAACCGGCTGATGCCAGGCATTTAGCATGAATTTTCTCCTGATGTAGCAAACCAAATCGACGACGAATGCAATGCCACGCACCATGCCACGTTGAGCACCGTTCTCCCTCCTCTTTCAATGATAAACTCGGGGATGAGCCGAGGGGTGGAGATGCTGATTTACAATGTAAAAGTGGGTAAACAGACACATATCATGCCCGATAACCTTTAGGCTAACGGGTTTTAGATTTATTGGATGTTTTTTAAGTACTTTGGAGGGAGCGAGCATGCAACAACAAATAAGGCAATGGCTGGAAAGTATTGGGCTGGAATTCACCGACATGATGTCACTGGCAATGGTGCTTGGGCTGATTGCACTGATTTCCGTGGTGATCCATCTGGTGCTGCACCGCGTGGTGCTGACGGCTATCCAGCGCCGTGGCCAGCATTCACAACGTCTCTGGCAGCAGGCTATCACCCAACATAAACTCTTCCAGCGTGCCGCCCTACTGCTGCAAGGGGTGATCATCAACGTGCAGGCGGTACTGTGGCTGCATAATGGCAGCCAGACTCAGGCAATTATCGTTACGGCGGCACAGGTGTGGATCCTGTTATTCTCCCTGCTGACGTTGTTCTCACTGCTCGACACGCTGTTGACTCTGATGCGCCAAAGCCCGCTTGCCAATCAGCTCCCGCTGCGTGGCATCTTCCAGGGGGTGAAACTGGTCGCCGCCATTTTCATCGGCATCATGATCATCTCACTGCTGATGGGCCGTTCACCGCTGCTGTTACTCAGCGGTTTGGGTGCCATGACGGCCGTCTTGATGTTGGTGTTTAAAGATCCCATTCTCGGCCTGGTCGCCGGGATCCAGCTTTCCGCCAACGATATGTTGAAAATCGGCGACTGGCTAGAGATGCCTAAATACGGTGCCGACGGCGCGGTCACCGATATCGGCCTGACCACGGTCAAGGTCAGAAACTGGGACAACACCGTCACCACCATTCCCACCTACGCGCTGATCTCAGATTCGTTCAAGAACTGGCGTTCAATGTCTGAATCCGGTGGCCGCCGCATCAAGCGCAGCATCAATATCGACACCACCAGCGTCCACTTCCTGACGTCAGAGGAGCAAGAACGCCTCAACCGCAACCCACTGTTGCAACGCTATCTGAACGATAAAACCCAGGAGCTGGGTAAGTACAATCAGCAAAGCGAGGTGGATCTCAGTTCGCCGCTCAACGGCCGCCGCCTGACTAACGTGGGTACTTTGCGCGCCTATCTGGTGGCTTATTTACGTTCGCACCCGGGGATCCACCAGAATATGACGCTGATGGTGCGCCAATTGGCCCCAACGCCGGAAGGGTTACCGCTGGAGATTTACGCCTTTACCAACACCACGGTGTGGGCAGAGTACGAAGGAATTCAATCGGATATCTTCGATCATCTGCTGGCGGTGATCGGTGAATTCGATCTGCGCATCCATCAGACTCCAAGCAGCAACGACATGCGCAGCATGCTGGCAAACCTGCAGCCCGCGCCCAACAATCCCTAACGTAACCTGACGAAATTATTTCTGTTGGTAATTATCTTCAACCGATTGCCAACAGATATCTCCTCTGACTTTCTTTCTGCCGCCGAATGGCTATTAATACGCACACGCCATTTTATCGTTCGGAGCAGGCATCTTGTTAACATCGTCAAAACACCGTCTGATCACCCTGTTGGCCACGCTGATGTTTGCTGGCTATCTGCACAGCGCCACGCTGGATGAAAGCCAGATGAGCCGCACATTGCAACCGGCACTCAGCGCCTTGAGCAGCAGTATGATGGATATTCGTGAAGTGCTGGCACGCTGCTCTAGAGAAGGGAAGGAAGAACGGTTATGCGAAAGCAACCTGGTGATGGAGGCCAGAGCCGCCGGTGATGGCGATACTGAAGAGGAAAACACACTAATACGATAGTGAGGAGTGCTGGCTTCAATATTACGCCCCTCACCCTAACCCTCACCCACAGGGAGAGGGGACCGATCGAGTGGGCCTGAAAATACGGTGGTGCACCTTGGATGAGAAGACTCGCTGATTTTTCTGCGTAATGCCTTTACTCCCCACTTTCCGAAGCAACACCAACCAAGTGCTCCGGGCAGCCCCCTCTCCCTGTGCTGTCTCTTATACACATCTCAAGTTGCGGTCAAATGGCCGTAATTTGAGAAACATAGCAGGCTGATTTTAAAGAGAATTTTTCCGAGTGCCCTATTGATTCGCTTGAAATAATTCCCATAAAAAACAGTAAGATGCCGAGTTGTGTATAA
>NZ_JBLJAK010000046.1:0-35407 GCF_047530105.1 Serratia sp. T13T92 | reverse complement strand
GGCATCAATTAAGCCAAGAGGCCATCCGCAAGGATGGCCTTTTTGCTATGCGCAGAAAACAGGAAATAACAGTGAAAACCCCTCACCCCAGCCCTCTCCCAGAGTACCCACCGAGAACATCCTGAACACCCGTGCGGGGGAGAGGGAGCTGTCCGGCATCGTGGATAAGCCGGTGCGGCTTCGGCAAGTTGGAACCTTTGATTAGCCCATGCCGTTTCGGCAGTGATGAGTAAGCAGAAAAAAGATGGGGTATTGCGCAGGAATATCAGCGGACTCGATCGGTTCCCTCTCCCTGTGGGAGAGGGTTAGGGTGAGGGGACTATGCCTTTGTCTGCTTTAGCCACTGAACGATAAACCCAGCGATCGTTTCAGGCTGGTTGATATCCAGTAACGGCGCAACACCTTCTATCTTCTTATCGCTGGCCACGGCAATAACGTGCTGATCCAACATGTCTGCAAGTGGTTTACCGACTTCCTCGCGATAGAGAACAATTTTGCTGATCGGCTCATGCTTGAATCCTTCCACCAGGATCAAATCCACCTTACTGTGATCGAATCTACTGGCTAGATACTGGAGATCTAAAGGCTGTTGCTCCGGTGTTTCGCTCATTAATGCCCAGCGCCGATCGCTGGCAACCAGCGTTTGGTCTGCACCGGCCTTGCGCAGTTCATAGCTGTCCTTACCAGGCGTATCTACATCCATATCATGGTGGGTATGCTTGATCAGGCCAACGAGCACCTGATGCTGTTTTAATAGCGGGATCAATTGCTTAAGCAGCGTGGTTTTACCTGTGCCGCTATAGGCGGCGATAGCCAGCAAGGGTGGCAATAACTCCGTCATTGATCGCCTCCCTTTTCCTGCTGCCACTGTTGGCAATCTTCCGGGGTATTCAAATTACGGAAGGCGTCTTGCTGCCCACTGAACACCACCTGTTGTGCACCGACAGCCGCCATGAACAGCATCAATTTGCGTTCCCCCCGGGCTAGATAACGGGTGAGTTCCTCTGCCAGACTGGTATGCAGTAAAGCGAAGGTAGGATGTTCACGCTCACCGTCGCTGGCATAGGAGGCCAAGGCATTGCCCTTATGCAGCCAAAGCTGTTCTACCAGGTTGAGAGGGAAGTCGGGTACGTCGCAGGGTGCGCAGACAATCCATGGTGTGCGGGCATAAGTGAGGCCTGCCAATATGCCGGCTAAAGGGCCGGGGTAATCTGCGGTCAGATCGCCGACGACCTCTAAACCGCTTTGCTGATAACATTGCTGATTGCGATTGGCACTGATGATCACCTGGCTCACTTGCGGTGTTAATCGGCCCAGTACGTGCTGGTACAGGGTTTTATCCCCCACTTGCACCAATCCTTTATCTTTCCCTCCCATGCGGGTAGAGCGCCCACCGGCCAGAATAACGCCGGTTATATTTGCATGCATAGTCATCATCCAACCCCTCTCCAATGCCCTGATTGTAGCGCTAAACCTGTTCAGACATCATGATTTACCTTTATTGACACGCTGGTTCTTTCACTACGTAGTCAAGCCTGCTACTTTGTGGGTTTATCACTTCATTGGATGATATGTTGCTATGAAAACGCATCGCGTAAACGAACTGATTGAGCTTTTGCAGCCGGCCTGGCAGCAGGATCCCGATCTCAACCTGATTCAGTTTCTGCAAAAGCTGGCGCAGGAAGCGGGTTTTCAGGGTGAGTTAGGCGATCTGAGCGATGACATCTTGATCTATCACCTGAAAATGCGCGGCAGTGCGGGCACAGAACAGATCCCAGGCTTGAAGAAAGACTACGAAGACGACTTTAAAACGGCGTTGCTGCGTGCCCGTGGCGTGATAAAAGATTAGCATTCATACGGTGCGGTCATCAGTGGCGGTGATTAGTGCTACTCATTCTTATTCTTGGCACGCTGTTGTCATCTGGCGAACTGAACGGTTGTTATGAACAACTCTGCATTTAATTTTGAAACCCTTTCTCCCGATCTGATTATGGATGCGCTGGAAGGGATAGGTTTGCGTGTTGATTCTGGGCTGACGGCGCTCAACAGCTATGAAAACCGCGTTTACCAGTTTATGGATGAAGATCGTCAGCGTTACGTGGTGAAATTTTATCGCCCAGAGCGCTGGAGCGCCGAGCAAATCGGCGAAGAGCATCGGTTCGCGTTGGATTTATCGCACAACGAAATCCCGGCGGTCGCGCCACTGGTATTACAGGGAAATACGCTGCACACCCATGCAGGCTTTTTCTTTACCGTATTTCCGAGCGTCGGTGGCCGCCAGTATGAGATCGATAATCTGGAACAGCTGGAGTGGGTCGGGCGTTTTCTTGGCCGTATCCACCAGGTGGGCAGCGAAAGCCTGTTTACCGAGCGGCCGACCATTGGCATTGAAGAGTATCTCACGGAGCCACGGCAGGTTCTGGCCAGCTGTGATTTAGTTCCCAAGGCCCAGCGCGAGACTTTCCTGCGGGCTACGGATACGCTGATTGACGCTATCAAACCGCACTGGCAGCTGGATTGGCAACCGCTGCGTTTGCATGGCGACTGCCACCCAGGCAATATCTTGTGGCGTGATGGTCCGCTGTTCGTCGATCTTGACGATGCACGCAACGGGCCAGCAATACAGGATTTGTGGATGTTGTTACACGGCGAACGTCGCGATCGGCTGATGCAGCTGGATATCCTGCTGGAGGCCTATGGCGAATTTGCCGAATTTGATCAGCGCGAGCTGGCGTTGATCGAACCCTTGCGGGCCATGCGCATGGTGTATTACCTGGCATGGGTAGCACGCCGTTGGCAGGATCCCGCGTTTCCAAAAAGTTTCCCGTGGATGGCGGAGTCTGATTTCTGGTTATCTCAGACTGCGGCATTTACTGAACAGGTTAAGCTGTTGCAGGAACCTCCTCTGCAGCTCATGCCAATGTATTGAAGCGTTAACATAATGGAGAGTTTAGTGTTATGAAAAAAATTTGGTTGGCACTCGTTGGTATGGTGATGGCATTCAGTGCCTCCGCTGCGCAATTCAGTGACGGTACGCAATACATCACTTTGGATAAGCCGGTAACTGGCGAACCACAGGTGCTGGAATTCTTCTCTTTCTACTGCCCGCACTGCTACCAGTTTGAAGAGACTTACCATATCTCTGATGCGGTCAAAAAAGCGCTGCCTGAAGGCACCAAGATGACCAAGTACCATGTGGAATTCCTGGGGCCATTGGGTAAGCAATTAACTCAAGCCTGGGCAGTTGCCATGGCTCTGGGTGTAGAAGACAAAATTACTCAGCCAATGTTTGAAGCGATTCAGAAAACTCAAACCGTGCAAACGCCTGACGATATCCGCAAGGTATTCGTCAATGCTGGCGTAGCAGGCGAAGACTTTGACGCGGCTTTAAACAGCTTCGTGGTGAAATCTCTGGTGGCTCAGCAAGAGAAAGCAGCAGAAGATTTGCAACTGCGTGGCGTGCCAGCGGTATTTGTTAACGGCAAATACATGGTGAAAAATGATGGCCTGGATACCAGCAGCATGGACGTTTACGTCAAGCAATTTGCTGATGTCGTTAAGTTCCTGACCGAACAAAAGTAACCCGCAGCAAGAAATCAACGCCGGTTAACCCGGCGTTTTTTTTAACTTATTAACGCTTGAGCCTGTCAAGCAAACCATCTTTTTCCTGCCACAACGTATTCAGCCAAATCTGGAATTTACGTTTAAACAGTTTGTCATTGAAGTAGTCCCCGTGCAGCGATTCATCAATCGGCAGGCATTCAATCCTGACGACTACCCTTTGCAAACGGCCACACAACATATCCCTAAAGGGATGCTCACGGTTATCCGGATAGCATAAGGTGACATTCAGGATCTTATCAAATTGCTGACCAAGCACGCTAAGCGTAAAGGCGATCCCGGCAGCTTTGGGGGCGAGCAAATTGCGATAGGGTGAGCGGCTTTTAATTTTCTTGGCCTCGGTGAAACGAGAGCCCTCAACGAAATTGACGATGGTGGTCGGGCGCAGGCGAAACTTCTCGCAGGAACGCCGTGTGGTTTCGATATCCTGCCCGCTTTTCTCCGGATGTCTGTGCAGGTAGGCCCGCGAGTAGCGCTTCATAAAGGGCATATCCAGCGCCCAGCAGGCCAGGCCGACGAAGGGGATCCAGGCCAGTTGCTGTTTCAGGAAGTACTTACTCATAGGTATATGGTGACGGAATAACACACACAGCACCACAATGTCCGACCAACTTTCATGGTTGCTGATCAGCAAATACCAATTCTTTTTCTCCAGCCCGTGCAGCCCTTGAATATCCCATTGCAAGCGGGGGTTAATTCGTAACAATACCGCCAGGCATTGGCACCAGCACCACATCATCAGGTCAGCAAAGGCTGAAATGTATCGCCAAACCGCGGGTATGGGGATCAAAATCTTAATGATACCGGCCAAAACAATGGGAATGGAGCACAGCATCGTTACGCCAATGGCAAGCAGCGCAGAAAAGATAAAAATAACAGGGGCTAGCAATTTTGGCATGGGTTTAGTGCTGACGGTTGAAGGAAACATCGTTAGATACGTCAGTACGTACCAACAAAAAAATATTTTAACAGAATCCCGGCCAAGAATACGCGGCTAAAAGTAAGCGATCTTAACCGGGTAGAAATTGCCAGTTGTTTGCCGTTGGCGTGCAGATTTTCAATCTTGTGCTATGGTCATTGAGGTGCCTAAATTGATTAAACGTGCGATAAAACTCCGGCCCCAGTTATATCCACAAATTACCGAAAACACGATAAATAGCAAAACCGCCAACCCTCTCTTTCAACAGTGTGATTTGTCTAGGAATTTTATTTCCCATTATAACGATATTATCTTCGTTATAATTCAGTCGCTAAACTATGCACAAAGTTATCCACAGGCAGGATCTTGCGGATCGCTTCACAGGATCTCATCTAATTTGGCCATATTGCACGCTAAGGTTCGTCACCAGCGGCTAGCTATGGCATGCTTACCCCAGTCCTTTTCACGAAAAAGAAACGTTATGGCCCAGATTGCAGAAAACCCATTAATCCTGGTGGATGGTTCCTCTTACCTTTACCGCGCCTACCATGCCTTCCCACCGCTGACAAACTCGGTCGGTGAGCCGACGGGAGCGATGTACGGTGTGCTGAACATGCTGCGCAGCCTGCTGCTGCAGTATACTCCCAGCCATGTGGCGGTGGTGTTTGATGCCAAAGGGAAGACCTTCCGTGACGAGCTGTTTGCCGAATATAAATCACATCGGCCACCGATGCCGGACGATTTGCGAGCGCAGATCGAACCGCTGCATCAGATGGTTAAAGCCATGGGCTTACCGCTGCTGGTTACACCCGGCGTAGAGGCTGATGACGTGATCGGCACCCTGGCGCTAGAGGCAGAAAAAGCGGGTCATGCCGTTTTGATCAGCACCGGCGACAAAGACATGGCTCAGTTGGTGACGCCGAATGTCACCCTGATCAATACCATGAACAACACTATCCTCGGCCCGCAGGAGGTCTGTGATAAATACGGCATCCCTCCTGAACTGATCATCGATTTCCTGGCGCTGATGGGGGATTCCTCAGATAACATCCCTGGCGTACCTGGGGTGGGTGAGAAAACGGCCCAGGCGCTGTTGCAAGGGTTAGGGGGCCTGGATCAGCTCTATGCCAATCTGGATAGCATTGCCACGCTAAGTTTCCGCGGTGCCAAGACCATGGCGGCCAAGCTGGAGCAGAATAAAGAGGTGGCCTACCTCTCTTACAAACTGGCGACGATCAAAACCGATGTTGAACTGGATCTGAAATGCAGTGAGCTGGAAGTGACTCCACCGGATGTCGATCAACTGCAGGCACTGTTTAAGCGCTACGAGTTCAAACGCTGGATGGCCGATGTTGAAGCGGGGACCTGGTTAGAAAACAAAGGGTCAGGCCGTAAGGCCAGCGCGGCGGCCAAGCCAGCCGCAACGGCAGAAGCACCAAGAGCTGCTGCAGAGCCTACCCTGTCGCAGGAAGGCTATGTCACCATTCTGGATGAGGAAACCTTCGCCGATTGGATGCAGCGCCTGAAACAGGCCGAAGTTTTCGCCTTCGATACTGAAACTGACGGCCTGGATACCCTGACGGCCAACCTGATCGGCCTATCCTTCGCCATTGAGCCAGGCGTGGCGGCGTATCTGCCGGTTGCACACGATTATCTGGATGCTCCCCCACAGCTGGATCGTAACCACGTGCTGGCCACCCTGAAGCCGCTGCTGGAAGACGAGAAGGCGTTGAAGGTGGGGCAGAACCTGAAGTTTGATAAGAGCCTGCTGGCGCGCTATGACATCGATCTACGCGGTATCGCCTACGACACCATGCTGGAGTCCTACGTGCTCGACAGCGTCAGTGGCCGTCACGATATGGATAGCCTGGCCGATCGCTACCTGGGCCATAAAACCATTACCTTCGAAGAGATCGCGGGCAAAGGCAAAAAACAGTTAACCTTCAACCAGATCGCTCTTGAAGAGGCGGGCCCTTATGCGGCAGAAGATGCCGACGTTACGCTACAGCTGCATTTGGCGATGTGGCCGCAGTTGAAAGAGAGTGAAGGCCTGCTGACGGTATTCAATGAGATTGAAATGCCGCTGTTGCCGGTGCTTTCCCATATTGAACGCACCGGGGTGCTGATCGATCCTAACATCCTCGCTGCTCACTCCATTGAGTTGACCAAGCGCCTTGGCGAGCTTGAAGTGCAGGCCCATGAACTGGCAGAAGAGCCGTTTAATCTGGCCTCGACCAAGCAATTGCAGGCCATTTTGTATGAAAAGCAAAAGCTGCCGGTGCTGAAAAAGACCCCTGGCGGTGCTCCTTCAACCAATGAGGAAGTGCTGGCCGAGTTGGCGCTGGATTATCCGTTGCCGAAAGTGATCCTGGAATACCGTGGCCTGGCGAAGCTGAAAACCACCTATACCGACAAACTGCCGTTGATGATCAACCCGGTTAGCGGGCGGGTGCATACTTCTTATCACCAGGCGGTCACCGCCACCGGTCGCCTGTCATCCAGCGATCCAAACCTGCAAAACATCCCGGTACGTAACGATGAAGGGCGCCGTATCCGTCAGGCATTTATTGCGCCTGAGGGCTACCGTATTGTCGCGGCGGACTACTCGCAGATTGAACTGCGCATTATGGCCCATTTATCGCAGGACGAAGGCTTGCTCAAGGCGTTTGCTGAAGGTAAGGACATACACCGGGCAACGGCGGCAGAAGTCTTTGGTCTGGCGTTGGAGAAGGTCACCAACGAACAGCGTCGCAGTGCCAAGGCGATTAACTTTGGCCTGATCTATGGCATGAGCGCATTCGGTTTGGCTCGCCAGCTGGGGATCCCGCGCGGCGAAGCGCAGCGCTATATGGATCTGTACTTCGAGCGCTACCCTGGCGTGTTGGAGTATATGGAACGCACCCGTCAGCAGGCTGCCGAGCAGGGCTACGTCAGCACGCTGGATGGCCGCCGGTTGTATCTGCCGGACGTTCGCTCCAGTAACGGTATGCGTCGCAAGGCGGCCGAGAGAGCGGCGATTAACGCCCCTATGCAGGGCACTGCTGCGGATATCATCAAACGTGCGATGATTGAGGTGGATGCCTGGCTGCAAGGGCCTGAGAAGCCGCTGGTGCGCATGATCATGCAGGTACACGATGAACTGGTGTTTGAAATCCACGAGTCCGCCATCGAAGAGGCCAGCCTGCGTATTCATGAGTTGATGGAAAACAGCATGCAGTTGGCTGTTCCGCTGCGGGTGGATATCGGCGTAGGTAAAAACTGGGATGAGGCTCACTGATTACCCTGGGTGATGTGTTATGGCTAGTTTTCGCTAACTGGCGAAAACCTAAGCATTTTTGGTAACTGAGCAACATCCTTCGGCGATTGTTTCGACTAAATTGGCGTTGTTAGTGCCCGGATCGTGTAAGTAAACTACAAAAAATTCTTTTGCAGCGTGAAAAAATGATGTAGAGTTACAGGCGTAGGGTACAGAGGTAAGATGTTCTATCTTTCAGACCTTTTACTTCACGTAATCGGATTTGGCTGAATATTTAGCCGCCCCAGTCAGTATTGACTGGGGCGTTTTTTATTGTAAAAACAACGTCAAAACCATCGATTTTAGTTATCCTCACCTTTCTCTCTCCCGCCGTTCCCTTGGCTGATTTATCTGCATTTATCTCCTGACAGCGCAACATCTGCCATAAGTTTTTGTGATGGCTTTTAGTCAAAATTGTAATTAGATAACGAAATGTGGCCTCGTGCGGTGTGATATCGGGCGTAAAAAAGCCGATGTCTCAGCATCGGCTCATTGGGCGCAGCATGCGGCGCCCCTACGAAATACCCGCAGCGGTATCATTCCCCGCCGATATCGTCTTCCGGCAGCACTTCCGGTGGGATCTCGTTAAACCAGGTATTCAACTTCTGGCTCAGTTTATCGACACCGATCTTTTTCGGTGACGAGAAGGCTTCTACCTGAATGTCACCCATAAATGGCAGCACGGCCTCACGCACCATATTGAGCTGCGCCTTGCGAGCGCCAGAGGCCAGCTTATCGGCCTTGGTCAGCAGGACCAGCACTGGCGTGCCAACGTCGACGGCCCACTGGATCATCTGTTGGTCCAGGTCTTTAAGCGGATGACGGATATCCATCAGCACCACCAGGCCTTTCAGGCAGTTACGCATTTGCAGGTATTCACCCAGCGCCCGCTGCCATTTCTTCTTCATCTCTTCTGGCACTTCGGCATAGCCATAGCCTGGCAGGTCGACCAGGCGAATGCCTTCTTCGACCTCGAACAGGTTAATCAGCTGGGTACGTCCCGGCGTTTTACTGGTACGTGCCAGGCCTTTCTGATTGGTCAGGGTATTCAGTGCGCTGGACTTCCCGGCGTTGGAGCGGCCGGCGAACGCAACTTCAATACCTTCATCCCCCGGCAGGTGGCGAATATCGGGCGCACTGGTGACGAAATGGGTCACATGGTAATTGTAGTTCTTGCTGGTCAAAATTTTCGTCTCCGTGAGGATGGCTATCTGGTGGGCGATTATAACTGCATCAGCGCTAAAAGGGTGTGTTTCTCGGTTTTTAAGCGTTTTAACCACAGGGTCCTTGTGGCAAAAGGTCGCCTGCCGTGTGAGACATTGACCATTCGAATTGGGGGTAATGTCGCTTTATTCGAAAGCTGAAAATATTTTATTTGTTATAAAACAGTGTGTTGTAATTTCGTTAAGTAAAAGATCGCCGTAAGCCGCCTGTAGGTATCTTGAGCACATCCCATAAAAGCGTAAAGTAGGTTGCAAGGCAGGAGGCCAAGGAAACAGGAACATTCAGGAAGGGTGAAAAATCTCAGGGAATGCACAGGTAGTGTAATGAGTACCAGGATGATGGCAGATGGAATTGAAACTATTGGTGCCGGAGCGCACGAATAGTACACGGATGATGAAGTGACTGCAATCAGGACGCCCGCGGGAAGCGCACTCAGGAAGAGTGGAAGCGAATGGATCGCAGCACGGATGATTTTTTCTTTCAGGATGAAAGACGTAGTAGCAGGGAGCGCGGTTATCGCAGATGGAAAAACCGGGATGTTGAGTGTGCGCATGGAGCGCGGAGCAGGAATATCCTTCGAGTGAAGGTCCGAAATAGGCGGCAGGTTTTAACCTGCCGCCTTTTTTCTTTGTCTGCTTTCTGCTAGATTCCGCCGCAACCGTATAGCAATTCTATACTGGATCTACATACCTAAGAGTAAAAGCCATGAACCAGCCATCAAAAGCACCTCGCGGCCCACGCAGCAGCGCGGCGACGTCAAAAAGTAAAAAGAAAAGTCGTGTGGAGCTCGATCAGGAAGCGCGCGAGCGCAAGCGTCTGAAAAAGCGCCGTGGCCTGGCTTCCGGTTCACGTACCCAGGTTGAGTCTGCCAACCAGAAAAATAAAACCGGTGCGCAACCCAAAGATCCTCGTCTCGGCAGTAAAGTGCCGGTTGCGCTGGTGGTTGACGCTAAAGTGAAGGCGACCAAGCCGCAGCCAAAACCGAAGGCAGAAAAACCGCGCCTCACGCCAGAAGAAGAACTGACCAAGCTGGAAAACGATGAGCGTCTGGATGCCTTGCTGGATCGCCTGGATGAAGGCGCCAAGCTGAGCGCGGAAGATCAGGCTTACGTCGATCAAACCCTGGATCGTATCGATGCGCTGATGGAGCAGTTAGGCATCGAACTGGGTGATGAAGACGACGAAGAGCCGGAAGAGAAGCAGGAAGACATTCTGAAACTGCTGAAAGGCGGTAACCCGAAAGACGTATTTTAAGCGGTTATGTGGCTGATCCCGGCAATAGCCCTACTGTTGACATGTTATCTACTGTGGTTATTCGGTAAACTGTGGCGGCTGTCGAAGCGCAAAACGCGTTTTCGCAGCGCTTCCGCGGCCAGACAGCGTAGACAACTGCCCATTTCCCGGCCCGGTAGGAAAAAATATCGGAAGGAGTGAGCAAGCATGTCAGAACAGACCATTGTCTGGGATTTGGCCCTGATCCAAAAATATAACTATTCAGGCCCGCGTTATACGTCATACCCCACGGCGCTGGAGTTCAACCAGGGCTACGACGAAGCTGCGTTCCAACGCGCAGCTACGCGCTACCCTGAGCGCCCGCTGTCGCTGTATGTCCATATTCCCTTCTGTCATAAGCTCTGCTATTTCTGCGGCTGCAATAAGCTGGTCACACGCCAGACTCACAAGGCCGATGAATACCTGGCCGTGCTGGAGCGTGAAATCATCGCACGTGCCCCCTTGTTTGCCGGCCGCAAGGTCAGCCAACTGCATTGGGGCGGCGGTACGCCAACCTATCTCGATAAGCAGCAAATCAGCCGCTTGGTCGCCATGCTACGCCAGCACTTTGATTTCCAGCCAGAAATGGAGATGTCGATCGAAGTTGATCCACGGGAAATCGAGCTGGACGTGCTGGACCACCTGCGTGCCGAAGGCTTCAACCGCCTTAGCATGGGGGTGCAGGACTTCAATAAAGAAGTGCAGCGTCTGGTTAACCGCGAGCAGGATGAAGAGTTCATTTTTGCCCTGATCGCCCGGGCTAAAGCGCTAGGCTTCAACTCGACCAATATCGATCTGATTTACGGCCTGCCGAAGCAGACGCCAGAAAGTTTTGCCTTCACGCTGCAGCGGGTGGCGGAGCTGAATCCGGATCGCCTGAGCGTATTTAACTACGCTCATATGCCGAACCTGTTTGCTGCCCAACGTAAAATCAAGGACGCCGATCTACCTAGCGCCCAGCAGAAACTCGATATTCTGCAGCAAACGATCGCTTCGCTGACGGAGTCGGGCTATCAGTTTATCGGCATGGACCATTTTGCCCGGCCGAACGATGAGCTGGCCATTGCCCAACGCGAAGGCAAGCTGCACCGCAATTTCCAGGGTTACACCACCCAAGGGGACAGCGATCTGCTGGGTTTGGGCGTTTCCGCCATCAGCATGCTGGGTGACAGCTACGCGCAGAACCACAAAGAGCTGAAGGTGTATTACGCTAATGTGGAAGAGCAGGGGAACGCCCTGTGGCGTGGCCTGGCGATGACGGAAGATGACTGCCTGCGCCGTGATGTGATCAAGACGCTAATCTGTAATTTCCAGCTGGCTTATCAACCGATTGAGCAGCAATACGGCATTGCGTTTGCGGATTACTTTGCCGCCGATCTGGAATTGCTGGCGCCGTTTGAACGTGACGGGCTGGTGGAGCGCGATGACCACGGCATTCGCGTCACGCCTCGTGGGCGCTTGCTGATCCGCAATATCTGCATGTGCTTCGATATCTACCTGCGTAAACAGGCCCGCGCCCAACAGTTCTCCCGGGTTATCTGACGCGCAACACCACGGCGGATGTGTAGAGGCGCAGCGTACTGCGCCCTGTTAACTGAAGAAATTTATCAGTGCGGCGCACAACACCGTGGCAACTGCCGCCTGCGGTGAATGGCTGACGGCAGAGCTGACGTCTGCGCCTTGGGTAAGAAAGACGATGAGTGTATCCAGCATCAAAAGCCTCCTGAGTTTGCGTTTCGATCATACTGCTCCCGCATATCCGGTAACAGCCTTAAATCGCTGGTTTTTTGTGCGCTGGATTGTATTTTTAATCATCAATTTCCCCTCACCCCAACCCTCACCCACTTTACATTCTGGGTATCGCATGAACACTGAGCTAGGGAGAGGGGGGTCAGTCCGGAGTTGCGTTTGGGTGCAGGAGATAATTTGTAGCACGTTCAGTCCCCTCTCCCTTTGGGAGAGGGTTAGGGTGAGGGGTATTACTTACTCCATCCCTAATTCTTTCAGCTTACGCGTTAAGGTATTCCGGCCCCATCCCAACAGGCGGGCAGCTTCCTGCTTGTGCCCCTGGGTATGCCGTAGCGCGGTAGTGAGCAAGGTGCGCTCCATTTCCGGCTGAGCTTCGGACAACAGGTTTTGATGACCGGAACGTAACGCCCGGTCGGCCCACTGTGCCAACAACGTGGCCCAACTGTCCGGCAAGCCGTGGCTACTGGCTTGCGGCGCGGCGGTTTCAAACAGTTCCGAGGGCAGATCCTGGATCAGCACTTCTTGTCCGGCGGCCATCACGGTCAGCCAGCGGCAGGTGTTTTCCAACTGGCGTACGTTGCCCGGCCACGGCAGGCGAGTGAGGGCGGTTTCGGTTTCCGGATGCAGGTTCTTCGCCTCCACACCCAACTCTTTCGCGGCCACCTGTAGGAAATAGCGCGCCAGGCGCGGAATATCCTCACGGCGTTCACGCAGCGGCGGCAGATGTACGCGGATCACGTTCAGGCGGTGGAACAGATCCTCACGGAATTTGCCCTCCTGGACGCGCAACTCCAGGTTCTGGTGGGTAGCGGCAATGATACGCACGTCCACCTTCACCGGTGCATAGCCACCCACGCGATAAAACTGTCCGTCCGCCAATACCCGCAGCAAGCGGGTTTGCACATCCAGCGGCATATCCCCGATTTCATCCAGGAACAGCGTGCCTCCGTCGGCCTGTTCAAAACGGCCCTGGCGGATCTGATTGGCGCCGGTAAACGCCCCTTTCTCATGGCCGAACAGTTCAGATTCGATCAGATCTTTGGGGATCGCGGCCATGTTCAGGGCGATAAACGGTGATTTGACGCGCGGGCTGTGGCGATGCAGCGCATGGGCGACCAGCTCTTTCCCTGTTCCCGACTCCCCGTTGATCAGCACGCTGATGGAGGAACGCGACAGGCGGCCGATAATGCGGAACACGTCCTGCATTGCCGGGGCTTCACCAATAATATCGGCGACGGGATCGTTGGCGGGTTGGCTGCGAGCGGGTTGCTGCTGCTCTTGATAGTGGCTGATGGCACGCTCTACCAGCGCGACGGCCTCATCAATATCAAAGGGTTTTGGCAGGTAATCGAACGCCCCTTGTTGATAGGCGCTAACCGCCGCGTCCAGATCCGAATGCGCCGTCATTATGATGACCGGGAGCATCGGGTGACGCTGTTTGATTTGCTTGAGCAGCGCCAGGCCATCCATACCCGGCATGCGGATATCTGACAGCAGCACGTCGGGAGTTTGCGTGGCCAATGCTTCCAACACGGCATTGCCGCTGTCGAAGGTGACGCTGTTCACCCCGGCTCCGGTGAGCGCACGTTCGAGCACCCAGCGGATGGAGCTATCGTCATCGACGATCCAGACTATCCCTCGTTGCATAGCACAAACCTCACTGGCGAATAGGCAGGAAAACCGAGAATTCGGTGTGACCTGGCCAACTGTTAAATTCAATTTTTCCGCAATGCTGATCGATTAGATTACGGGCGATGGATAACCCCAGGCCGGTACCGCCTTCGCGGCCGCTGACCATCGGGTAGAACAGAGTGTCTTGTAACAGGGCCGGTACGCCCGGGCCGTCATCCTCAACATCGATCCGTGCCGCCAGCCGGTAGCGGGTGCCGTGCAGGGTGATCTGAAACGCGGTACGCGTGCGCAGCGTGATGGTGCCACCGGTTTCGCTCAGCGCCTGCAGCGCGTTGCGGGTGATATTGAGCAACACCTGCTCGATTTGATCGGGATCGTGCGCCAGTTCCGGCAGACTTGGGTCGTAATCACGCACCAGCGTGACGTTATCGGGTTTCTCCAACGACACCAGTTGGAAGACCCGTTCCGCTACCTGATGGATACTCTGGGTAATATGTTGGCCGGGGCGCTGTGGCCCTAGCAGGCGATCTACCAGATTACGCAGCCGATCGGCCTGTTCGATGATCACCTTGGTGTATTCCGTCAGCGAAGGGTCTGGCAAAGCTTTCGCCAGCAACTGCGCGGCACCCCGCAAACCGCCGAGCGGATTTTTGATTTCATGGGCCAAGCCACGCACCAGATCGCGAGCCGCAACCTGTTGAGCGTGCTGTAACTGCTCCTGGCTAAGGCGACGCTGATTGTCCATTGGGGCCAGTTCAAGCAGAATAAAGCCTTCAGGCAGCGCCTGAGCGGTCAAGGAGAGGATATGGGCGCGGCTGTCTACCACCAGGGTCACTTCGTTATCGGTAAAGCCCTGGCCGGCATGCAGGCTTTCGCGCATCAGATCGATATTCAGCGAAAAATAACCGAGTAAATCGGGCAGCGGTGTACCGAAAAGTTTACGAGAACTCTGTGCCAGCAGCTGTTGCGCCGCCGGATTGGCGTAGTGGATCGCCAGTGTGTCATCCAACAGCAAAATGCTGTTGATGAGAGAATTGAGGATCTGCCCAGCATCGGGCAGCTTGCCGGTTGCCATACAGCAGTCTCCTGCACCTTTTTAGTGCATCCATCCTACTCCATCCGCAACCATCACGGTATGAAATAGTTTTGCAGAACATACGGTGGAGAAAAAAGCCCATCCGAAGATGGGCTAAAAGTTTCCACGGCAACAAAAAAACGGCTTAGATAAATAGCGAGCGATGCGCCATCCGTAGACAGCGCGGGTATGACTTAAACGCTATAGTACAGTTCGAACTCAACCGGGTGTGGCGTCATGCGCACGCGATCCATCTCTTCTTTACGTAGTTCGATGTAGGCATCGATCGCGTCGTCGGTGAATACGCCACCGCGGGTCAGGAATTCACGGTCTTCATTCAGTGCGGCCATTGCTTCATCCAGTGAGCCAGCTACTTTTGGAATCTCAGCTTCTTCTTCCGGCGGCAGGTCATACAGGTTTTTATCCATGGCATCGCCAGGGTGGATCTTGTTGATCACGCCATCCAGGCCAGCCATCAGCAGCGCGGCGAAGCACAGGTATGGGTTAGCCGCTGGGTCCGGGAAGCGGGCTTCGATACGGCGCGCTTTCGGGCTGGCAACCACTGGGATACGGATAGACGCAGAGCGGTTACGGGCAGAGTAAGCCAGCATAACCGGCGCTTCATAGCCTGGGACCAGACGCTTGTATGAGTTGGTAGTCGGGTTGGCCAGGGCGTTGATCGCTTTAGCGTGTTTGATGATGCCGCCAATGTAGAACAGCGCCATTTCAGACAGGCCGCCGTACTTGTCGCCAGCGAACAGGTTGGTACCGTTCTTGGACAGTGACATGTGGCAGTGCATACCTGAGCCGTTATCGCCGAACATCGGTTTAGGCATGAAGGTCGCGGTTTTGCCAAATGCGTGAGCCACGTTGTGAACCACGTATTTGTAGATTTGGATTTCGTCGGCTTTCTTGGTCATGGTGTTAAAACGGGTAGCCACTTCGTTCTGACCTGCGGTTGCCACTTCGTGGTGGTGAGCTTCAACCACCAGGCCCATTTCTTCCATGGTCAGACACATGGTAGAACGGATGTCCTGTGAAGAGTCGACCGGTGGCACTGGGAAGTAACCGCCTTTTACCGCTGGACGGTGGCCTTTGTTGCCGCCTTCGTATTTGGTGCTGGTGTTCCAGGCGCCCTCGATGTCATCAATGCTGACATGGGAACCACGGATGCTGCTGCCAAAGCGCACGTCGTCAAACAGGAAGAACTCAGGTTCTGGCCCGAACAGCACGGTATCGGCGATGCCGGAAGAGCGCAGGAAGTCTTCAGCACGTTTGGAGATCGAACGTGGGTCACGATCGTAGCCCTGCATGGTGCCTGGCTCGAGGATGTCACAACGAATGATCAGGGTAGATTCTTCGAAGAACGGATCCAGAACCGCCGTGCTGGCGTCTGGCATCAGTACCATGTCAGATTCGTTGATGCCCTTCCAACCACCGATTGAGGAGCCGTCAAACATTTTACCTTCTTCGAAGAAGTCGGCATTTACCTGATGAGCAGGGATGGTGACGTGTTGTTCTTTACCCTTGGTGTCAGTGAAACGCAGGTCTACGAATTTCACTTCATGCTCATTCAGCATCGTCAAAACGTGTTCAGCGGACATACTTAACTCTCCCGGATTTATCGTTGTCATCGTCGTGGAACGAATCTGTGTGATGGCCTGTTTTTGCCCTGTGTAGACTAAAGCGAAAACTGTGCCAACTTTATAAAAGCGAAAAAATCGCCGGTTTGTGCGGGTTTTGCTCTTTGCCAGTATGCACCATTAGCGATGCAATGCACTATGGTGGTGCAAATAACCTGGGGTGGGGCACTGGAATGGTGCAAAACATCATCGATTGCTGCTTTTTGCACCGTGAAAGGGATCACAAACTAGCCTGTACACAGTTGTTTATAAGAGAGTGTTGTGATCTTGTTTAGTACCTCGCTTAATACGTGTACAATAGCGCGCTATTTCTAATGCCTGAGGCAAAGCTGTGATCGAAAATTTGCGTAACATCGCCATTATTGCCCACGTTGACCATGGTAAGACCACCCTGGTTGACAAGTTGCTGCAACAATCCGGTACTTTCGGAGAGCGTTCAGAAGCGACAGAACGCGTAATGGACTCCAACGATTTGGAGAAAGAGCGTGGGATTACCATCCTCGCAAAAAACACCGCCATTAATTGGAAAGACTACCGCATCAACATCGTAGACACCCCAGGACACGCCGACTTCGGCGGCGAGGTAGAGCGCGTGATGTCAATGGTCGACTCGGTGCTGCTGGTTGTGGATGCAATGGATGGCCCAATGCCGCAAACCCGTTTCGTGACCAAGAAGGCGTTTGCCAATGGTCTGAAACCGATCGTGGTAATCAACAAGGTTGACCGCCCTGGCGCGCGTCCTGACTGGGTTGTGGATCAGGTCTTCGACCTGTTCGTTAACCTGGACGCTACCGACGAACAGCTCGACTTCCCAATCATCTATGCATCCGCATTGATGGGTATCGCGGGTCTTGACCATAACGATATGTCCGAAGACATGACTCCGCTGTACCAGGCGATTGTCGATCACGTTTCTGCGCCGCAGGTTGAGCTGGAAGCACCTTTCCAGATGCAGATCTCGCAGCTGGACTACAACAACTACGTGGGCGTTATCGGCATCGGCCGTATCAAGCGTGGTAAAGTCAAGCCTAACCAGCAGATCACCCTGATCGACAGCGAAGGCAAAACCCGTAACGGTAAAATCGGTAAAGTGCTGACCCATATGGGTCTGGAACGTATCGAAGCCACCGTTGCCGAAGCGGGCGACATCGTTGCCATCACCGGTCTGGGCGAGCTGAACATCTCTGACACCATTTGTGATGTGAGCGCGGTTGAAGCGTTGCCAGCACTGTCGGTTGATGAACCTACCGTAAGCATGTTCTTTAACGTCAATACCTCACCGTTCTGTGGTAAAGAAGGCAAGTTCGTGACTTCACGCCAAATCCTTGAGCGTCTGAACAAGGAACTGGTACACAACGTGGCGTTGCGCGTTGAAGAAACCGAAGATGCTGATGCATTCCGTGTTTCTGGCCGTGGTGAGCTTCACCTGTCGGTTCTGATCGAAAACATGCGTCGTGAAGGTTTTGAACTGGCGGTTTCCCGTCCGAAAGTTATCTTCCGCGAAATCGATGGCCGCAAGCAAGAGCCGTTCGAGAACGTGACGCTGGACATCGAAGAACAGCACCAGGGTTCTGTGATGCAGGCGATGGGTGAGCGTAAAGCTGACCTGAAAAACATGGATCCAGATGGCAAGGGCCGTGTGCGTCTTGACTACGTGATCCCAAGCCGTGGCCTGATCGGTTTCCGTAACGAATTCATGACCATGACTTCTGGTACCGGTCTGCTGTACTCCACCTTCAGCCACTACGACGATGTGCGTCCAGGCGAAGTGGGCCAGCGTCAGAACGGCGTGCTGATCTCTAACGGCCAGGGCAAAGCGGTAGCGTTCGCTCTGTACGGTCTGCAAGATCGCGGTAAGCTGTTCCTGGGCCACGGTGCTGAAGTGTATGAAGGCCAGATCATCGGTATCCACTCACGTTCTAACGACCTGACCGTGAACTGCCTGACCGGTAAAAAACTGACCAACATGCGCGCATCGGGTACCGATGAAGCGACTACCCTGGTTCCGGCCATCAAAATGTCTCTGGAGCAAGCTCTGGAATTCATCGATGATGACGAACTGGTAGAAGTGACGCCAATCTCGATCCGTATCCGTAAGCGTCACCTGACGGAAAACGATCGTAAGCGTGCCAACCGCGGTCCTAAAGAAGCTTAATTCGCCGATTTAATCCGCAATACTTAGGGCGTGTCACAGCGCCCTGAGTTTTTTCCTCTGTCTTTCCCCCTTTCTGCGGCGCGCCATGCGCTTTTCACACTGCTCCCTGTTCAGCCTTAACTTTTCCCGTTACAGTGAAATCTCACTGGCCCATGGGAGAGGACTATGCTGTATATCTTTGATTTAGGTAATGTGATTGTCGATATCGATTTCAAACGTGTACTGGGCGTGTGGAGCAACCTGAGCGGCACACCGCTGGCGACGTTGTCCGAACGTTTTAGCATGGGTGAAGTATTCCAACAGCACGAGCGCGGCGAGATTAGCGACGAAGACTTTGCGGCAAAACTCTGTGAAGAAATGGGGATAGCGCTCAGCTTCGAGCAGTTTGCCACCGGCTGGCAGGCGGTGTTTGTCGCCCTGCGCCCTGAAGTGATCGAGATTATGCATCGCCTGCGCAACGAAGGGCATCGCGTGGTGGTGTTATCGAATACCAACCGCCTGCACTGTAATTATTGGCCTCAGCACTACCCACAGGTCGCTGAAGCTGCCGATCACATGTATCTGTCGCAGGATCTTGGCATGCGTAAACCCGATGCCAACATCTATCAGCACGTACTGAAGGCGGAAAACACCCCGGCGGATCAGGCGGTATTCTTTGACGATGTGGCGGCGAACGTAGAAGCGGCCGCGGCACTGGGGATCAAGGCGGTACACGTCATCGATCGCCAGGTCGTGCCAGCTTATTTTGCTCAATAATCACCGTACGTTAAGCTTAAGGCGTCCAGACTGACATTTAGGATGAAGCTATGTCGTTTTTCCGCCGCAAAAAGCTGCCATCGTCGATCAAACCCGGAATAACCTTCGGGCGGTTGCTGTTTAAACGTATTGATGAGGATGGCCTGACCATGTTGGCGGGCCATCTGGCCTATGTCTCGCTACTTTCCCTGGTGCCGCTGATCACCGTGGTGTTTGCGCTGTTTGCCGTTTTCCCGATGTTTGCGGATATCAGCGTGCAGCTAAAAAGTTTTATTTTCTCCAACTTTATGCCTGCCGCCGGTAATGTGCTGCAACGTTACCTGGAGCAGTTTGTTGCCAACTCCAGCAAGATGACCGCCGTGGGGATCTGCGGCCTGATTGTCACCGCGCTGCTGCTGATCTATTCGGTGGATAGCGTGTTGAACACCATCTGGCGCAGTAAGAACCAGCGGCCGATCGTGGTTTCCTTTGCCGTTTACTGGATGGTGCTGACCCTCGGCCCGCTGTTGGTGGGGGCCAGTATGGCGATCAGCTCATATCTGTTGTCGCTAAACTGGTTAGCGCAAAGCGGCGTTAACAGCCTGGTGGATGAGGTGCTGCGCATCTTCCCGCTGATCCTGTCCTGGGCCTCTTTCTGGTTGTTATACAGCGTGGTGCCCACGGTACGCGTGCCTGCGAAAGATGCGTTGATCGGGGCGCTGGTGGCCGGGGTGTTGTTCGAGCTGGGTAAGAAAGCTTTTGCGCTGTATGTCACCATGTTCCCTTCCTACCAGTTGATCTACGGCGTGCTGGCGGTGATCCCGATTTTATTTTTATGGGTCTACTGGAGCTGGTGTATCGTGTTATTGGGTGCCGAAATCACCGTTACGCTGGGTGAGCACCGCCTTTACCAGCAGCAGAAAGCAGAACAACAGCAAAAACAGGAGCAGGAAGGATCGTTATGATTGCGTTAATTCAACGGGTATTAAACGCCAGCGTTACGGTAGAAGGTGAGACAGTAGGCAAGATTGGCCCCGGTTTGTTAGTGTTATTGGGTGTCGAACAGGACGATAACGAGCAAAAAGCCCAACGCCTGTGTGAGCGGGTGATGGGGTATCGCATCTTCGGCGACGAGGATGACAAGATGAATCTCAACGTTCAGCAGGCTGGCGGTAGCCTGTTGGTGGTGTCGCAGTTCACCCTGGTAGCCGATACCCAGAAAGGCATGCGGCCAAGTTTTTCGCGCGGTGCGGTGCCGCAGGAGGCCGATCGGCTATACCGCTATTTTGTTGGGCAGTGCCAGGAACGTGGTATTGAAACCCAGACCGGTGAGTTTGCCGCCGATATGCAGGTGGCATTGGTGAACGATGGCCCGGTGACGTTCTGGCTGCAGGTTTAAAGATCACAAGAGAAGGCGTCTATGTATCACCTACGAGTACCCGTTACAGAACAAGAACTGAAAGACTATTACCAGTTTCGCTGGGAGATGCTGCGTAAGCCATTACACCAGCCGGTGGGTTCGGAAAAGGATGCCTACGACGCCATGGCGCACCATCAGATGGTGGTGGATGAGAACGGCCGGATAGTGGCCATTGGCCGCCTGTATATCAATGCCGATAACGAAGCCGCTATCCGCTTCCTGGCGGTTGATCCCACAGTGCAGGACAAAGGTCTGGGAACTCTGGTGGCAATGACCCTGGAGTCCGTAGCGCGCCAGGAAGGGGTGAAGCGGGTGGTGTGTAGCGCCCGTGAGGATGCGGTAGACTTCTTTGCCAAGCTGGGCTTTATCAACCAGGGCGAAATCACTGCGCCGCAAACTACGCCGATCCGCCATTACATGATGATCAAACCCGTAGCCACGCTGGACGATATTCTTCATCGCCCCGACTGGTGCGGGCAGCTACAACAAGCCTGGTATGAACATATCCCTCTCAGTGAAAAAATGGGGGTGCGCATCAGCCAATATACCGGCCAGCGTTTTGTTACTACCATGCCGGAGGTGGGTAATCAGAATCCGCACCATACGCTGTTTGCCGGTAGCCTGTTCTCCTTGGCAACGCTGACCGCCTGGGGGCTGATCTGGCTGCTGCTGCGTGAGCGCCACCTTGGGGGCACGATTATTCTGGCAGACGCCCATATTCGTTACAGCAAACCGATCACCGGCAGGCCGAGAGCCGTTGCCGACCTGAGCTCATTGAGTGGCGATCTGGCTCGTTTGGCGCGTGGCCGCCGGGCGCGCGTGCAGGCAGAAGTGCATTTATTCGGTGACGATGACAAAGGGGCAGTATTTGAGGGCACTTATATGGTGCTGCCAGCCGAACCGGAAGAGCCGTTGGACAAGGGCGGTTCAGGGCCGATAGCGAGCTAAGCATCAAGCTCAGAATAGATTCTGTGACCAAACTTATTCTGGTGGGCGCTGCATGCTGCGCCCACTTAACGGGTTGGGCTTAATTGATGACTTAATCTGTCGTATAAATTGGGCACGGCTGCCGATTATTTTTTTAATCAGAAAAGTCCGCCTCTATTTAGCATAATTGACTGTTTAATTTGCATACATCAAATAAAGTGCAGGCATTAAAACAATTTCAGAATATTTACCCCGCCTCACTCTGAGATTTATGCCAATTACGATACCTCGAAGTCCCGCAGAGTCACGATCTCTTGCTTGTCTGATGCCGAATTATGTCGTTAGAATGCCGCAAAATCATTAAAGCGGTTTATCTGAATGGACTCAGTAGCTCAGCGGTTGGCAGTATCATTGTTATTTCTTTCTCTCAGTTCGGCTGTTGGCGCCAATATGCTCAGCCCGGCGGATCGAGATACTATCCAACAGCAACAACGTGAATTGTTGCAGCAAAACCAACAACAACGTCAGGAATTGCAACGCAGCCTGACCCCGGTGCTGCCACAAACGCCAGCAGCCACAGCCCCCGGCGGGCCGTGCTTCACCATTACGACCATTCACCTTGATGGTGCCAGCCATCTGCCCGCCCGTGCGCGGCAAGCCTTGACGCAACCCTATCTGCAACGCTGCCTGAATCTGGCCCAGATCAACACCCTGGTGCAGCAGGTTTCCGATTGGTATATCGAACGGGGCTATATCACCAGCCGCGCTTTCCTGACCGAGCAAGACCTGTCCCATGGGGAATTGAAGCTGTTGGTGCTGGAAGGGCAGTTGGAAAAGATCTTGCTGGACCAACGGGATGATCGAATGCTGAAGATGGCGTTCCCCGGCCTGGTGGGTAACATTCTTAACCTGCGCGATATCGAACAAGGCATGGAGCAGATCAACCGCCTGCGCCAGCAACCGGTGCAGATTGAAATCTTGCCCGGCAGCCAACCGGGCTATTCGGTGGTCAACCTGACCGCCAAGCCAGAGTTCCCGGTGATGCTGGGGCTAGGTTTTGACAACAGTGGGCAAAAAAGTACCGGCACCGGGCAGATCAACGGCTCATTGACCGGCAATAACCTGCTGGGGCTGGCGGATCAGTGGTTTGTGACCGGCGCGCGCAGCAGCGATTTTGCCAACGACCACGATGCCCGCAGCGTCCAGGCTGGTGTCAGCTTGCCTTACGGCTACTGGCTGATGGATTACAACTACTCCTACAGCGACTATCTCTCGACGATCGACAATCAGGGTTTTGACTGGCGATCCACCGGCGACAGCCAGACCCATCGCTTCAACGTTTCGCGCGTATTGTTCCGTAACAGTGACATGAAAACCGGCCTGGCGCTGGGCCTGACCCACCGTATCAACCGCAACTATCTTAATGACACCCGGCTGGACAGCAGCAGCCGTAAACTGACCAGCGTATCTTTGGGCGTGAGCCATAGCCAAAAACTGTTGGGCGGCTTTGCCACGCTCAACCCCTCCTACAGCCGTGGCGTTCCCTGGTTAGGCGCGGAAGATGACAGCGGCAAGGCCAGCGAAGCTCCCAAGGCGGAGTTTAATAAATACACGCTCTCCGGCAGCTATTACTTGCCGTTGGCGCAGAACTGGAACTACCTCACCAGCCTGTATGGCCAGTGGACGCCCGATCGCCTCTACGGCAGTGAGCGCCTGACCCTCGGCGGTGAAAGTTCGGTGCGTGGCTTCAAGGAACAGTATCTCTCCGGCGACAAAGGCGGCTACTGGCGTAACGAGGTCAACTGGTCGCCGTTCAGCCTGCCGTATCTGGGCGATATTTCCGTATTGGCTGCCGTAGATGGCGGTTATCTGCGCCACGACTCCGTGGACGCCTACGCTTCCGGCACGTTGTGGGGCGGCGCGGTGGGGCTGGGCAGCCGTAACCGCTATTTCAGCAGCCAATTTACCGTGGGCTGGCCGCTGGCGCATCCGAGCTGGTTAGAGCCGGATCGGGTGTCGATTTACTACCGTATTAACATCGTTCTTTAATTGACAGGGAAAGGTTTCAAGGATGACGCAAAAAGACGATCGGCCCATTCATGCCAGCCAGCGTTGGTTGAGCTATACCCTGTGCAGCCTGTTAGCTTGGCAGCCGTTGCTGCCCGCCTTGGCGAACGGTGTTAACGTCGCCGAAGGGAATACCCGGCTCGATCAGGCTGGTAATGGTGTGCCGGTGGTCAATATTGCTACGCCTAATCAGGCGGGCATTTCCCATAATAAATACAATGAATTCAACGTGGGCAAAGAGGGGCTGATCCTCAACAACGCCACCGGACAGCTCAATCAGACCCAGCTTGGCGGCCTGATCCAGAACAACCCCAATCTGAAGGCCGGGCAGGAAGCCCGAGGCATCATCAACGAGGTTGTCGCCCCGAACCGCTCCCAACTGCAAGGCTATCTGGAGGTGGCGGGCAAGCAGGCCAACGTGATGGTTGCCAACCCTTACGGCATCACCTGCGACGGCTGCGGCTTCATCAACACCCCGAATGCGACGCTGACGACCGGTAAACCGGTGTTAGGGCCCGACGGCAAACTGCAGGCGCTGGAAGTCACGCAAGGGGCCATCAGCATTCAGGGCAAAGGGCTGGATGCCAGCCAGAGCGGGAAATTTGCCCTGATTGCCCGTGCCACCGAGATCAACGCCCAGCTGTATGCCCAGGATGCCACCATTACACTGGGTGCCAACCGTGTGGATGCACAGGGTAATGCGACCCCGATCGCGGGCCAGGGCGAAGCGCCTAAAGTGGCGGTCGATACCGGTGCGCTGGGGGGCATGTATGCCAACCGTATCCATCTGGTTTCCAGCGACAAGGGCGTTGGCGTCAACCTCGGTAACCTCAATGCCCGTGCCGGGGATATCACCCTGGATGCCAACGGCAAATTGACGCTCAATAATTCGCTGGCGCAAGGCGGTGCATTAACGGCGACAGGGCAAAGTATCAGCATGTTGGGTGACCACAAGGCCACCGGCTCCATCACGTTAAACAGCCAGGGGGACCTCTCCCAGCAGGGCGGCACGCTGGTCAGTGACCAGAATATCGCTCTCACCAGCGGCGGTACGTTGCAGATGAGCAGCGGCAAGTTGACCGCCGGCAATGATGTTACCCTGAGGACTCGTGACGCGCGGGTGGACAGTTCCAGCCAGATTGATGCTGCCCGCCATGTTGACATGGCGTTGTTCAATAGCGGGATGACGCAGGGGCAAGTGACCGCTGGGCAAAACCTGATCCTCAGTGGTGCCAGCTTGGTCAACAGCGGCACGCTGGCGGCCAATGGGGCTATACAAAGCACCCTTTCCAACCTGGGGAATAGTGGAACCGTTCAGAGCCAGGGTAACCTGTCGCTGAGCGGTCAGTCGCTCACCAACAGCGGCAAGATACTGAGTGGAGGGGCGCTGGCCCTTACCAGCCAGACGTTGGATCAAGACGGCACCTTGAGTGCCAAAGGCAAAGCCGATCTTACCGTCAGCGATACGTTGCGAAATGGCCGCTACGGCGAGTTGCTGAGTGACGACAGCCTGACGCTGTGGGCTGGAACACTGCAGCAGAACGGCTTGCTCTCTGGCGCGACGGGGTTAACCCTCAACAGCGATACGCTGAGCACGGCGGCAGATTCCCTCACCACCAGCCAAGGCAAGATCACGGTTAACGCGGGTAACGCCACGTTAGGTGGGGAATGGAATGCGGGTGGCGATCTGGCCTGGCATGGCACGACGTTGAACACGCAGCCGGGGGCTCAGATACAAAGCGGGGGCAATCTCACCCTCCAGGCACAACAAGCCACGCTGGCGGGTACCCAAACGGCGAAAGGGGCATTAACGGTAGAGGCTGGCTCACTGCTGCACAGTGGTAAAAGCCATGCCGCAACCCTGGCCCTGAAGGCGGACACCCTGACCAACCAGGGTACGCTGGTCGCTCCTGTCTTGAAGATTAACAGCCAGACGCTGACCAATAGCGGCTTGCTACAAGGCAGTCAGACCCTGGATCTTATCGCCCGCCTGATGGACAACCACAAGGGCGGCACCGTGTATACGGCCAATGCCCTGTCACTGGCCATCCCGACGCTGAAAAACGCCGGACTGATCACCACCGATCGGGATTTGGTGCTCAGTGGCGAACAACTGCTCAACAGCGGTGAAATCAATGCCGTGAACCTGACGGCCAAAACCCAGCGAGTCGATAACCAGCAGAGCGGTTTGCTACTGGCGAAAGATAAGCTGTCACTGAACGCTATGGCGTTGTCGAATGCCGGACAACTGGCTGCCGATCAACTGACCCTGAACACCAACAGCATCGCCAATAGCGGCACGTTGCAGGGCGACAGCGCTCTTGCTATCAAGGCTGCGGAAGCCACCAACCGTGGGCGTGTACTTACCGGCGGTTCGCTAAACCTGATTGCAGACACCTTGACCAACGCCGGGACGATGCAGGCGGTCCTGATGGTCTTGTCACTGGCCAAACAGTTCAGCAACCAGCAAAACGGCACCGTCAACGCGAGCGGCTCCCTGGCGTTGGCCACCCCTCAGTTCAGTAATGATGGCCAGCTGGCCGCAACGACGCTGACCTTGGATACCACGGCCCTGTTCAATACGGGGATTCTGCAAGGCAGCCGTCAGCTCAATATCGGCACCTCCACGTTAGACAACCAGCTCGGGGGTGTTTTACTCAGTGGCGGAGCACTGACATTACGGGCAGATTCGCTGACCAATAGCGGATTGCTTCAGGGCCAGACACTGGGTCTGTCCACCCAAGAGTGGCTTAACAACGGCAATGCGCTGAGTGAACAAACGGCGAGCCTGACAGTCGCCAATACGTTGACCAACCAAGGGAAGATCCTAGGCCAGCAAGGGATGAACGTCTCTGCGGGCTCAGTGGACAACGCGGGATGGCTGGCGGCCACCGTGCTCTCCGTCGTGGGCGACGTTATCAACAAGGGGCTGGTGCAGGGTAGCCAATCCCTGCAACTTTCCGGCACTCATCTCAATAACGCAGCCACAGGCCAGATGTTATCTAGCGGGGCGTTACGCCTTGAAGGCCAGCAGTTGGTCAACCAGGGCGCTCTGCAGGGACAACAACTGGCGGTGAAAGCCCAGACCTGGCAGAACAGTGGCAGTGCCCAGGCGCAAGATCGCCTGACGGCAGACCTGACCGGTGACATGCTCAACAGTGGCCTGTTACTGAGCCAGGATCGGTTTGATCTCAAGGCGGCCCAGATTCTGAATCAGGGCACCCTGGCGGCAGACAAGGTGGTATTGACCGCGCCACAGCTGACCAACAGTGGTTTGCTACAGGGCAACAGCCATCTGCAACTGGCTATCCCCAATATCAGTAACCTTGCCAGCGGGAAGCTGGTCAGCGGCGGTGCGCTGGAGCTGGCGCTCGATCAACTGGAAAACGCGGGCCTATTGCAGGTGAATGATGATTTGTCTCTCACCGGCCTGCAATTCACCAACCAGGGCAGCATCCTGGCGAACAACCTGAACCTGAATGTGCAGGGTGCCTTGGTAAACCAACAAGGCGGCCAACTGGTGGCCCGTGAAAATGCCACTTTCCGCAGCCAATCGGTGAACAATGCCGGAGTCTTGGCGGGTAATACGCTGGCGGTGGATAGTGGCACCGTGACTCACAGCGGCATCATGCAGGGCAATACCGGGCTGACTCTGAACAGCACCGCGCTGCACGTGCTGGCCGGTGCACAACTGTTGAGCGATGGTGAGCTGGCAGTCAACGGTGGCGCAGTTACCAACGCCGGATCCTGGCAGGGGAATAGCCTGACCTTTGGCGTCGATAGCCTGGATAACAGCGGATCGATAAACGCGGTTGCGGGCCTGACTGGCACGGTGCTCAATACGCTGCAAAACAGCGGGCAGATGGGCAGCCTGGGGACTCTGAACCTGAGCGGCGGCTATTTAACCAACAGCGGCAAGCTGGTGGCCAACCGGTTGACGCTGGATACCGCTGCGCTGAATAACACGGGATTATGGCAAGGTAGCGAGTGGCTGAATGCCCACGGTGATGCGCTGACGCTGGGTGCGTCAAGCCGTACGTTGGCCGGAGGCGCATTGTCGCTGAATGCTGGGCAACTGACCTCAGAAGGGTTGGTTCAGGGTGGGCAAACCCACGTCACGGCCACGGGCTGGATGAACCGTGGCAGCCTGCTGGGGAGCGATTCTCTGGCCGTCAACGTCACCGATGAACTGGTGAATGAAGGGTCACTGCTTAGCCAGGGTAACAGCGAAATACAGGCGCAGACGCTGACCAATGACGGTGCCGTCCTGAGTGACGGAAGTCTGTCTTTGGCGGGCGCTACGTTGAATAACCAAGGTGCCGTACAGGGTAACATCCTCAATCTGACACAGAACTTGGTGAATAACGCAGGTACGCTGATCGGCCTGCAGTCGCTGACGTTAGGCATTCAGGCATTCTCCGTCCCGTTGTTGACGCTGGTGAACGGCAGCCAGGGCTCACTCCTGACGCAGGGAACGCTTTCTGTTAATGGCAGTACGGTGACCAATGACGGCCGCTGGCAGGGGCAACAGATCCTGCTGAATGCTCAGACGTTGAATAACAGTGGCTCAATCCAGAGTGCGGATGCGTTGCAAATGGCTCTGTCTGGGGCATTGAATTCGACGGCTGGCAGCAAAATTATCGCCAATGGTGCAGCTGCATTACAGGCACAGTCGTTAATCAACGCCGGGCAGTGGCTGGCAAAAAATCTCACCCTACACGCTGACACCCTGAATAATCAGGGCGAAATCAGCGGCGTTGACGGCCTGACGGTCGCGCTGAGCGGGGATTTCACCCAACAGCAAGATACAACCCTGCTGACGGCGGGTGACCTGAAACTGGATGCGGCCTCGGTCACCAACCTTGGGCGTATCCAGGGGAACGGCGTGTGGGTTAACGGCGGTACGTTAACCAACAGTGGGCGCGTACAAGGTGAAACAGGCTTAACGCTGAACCTTACCGGTGGGTTGACCAATAACGCCACGGGTACCCTTCTCAGCCAGAACGCACTCGCCATTACCTCGCCGTACTGGGTCAGCAGCGGCCTGATACAAAGCGGTGCTGACACCCGGTTCGAGTGGACGATATCAGGGCGTAATGACGGAAGCCTACTTGCTGGCTCCGATCTGTCACTCCATGGCTCGCAATTTACCAACACCGGTTGGCTACAGGCAGGCTCCCTGTTACTGAATGCGGATGCGTTGGACAACAGCGGTACCTTACTGGCAGAACTGCAGGGAACGTTGACCGCAGGCAGCCTGAACAATCAGGGCACGATCCAGGGAAGCAACCTGGCGTTGAATACCCAGCAACTGACTAACGGTGGCACGCTGCTTGGCACCTCCGGGCTTGGCATCAATGCCGGTCAGGTGGCGCTACAAGAGACAGGGAAAATGTTCAGCGGGGGCGATTTACTGCTGAGCAGTGGCGATTTTGACCAACGTGGCCAGGTCGTGGCGTTGGGTAACCTGACGCTAAAACTGGTAAACGCCTTTACCAGCCAGAACGTGATTGCCGCAGGCCAGAGCCTGAACGTTAACAGCCAGGGGGCGTTGACCAACCAAGGCACTCTCCAGGGGCAAAGCGTCAACCTCACGGCGTACGGCATCTTGACCAACAATGGGCAAATCACTGGTGGAAGTGGGGCCAGCACCCTAAGTGGCAGTGCTATTGCCATGAACGCGGCCGGAACGCTGCAATCAGGGGGCGACGTAACCCTGAACAGCCAGAGCGATATCACCGTTGACGGGTTTACCGGCACGCTGGGCTCGATGACGCTGAATGCGGCTGGCAGCCTGATTAACACCGCCTTGCTGTATGCCGGTAACAACCTGTTCCTACTGGCCAACAGCATCAAAAACCTGCGCGGTGACATCCTGGCGGGCAACAGCCTGTGGATGCAGCGTGATATGGCGGGCAATGCCAACGCTGAAGTGGTGAACAGTTCCGGCACCATCGAGACACAAAATGGTGATATCACCATTAACACCGCCCATTTGCTGAATCAGCGCGATGGCTTGAGTGTGGTTAGCTCTGAAAGCAGCGCACCGCAGTACTCCTGGGTGACAGATTTTGAGGCCAAAATACCGTTAACCTTCTTCAACAAAGGCGACTACGGCTATGTCATCAAGTCCTGGGAATCGGGCGGCGGCAGCCCTGGCCACGGAGCGTCTCCGACAAGGTATTACAGTTCAACGCCAACGCCTTATCTTAATCAACGGATTAAGGAGTTTGCCTCTGGCGTTTCGACGGTCACCGTCACGGCAAACGGTGGCGCAGCCCGTATCGCGGCCGGACGCGATCTCAGCCTTTATGCCGGCCAACTGGACAATCAGGCCAGCAATATTTTAGCCAACAACAATGCCTATCTTTCAGGGAGTAACCTGAATAACCAATCCTGGTTCTCGGGCAGTGAAACCCGCTATCAAACGTATCAGTATGGTTATGGCCTGAGCACAGTTCCGGTGCCAGAAACCAGCGTTTCTAAAGGGGAGATTACATCCAACTACATCGTCTACACGGCGACGGGCGAAGTACGCTATGAACGTGGAGAAGGTGAAATCTACCGTTCCGTTATTCAGGCGGGCGGTAACGTCGTGGCCAACTTTGCCAACGATCTGAGTAATACCACCACCTCACCCAACGCTGGTGGTGTAAGTCACACTATCAATGCCCCAACGCTCAATACCCTGAGCCAACAGACAATCGGTAATGCCGTAGAGAAACAGGCGTTGTCAGCCGGTGATAAGGCGGCGGTCAATTCGCCTGAATGGCAAGACAGCCTGCAAAATGCCCTGCAACAGATTAACGGGGGCAGCGGCCTGGATAACGTCACGCCTGAGCTCACCGGGTTAGGAAAATACAGCGAAGGTGACCAGGGTAACGCCAATCTGGGTGATGGAGCCAAGTTACAAAACACCACCACCGATGGCAAGGACCTGATCGGCACGGATGGTAAGGCCTTAAACCAGTATCAAGGCAAAACGGTCGATACCAGTGCGTATCCTCTGCCTACGGGCGAGAACGGCTATTTTGTGGCGTCTACCGATCCGGACAGCCCGTATCTGATCACCACCAACCCGAAACTTAACGGGCTGGGGCAACTCGATCCGAGCCTGTTTGGCGATCTCTACGCATTGCTGGGGATCACCCCAGGCCAGAGCCCGCGTGAAACCAACGAACAGTTCACGGTGGAAGACAAATTTATCGGCTCTTCCTATTTCCTTGACCGCCTGAACCTCCACCCGGATTACGACTACCGTTTCCTGGGGGATGCGGCCTTTGACACCCGTTACGTCAGCAATGCCATGCTGAATCAGACGGGCAGCCGTTATCTGAACGGGATAGGTTCAGACCTGGAGCAGATGCAAACCCTGATGGATAACGCCGCCAGGGCGCAACAGTCTCTTGGGCTGAAGTTTGGGGTTTCGTTGACGGCGCAGCAGATCGCCTCTTTGGATCACAGCATCTTGTGGTGGGAAGCGACCAGCATCAATGGCCAGACGGTGATGGTGCCGAAGCTCTACTTGTCACCAAAAGATGTGACTATCAATAACGGCAGCGTGATTGCCGGGAAAAATGTCTCGCTAACCGCCGGTAATATCACCAACAGTGGCAGCACGCTGACCGCACAGAACGCGCTGACGCTCGATAGCCAGAACAGCATCAGCAATCTCAATGCTGGCCTGCTCAATGCGGGTGGCAACCTGCAACTGAGCGCGATTGGCGATATCAACAATATCGGCTCAATCATCAGCGGCAAAACGGTGCAGTTGGAAAGCCTTGATGGCAGCATCATCAACCAGACGCTGACGAATCAGTGGAATACCCAGGGTTCTCTGGGCGGCTGGATGCCACAAAGCCTGTCGCTGTCACGCACGGAAATCGGCGATATCGGCACCATCCAGGCCTTGGACAGCTTGAGCCTGAGCGCTGGCAACAACATCGATATCCTGGGAGCCAAATTGACTTCCGGCGGTGCAATGGATCTGCTGGCGGGGGGCGATATCAACGTCCTGGCCAACACCACCTACAGCGCCGATAAATATCAGAGCTGGCGGAACGTAAGAGAGAGCGAAACTTACAGCAGCCAGGGCAGCGAAATTAGTGCTGGTGGGCCGCTGACGGCCGATGCAGGCCGTGATGTCAACGTGAAGGCCAGCCAGGTTGGCAGCCAGAGTGATACCACCGTGATGGCTGGGCGCGATATCAACCTGCAAACGCAGGAAGCGAGCACCCGGCAGAAAGATAACGGCACCGAACAGCGCAGTAACGATGCCACGCGCACCACCCTCACCAGCGGCGGCGATTTAACGCTGGATGCAGGGCGGGATATGAACTCGCAGGCTGCAGCGATGGTGGCGGACAAAAACGTCAACCTGAACGCCGGGCGTGACGTGAACCTCAACACCCAGCAAACCAGCGAATACCGCGAGAGCAAGGAAGGTAAACGCCAGCAGGTGGATGAGTCCATTCGCCAGCAAGGAACGGAGATCGCCAGCGGGGGCAACACCACCATTCGCGCCGATCGAGATGCCACCTTGAATGCGGCACAGGTGCAGGCCAGCGGTGATGTTGCGGTGAGCGCCGGGCGCGATCTGACGCTCAACAGCGCCACCGAAAGCGACTACTCCTTCTTCGAAGAAACCAAGACCAAAAAAGGGTTCCTGTCGAAGACTACCACCCACACGGTGCGGGAAGATTACGCCACGCAGGAAAAAGGCACGCTGCTGAGCGGCGACAACGTGTCTCTGTCTGCGGGTAACGATCTGACGGTGAAGGGGTCTTCGGTTGTTGGCGACGGCAAAGTTAACCTGCAAGCAGGTAACAACGTCGAAATCGTGGCGGCGACGGAAGAACAGTCCAGCTATCGGTTGGATGAGAAGAAAAAGAGCGGGCTGATGGGCACCGGCGGTATCGGGGTGACGATTGGTAGCTCCAGCTCTCGCCATCAGGTGAACGAAGACGGTACCACGCAGAGCCAGAGTGTCAGCACTATCGGCTCGACCGGTGGCGATGTGAATATCGTTGCGGGCGGCAAGGCACATATTGGCGGCGCAGATCTGATTGCCGGTAAAAATCTCAGCGTTACTGGCGACAGCGTCGTTATCGAACCGGGGCATGACCTGCGTACGGTAGAAGAGCGGTTTGAGCAGAAGCAGAGTGGCCTGACGGTGGCGTTGTCCGGTGCGGCCGGTGCAGCGGCCAACTCAGCAATAGCGGCAGCGCAGAGTGCCAAAAGTGAAAGCGATGGCCGTTTGGCTGCCTTGCAGGGCACCAAAGCCGCGTTGTCTGGGGTGCAGGCAGGGCAGGCCGCTGTGTTGGAGAATACCAAGGGTAATGCGGGTAATGCGATAGGCGTCAGCCTTTCTCTGGGGGCCCAGAAGTCATCATCCACGCAAAAACAGGTCTCTGATAATGTCACCGGTTCGACGTTGACGGCGGGTAATAATCTGTCGGTGACCGCAACCGGCAAAGGCAGTGGTGCCAACAGTGGCGATGTGGTGATTGCGGGTAGCCAGTTGAAGGCGGGTGGCGATACCACCATCGATGCCTCTCGCGACATCTTGCTTGCCGGGGCTGCTAATTCCCAGCAGCAGACGGGGAGTAACAAGAGCAGCGGCGGTGAAATCGGTATCGGCCTGAGCCTGGGTAAAGACACGGGTATCAAGGTGTTCGCCAACGTCAACGCTGGCAAAGGCAGTGAGAAAGGCACCGGTACGCAGTGGACAGAGACAACCATCGACAGCGGTAAGACGCTTGCCATGAACAGCGGGCGCGATACCACCCTGGCCGGTGCACAGGTCAGCGGTGACAAGGTGGATGTTGACGTCGGGCGCAACCTGACGCTCTCCAGCCAGCAGGACAGCGATCTCTACGACATGAAGCAGCAGAACGCCAGTGCGGGTGGCAGCTTCACTTGGGGCTCGATGAGCGGTTCTGGCTACCTGAACCTGAGCCAGGACAAGATGCACAGCAACTACGACTCGGTGCAGGAGCAGACTGGGATCTTTGCGGGCAAGGGCGGCTTTGACGTTAAGGTCGGCGAGCATACCCAACTGGATGGCGCGGTAATCAGTTCAACGGGCACGGCGGACAAAAACAGCCTGGATACGGGGACGTTGGGCTTCAGTGACCTGCACAATAAGGCGGACTACAACGTCGAACATGTCGGGGTCGGGATAAGTGGCGGTGGTGACTTTGGTGGTAAGGAGTTTCAGGGCAACCTGGCGGGCGGGATGCTATCGGGCCTGAACGGCAGCGGCCATGCTAGCGGCACCACGCAGGCGGCGGTGAGCGAAGGTAACATCACTGTCCGTGACAAGGACAACCAGCAACAAAATGTCGCCGACCTGAGCCGGGATACGGAGAATGCCAACGGCAGCATTGCGCCGATCTTCGACAAGGAGAAAGAGCAGAACCGGTTGAAACAGGCGCAGCTGATTGGCGAGATCGGCGGGCAGGCAGCGGATATCATCCGCACGCAGGGTGAGATAAACGGGCTGAATGCGGCTAAGGCCGATCTGGCGAAAGATGGGAAACTGCCGCCGGAGCCGGGAAAAAATGCCAAGCAGGAAGAGATTGATCAGTACGTCAGCATCCTGAAAGACACCACTGCGTATAAAGAGGCCATGAAGCAGTATGGTACGGGCAGTGACTTGCAGAAAGCGGCGCAGGCGGTAACGGCTGCGTTGCAGGGCCTGGCAGGGGGAAATATCTCCCAGGCACTTGCTGGTGGTTTGAGCCCGTACGCGGCAGAGCAAATCAAGAATTATACCGGTACGAATGAAACGGCCAACGCGCTTGCCCATGCGGTGTGGGGGGCGATAGCGGCACAAGTGAGTGGCAACTCGGCAGCCGCGGGTGCTGCGGGGGCTGCTGGTGGTGAATTGGCCGCGCGTTATCTGGCAGAGAAGTTATATGGTGCAGACACGCCGGAAAAAATTGCTAAACTGAGTGAGGAGCAGAAGCAGAGTCTCAGTGCGCTGTCGACGCTGGCAGCGGGTTTGGCCGGTGGCGTGACTGGGGATAGCACTGCGAATGCTCTGGCGGGGGCTCAGGCCGGCAAGAATGCGGTGGAGAATAACTTCCTCAGCGTAACTCAGCTTGATAACTTCGCGCAGAAAGCCAGGACGTGTGAGGGTGCAGCCTGTCAGCAAGTGATTCAGGACATGGTAGAGACCAACCTGAAACAGCAGAAGGAAATGCTGGA
The DNA here is from genome assembly GCF_047530105.1 of Serratia sp. T13T92. NCBI lineage: Bacteria > Pseudomonadati > Pseudomonadota > Gammaproteobacteria > Enterobacterales > Yersiniaceae > Serratia > Serratia sp. T13T92. Next base: position 462 of record NZ_JBLJAK010000046.1, on the reverse strand, counting down.
GTTCTGTAGCAGTCAGCCTGATCAATGTGGGAATAAGTATGGTTATCTGGTTGATCAGTGGGACGTGTTCGATAAAGCCATCAAGCAGTTGGACGCTGACGGCAAGTTACCTAACGAGTTCAAGAACTACCTGTCAGCAGTGTACAGTTCCAGTATGGAAGCCGAAGGGACAGTTGCCAATTTAGGGTGGCAACAGAAGTTCGAGGCGCTTGGACTTGACAAGGATACAGCGGCAGCGATGGCGGCCACAATACCAGCGCTGATTAATGCCAAGGGCTCCAAAGTTGGAAAAGGGGCGACGGGAACAACCACCAATGGATATAAGGTCTCTAACGGGGCTTTGTTGAATAATTCGGATTTAGATAAAAGCGCCTCTCGTCACTGATTTCCTCAGGCAATCCGCACACTTTCTGGCATCCCTGCACGCGTCATTTTGTTTAAGGCACGGATCATGGCCATAGT